>JAZUBL010000013.1:0-27202 GCA_045638545.1 Acutalibacteraceae bacterium | reverse complement strand
TACAGCACGTAGGAGCCCTTACGCTGAATGATGGACGGCTGTACGTTCAGATTCATCTGCTCTGCCAGCAGCTGAGAAAGATCTTCTGCCAGGTGCATATGTACCACGGAGAACTCCAGATGGTACTCTTTCTCCGGGTTGATCACGCTGCCGCAGGCAAGGAATACGCCGCGCAGAAAGGCAGCATGACAGCACTCATCCTCCAGGTTTGCACGATTAATGCGGCCATGGATCTCATCTTTGCTGTGACCGAAGTGATCGATCAGCATCATACGCTGGTCATCGCCCACAACGGTAACGGTGCAGCTTTCCGGTGTCTGCTTACGGTGGGTGATCTTCGTCTGCATATCCACAAACACACCGCACTCTTCTGCCAGCACAGAGGCTGCAAGGCGTGCAAAACCCGGGTGCTCTGTTACAATGGACACAGCACGGTCAGAAAAGTTCCGCGCAAAACGCATCATACCGTAACATAATGCTTTGCGGCAGCAGTCATGCTCTGTCGACAGTCTGCATAATTCATTTTTAATTTCTACTGAAAAGGACATAGCTTTCTCCTATTTGTGAATATCTCTGTGATTCACGCTGACACGAACGTCGTTCTTCAACAGATGCTCATACAGCAGCTGTGTCAGTGCAACAGAGCGGTGATGGCCGCCGGTGCAGCCAATGGCAATAACAAGCTGGCTCTTGCCCTCTGTGCAGTACAGCGGCAGAGAATAATCAATGAGGGAAATAATACGGGTGATCAGGCCCTTTGTTTCCTTCCACTTGAGCACGTAATTTTTCACCGGCTCATCAAGGCCGGTCTGATGTTTCAGTTCCGGAATATAGTATGGATTCGGCAGACAGCGCACGTCAAATACAAGGTCTGCCTCCGCAGGCACACCATGTTTAAAGCCAAAAGATACACAGGTCACAGCCAGTGCATCACAGGAATCGCACAGAAACAGATTGGCGATCCGCTGGCGCATCTGCGCCGGTGTAGTATGAGTGGAATCGATGATATAATCCGCGATCTCCTTCACCGGCTTCAGCATTTCCTCTTCTTTCAGAATCGCATCTTCCAGAGAAATGACCTGATCATCGATCAGCGGATGACGGCGGCGTGTTTCTTTGTAGCGCTTCATGCGCACCGGATGGGATGCATCCAGAAACAGAATTTTATAAGATTTTTCTTCTTCCTTCATCCGCTCCAGAGACTCAAACAGGGTGAGGAAATTCTCACCACTGCGAATATCTGTTACAACGGCAACACGCTCAAAGCCGCCTTTGGACTGCTGACACAGATCGTAAAAATCAAGGATCAGCTTTGGCGGGATATTATCAAGGCAATAAAAACCGATATCCTCCATAGCATCAATAGCGACGGATTTACCGGCACCGGATAAGCCTGTTACAATTACAAATTCCATACTATTTCCCTCTTTTATCTTCCTCAGGAAACCGGACGGATCTCACACTCCAATGTGACACCAGTTTCTTCCAATACCGTTTTCTGAATAAATGCTACCAGATCCAGCACATCCTGACAGGTTGCGCCGCCAATGTTAATAATAAAGCCTGCGTGCTTTTCGCTGACCTGCGCACCGCCAATGGTCTTGCCCTTCAGGCCGCACTGCTCCACAAGGGCACCTGCAAAGTAGCCTTCCGGACGCTTGAACACACTGCCTGCGCTTGGGAATTCCAGCGGCTGCTTTGTTTTGCGGCGTGTAATAAAGTCATCCATTGCCGCCTGAATCGCTGCCTGCTCCCCTGCTTTCAGTTCTACTGTCACAGTGAGGATCACTGCATCCAGCGCATGGTATACGCTGTGGCGGTAACGGAGATCCATTTCTTCCAGTGTCAGGGTATGGATCTCACCGTCCGGTGTCATGTGGGTGCAGGACACAACCACGTTCTTCATCTCAGAGCCATAAGCACCGGCATTCATGAACAATGCACCACCAACAGAACCAGGGATGCCCCACGCAAATTCCATACCTGTCAGGCTGTTCTCCAGCGCTGCTTTGCATACTGCTGCAAGGCTGGCTGCCGCACCTGCTGTAATCTGACTGCCGTTGACAGTAACCGATGCAAACTCTCCTGCCAGCAAAATTACAACACCGCGCATACCGTCATCGCTGACAAGCAGGTTGGAACCCTTGCCGATCACGTGATAAGGCAGTTCCAGACGCAGTGCTTCTGCAACAACAGCTTTCAGCGCCGCCTCATTTTCTACCGTTACAAATACATCCGCAGGGCCGCCAATTTTAAATGTAGTGTGCTTATTCATCGGTTCGTTGTACTGCACCTTGCAGCCAAGCGCTTCTGCCGCTGCGCCAAACGTTTCAATTCGATTCATCTTTACCTCGCATCTATCTCAAAAAATTATTTGCTTAAATATCCAGTTTGATCATGGTTTCCGGCATCTGCATCAGATCCGGATCCATACCAAGATGTTTCATCAGCTCGATCGCAGCATCGTTGCCGCTGATCTTCTGGCGATTGTTCATCGCTGCTACTTCAATAATAACAGCCAGATTTCGTCCCTGGCGCACAGGAATGGTAAGAACCGGTACCTTCAGACCCAGAATTTCTGTATATTCTCTGTTCAGACCCATTCTGTCGTAGGATTTCGTATTGTCCCACTGTTCCAGTTTTACAATAAAATCAATTTTCTCTGTTGGCTTAACGGCGCCCATACCAAACAGGCTTGCAACGTTGATGATACCAATACCGCGGAGTTCACTGAAATGACGAATATTGGCTGGAGAAGAACCAACCAGTGTTTTTGCAGAAACACGGCGGATCTCAACAGCATCATCTGCGATCATACGGTGGCCGCGCTTTACCAGTTCAATGGCTGTTTCGCTCTTGCCAACGCCGCTGTCACCAACAATGAAGATACCTTCACCGTAAACTTCTACCAGAACACCATGACGTGTTACGCGTGGTGCCAGTTCTACGTTCAGCAGAGAAACAAGAGCTGCTGTTACGTTGGAAGTCTCGTCATCAGAGGAAAATACAGGCACCTTATACTGCTCTGCCATTTCCATGAACAGCTCGCTTGGCTGAAAACTGCGGGCAATGATGATTGCCGGTGGTTTTGCAGGGAGAATGTAGCCCAAAGCCTTCCGCTTTGCTTCATCATCCATTTCCTTCAGATAGGAAACCTCCTGATTACCCATTACAATAATACGATTTGGTTCAAAATGCTCCAGATAACCGGTCATTTCCAGACCCGGACGATTCACTTCTCGAGATGTTACATACAGCATCTCCAGATCCATTGGAGTGTAGAGTGTTTTCAGGGACAATTCCTTTTTAATTTTTGCCAGAGATAAACGATAGCTATCCATACTGCGCACCGCCTTTTCAGATAATACAAAAAATTAACGTATTTTCCATCGCTATGTATATTCAAAAATACACATAGATAAAGTTAATAATATTATAACATAGAATTACACAAAGGTGCAGTAAAAATGTGAAAAATTACAAAATTCATCGGAAGAATCTTTTCCTGTTCACAACAGCAGATTTTTTTCAATTTCAATATCTCTGCTGTAATTCTGCAAATAAAAAAATCTGCCGTTTCCGACAGATTTTTCTTTGCATATTAATAAGCACAGGCGTCGCTGTATACGCCGCCCTTTGCCAGTTTTACTTCTTTTGCTGCAAACATCTGGTCTACTGTTACCAACTGGAAGCCCTGGTTCTTCAGGTAAGGAACAAGAATTTCAATTGCATCTGCTGTAGAATCATAAATATCGTGGAACAGCAGAATATCACCGTCTTCTACGGTCACATTATAAACAGAGTTGCAGATTGCTGTAGCATCGCGGCTGGACCAGTCCAGCGTATCGATACTCCACAGAATGATCGGATACTGTGTGTTGGATTTTACAGTGTCATCCACAGAACCGTACGGTACGCGCATGGCGGTAATATCAACACCGGCCGCTGCTTTTACAGCATTTTCTGTCTTGCTGTGCTGATCTTTGATATCCTCTGCAGAAAGTTCTGACAGATCCATGTGGCTGTATGTATGGCTGGCAACCTGCATACCTGCATCAGCCAGCTTCTTTGTCATTTCCGGATAATTCTCCACATTGCTGCCCAGTTCGAAGAAAGTTGCTTTTGCATTGTTCTCCTGCAGAACACGAAGAATCTTTTCAGTACCACTGCCAGGACCGTCGTCAAAAGTCAGGGCAATCATCGGTTTTTCCAGATCAATGCCGGTCAGGTTTACTTCACCGTATTCTGTTTCAACAACCAGATGCTCCTTTGGAACTACACCTTTGGTATCTACCTGAACCACCTGCACAGAAGCTGCTGTACCCTGGTTTTCAGAATCCCCCTGCTCCGGTGCAGGTTCGCTGCCGCCACCGCAGCCTGCCATTGTTACAGTAACAGCTGCTGCCATTACCATTGCCGCAAGCAGCGCGCCAATCTTTTTAAAATTCTTCTTTTTCACGTTTCTTCTCTCCCAAACCTGTCTTTTCGCTATTAAAAAGGTAAGTTTTTTTATTGTATCATACCGATGGTTGGAAAGCAAGGCGATTTTGAGAAGATTCTGCAGAATACTGCGGTTTTTTCACTCTTTTGCAAACAGACCGCGAATGCTCACTTCACCGGTGCGGATACAGCTGGGAGTCCCGTCTGACCAACGAACTACGAGGCCGCCGGTGCTGTCAATATCTTCCACCATAGCAGTCTTTGTTTCGCTGCCGGAAACTACCTGCACCTCCCTGCCAAGTACCAGTGAACGCGCTTTATATTCCGGCAGATAGCTGCCGCTTTCCAGCATTTCATCCAATTTCGGCAGCAGATTGATCAGCGCTGCCGCCAGTTGATTTCGGGTAACACCGTTCGTGTCATCGCTGTAAATTGCGCCGGCTTTTCCCTGAATCTCTTCCGGAAAATCACATTCCTTCCGCTGAAAATTAATACCGATCCCAAGCACAATACTATCGATGCGGCCGGTTGCCGGGCTGGCCACCGCCTCGGTGAGAATGCCGCAGATTTTCCGCTCTTCTGCGTAAATATCGTTCACCCATTTAATTTTGCACTGTTTTCCTGTCACCTGCTCCACAGCGCGGCACACCAGCACAGAAGCCGCCGTGGTGATCATCACAGACTTTTCCATGGAGCAGGTCGGGCGCAGAATAACGCTCATGTAAATACCGCTGCCTTTCGGCGAGAAAAAACTTCTGCCCAGTCTGCCGCGGCCGCCGGTCTGTTCTTCGGCCAGTACCACTGTATGATGAGCGCCGCCGTTTGCTGCCAGCCGCTTTGCCTCTGTGTTGGTAGAATCCAGCACCGGATAAATAAAAAGATTATTTCTATCCACATATTCTGCCAGACAGGCATCCATTTCCTCGAGGGAGAGACAATCTCCCTGTTGTGTTTTCTTTTCTGTTTCCATAATCTTCCCTCTCCTTCATCAGGGTGAAGTTATCTTTAACAAAATTGAAACACACTTTCCATAAAATTGCAACAAAATCCGCTTAAAATCATATGTAAAAAGAAAATTACAGGTATTTTATGAAAGAATACCTAAATACTCGAAAATGATTGAAAAGAAAAAACAACCGTGCTATCATAAGTATAGAAATCCAAGAAATGGAAAGGAGGCGAACTGTGAAAAGATTACTGAAAGTTTTTATCAGCAGAGCTTTTATTGTATCGCTGCTGCTGTTCATTCAGCTGGTGCTGTTGTCACTGTTTATGTTCACACTGGAAGACCAGTATCACTATATTCGATTTATCCTGGTCGGCGTTCGCTTCTTTGCCGCATGGCGGATCATCAACAACAAGAGCCACCCGGCTTATAAAATAGCCTGGCTGATCCCGATCATCATCTCACCGGTCATCGGCGGTATTTTCTATCTTGTTCTTGGCGGCAACAAACCTTCCCGCTGGAAGCACAAGCGTATTCTCCGCATTGAACGGAAGATGCGGCAGAACCTGGCACCGCCAAAAGATTACGAGCCGCTGCTGCAGTCCATTGGAAAAGAAAACATGGATGCGGAACTGCAGTCCCGATACATTGCAAAAAGTTCTTTCTGTCCGCCTTATGCCAACACCCACGTGGAATACCTGCCAAGCGGCGAGGTGAAATTCCGGCGCCTGATGGAGGAGCTGCGAAAAGCAAAGCATTATATTTTCCTGGAATATTTTATTCTGGAAGAAGGCAAATTCTGGAACTCCATTCTGGAAGTTCTGAAAGAAAAAGCAGCCCACGGCGTCGATGTCCGTATTATTTACGATGACTTCGGATGCATCAACAAAAAGCTGCCGCGTAATTACGAGAAGGTGCTGAAGAAATTCAACATCAAATGCCATCGATTTAATCCGTTCAACCCGGTCGTCAGTGCGGTGCTCAACAACCGTGACCACCGCAAGATCATGATCATCGATGGCCACACCGGCATTACCGGCGGCATTAATCTGGCAGATGAGTATATCAACATCAACAGCCCGCACGGTCACTGGAAAGACACAGCAGTGCTCCTCCGCGGCGAAGGCGTGTGGAACCTGACTGTCATGTTCCTCTCCATGTGGGCAAGCGCAGCGATGGTGGAAGAAAACTTCAACCTGTACCGCCCGTACATTCACCAGGACGGCGTAGTGCAGGCACCAGGTATTGTGCAGCCATATAACGCCAGCCCATGGGATGATAAAGTTGTGGGTGAAAACGTTTATCTGAATATGATCACACGGGCAAAGAAGTACCTGTACATCACAACCCCGTACCTGATCCTCAGTAATGAGATCGTCTCTGCCCTGCAGAACGCAGCCCTCTCCGGCGTCGACGTGCGAATCATCACACCGCATGTTCCGGACAAAAAGTATGTTTTTGAAATGACACGCGCCAACTACGAACCGCTCATTGAGCGCGGCGTGAAAATTTACGAGTACACACCGGGCTTTGTCCATGCAAAAATGTTTGTGTGCGACGACCTGTATGCAACGGTCGGTACCATTAACCTGGACTACCGCAGCCTGTACCTCCACTTTGAGTGCGGCTGCTGGATGTATCACACACCGGCCATCCTTGACATTCGAGAGGACTTTTTACAGACACAGCAAAAGTGCAGACAGATTTCTCTGGAATTCTGCAGAAAAACACCGTGGATCCGCCGCTTTATCCGGTCGATCCTCAATGCACTCTCCCCGATGATGTAATATGTAAGCAAAAGAACCCCAGCCGAAGCCGGGGTTCTTTTTTATTGCCTGTTAATAGCTTTCTTCTACACTGAGGGTGGCATCGCCATAGTTAATAATACCAAAATAGCTCTTACCGGTATTTACCTTGATTGGTCTGCCGTTCAGGTCTGTGATCTGAATGGACGCAGACTCATTTGGCTTGGACCATTTGATCTGCTGGGATGCGCCGCCGGAAATATAGTAGCCGGTGCCGCCTGTCCAGTCAACATCCATCAGGCCCTTCTTTTCGTCACGAACAGAAATATCGGTTTCCAGTACAAATACGTTGGTGTAGTTCAGCTGTTCACCGGTTGTAATGTCCATGTGCGGGCTGCCGTTGTGGCGCTTGTAGTAAGTTTTGTCGGTAGTATCATAGCGGAATGTGCTGTAGTAGTAACCGGAATACTGGAAGTCCACTCTGGTGCATGGGTTTGCACCGTTCTCCGGCTGTACCAGCACGCCTTCTGTGTTGAAATCAAACAGCGGTACATTCTTGCCGGAATCCAGATCGGTGCGCATATTGGCATTGGCCATGGCCTGCGGCACATTGGCGCCTTTCAGCATCATGGTGTGCTCTACAGAGTAACTCTGCAGACGATCCTGGTCGCGCTCGAACAGCAGAGTGTTGCCGGCATTGCCGTCAAAGCGGTCTGTGCCAAGTCTGTTCAGGGTATCCATGGCAATGGTCATGTCGGCGCCGCAATGGATATACAGCGCATCCAGACCCTCTGCCAGGATCGGATAATAGTAGCGGCAGCTGCGGATGGAGCAGACGTTCGGAACCTGTGTATAATCGCCGTAAACAGCCATCATACGGGTAATGCCGCCTTCTACCAGTGTTTCAAACATCAGGTCCGCACTGGAAATACCATACTGCGGCAGAGACGACTCAATGTTATTGATCATTACAGCAACAGGGCGCTTGCCAACTGCTTCGTCTGTCAGGTCTGTTTCGCCGGTCAGATTATTCAGGTTCTGGTCTGCCACCGGCTGCACACTTACAACAGAATCTGCAGGCTGGGATGGTTCTCCCCCGCCGCAGGCTGTCATGGACACAGCAGAAACTGCTGTAATTGCCGCCAGCATTGCTGCGAGAATTATCTTTTTCATTTGCAAGTCTCCTTTTCCATAAACTTCTGTTTTCAGTATAACACGATTGCATTGTCGAAACAATGCGCAATCCGGTTTCAATTTTGTGATTCTTTTCTGTCGAATGTCAAGCTGGGAAAATAAAAACCCTCCGGTTCGTTCCGGAGGGTAATTTTATTTATTCAGTTTCTTCCGTATCGGTTTCGGCCGTACCTGGGCAACCAGAACATCCACGATGGCATCCTGCGCCGCAGGCATTACAATTGCCGCCGCAGAAGGACTTGCCTGCTTTTTTGTCACGCACGATCTTCCAGATGATCAGTGCAAGAACAATTGCAAGGACAACTCCGACACCGATGGAACCGAGAATTGCTGCCAGCATCGTTCAGCCTCCTTTACTTTGTACGGACTTTTGTTTTGATCTGACCGTTGCTCTGCTTGTATGGGCGAACCAGCATGAACAGCATAAATGCTGCAACAACGATTGCCGCTGTTGTGAAGATCGGGTCATAACCCTGACCGGAGAACAGCATGCCAAACTGGTAAACCATCAGAGAGATCGCATATGCGAATACACACTGGTAAGCGATTGCAAATACAGTCCACTTGAAGTTGTGCATCTCTCTGCGGATGGCACCGATTGCTGCAAAGCAAGGTGCACACAGCAGTTGGAAGATCATAAAGGACATTGCAGAGAGGCCTGTGAAGTTGGATGTAAGTGCCCCCCATACTTCTGCGCCGTTTTCAGAAACACCAGCAAAGCCATACAGCACGCCGAAGGTACTTACAACGTTTTCCTTTGCCAGGAGACCGGTAACAGTTGCAACAGCAGACTGCCAGTTGCCCCAGCCAAGCGGAGTAAAGATCCACGCAAAACCACGGCCAAAGTAAGCCAGAATGGAGTTGTTGTAGTCGGATACCAGGCCGAAGCCGCCTGCCTCCCAGCCGAAGCCCTGAAGGAACCAGAGAAGCACGGAGGACAGCAGGATTACAGTGCCAGCCTTTTTAATAAAGGACCAGCCGCGCTCCCAGGTGTTGCGGAGCACACTGCCCGGTGTTGGAATATGATATGCCGGCAGCTCCATGATAAACGGAGCAGGATTGCCGGAGAATGGTTTTGTTTTCTTCAGAATAATACCGGAAACTACGATGGCTGCAATACCAATGAAGTACGCTGCCGGAGCAACCCACCATGCGCCGTCGAAAATCGCACCTGCAATCAGCGCGATGATCGGCATTTTTGCACCGCAAGGCATGAAGGTCGTTGTCATAACGGTCATGCGGCGGTCACGCTCGTTTTCAATGGTACGGGATGCCATAATGCCCGGCACGCCGCAGCCGGTACCAACCAGCATTGGGATGAAGGACTTACCAGAAAGACCGAACTTGCGGAAAATTCTGTCCAGAATAAATGCAATACGGGACATATAGCCGCAGCCTTCCAGAATTGCCAGCAGGAAGAACAGTACAAGGATCTGCGGTACGAAACCGAGAATTGCACCAACACCGCCTACGATGCCATCCAGGATCAGACTCTTCAGCCAGTCTACGCAGTGAACAGCATCGAGGGCTGCTTCAATGCCAACCGGGATGCCCGGAATGTATGGGCCGAAATCGCCCGGCTGCGGTTCTTCCGCTGCCAGTGCAGTCTGGAATTCCGCCGTGTTGATGGCCAGTGTTTCCTCTACCACGCCTTCTTCATTTTCAATGTCCAGCGTAGTCGTCAGGTTTGCCTTATTTGCCTCCGCAATAAAAGCATTCAGGTCGGCGTTGGCTGCAGCCTGCGCAGCGGCGGCTTCTTCTTCGCTTTCAAAGGCTTCCGCATCAAACTCCAGAGCGGCCATTGCGCCTTCTGTTTCAATACCGGCCTCATCTGCCGCACCAAGGAACGCTTCCACTTTCGCCTGCTGCAGTTCGTACTCTGCACCGGCTTCTTCATAAGCGCCCTGTCCAATGCCGAACAGATGCCATCCCTCACCGAACACGCCGTCGTTCATCCAGTCTGTTACGATGGTGCCCACCGTAGAAACAGAGATGTAATATACAATAAAGATGACCAGCGCAAAGATCGGCAGCGCCGCCCAGCGGTTGGTTACCACCTTGTCGATTTTATCAGAGATGGTATCTTTTCGGTGCACGCGCTTTTTGTAGCAATCTTTAATGATAGATGAAATATAGTTGTATCGTTCATTGGTGATGATACTCTCGCAGTCGTCATCCATCACCTGCTCTGTTTTTGCAATGATGGACTCCACGTTTGGAAGCTCACCCATGATCTCACCGATCTTGCTGTCTCGCTCAAACAGTTTGATTGCTGTGAATCTCCGCTGATCCTCCGGAACAGAAGTACCACTGAGCTTTGCCTCAATCTCGTCCAGCGCCATTTCCACCCGCCTGTCAAAGCTGTGGACCGGCTGCAGCGGTTTTGCTTCCTGCGCTTTGCGCACCACAGCTTCTGCCGCCTCCTGAATACCGGTATTCTTCAGCGCAGAGATTTCCACAACCTCACAGCCGAGATTCTTGGAAAGCTGCTCCAGATTCAGGATATCGCCGTTCTTTCGCACAATATCCATCATGTTGATGGCAATAACAACCGGAATGCCCAGCTCACAGAGCTGTGTGGTCAGATACAGGTTACGCTCCAGGTTGGTACCGTCTACGATATTCAGGATCGCATCAGGACGGTCATGGACCAGATAATTTCTCGTTACCACTTCTTCCAGTGTATATGGAGAAAGAGAATATACGCCAGGCAAGTCCATAACGATGATGTCCTTATTGCCTTTCAGCTTACCCTCTTTCTTTTCTACTGTAACACCCGGCCAGTTACCAACATATTGGTTGGAACCGGTCAGGGCGTTGAATAATGTCGTTTTACCACTATTTGGGTTACCCGCAAGTGCGATTTTCAATGACATTATATAACTTCCTCTCGATGTATATTTGCCTGAGATTAGCCTTTGCTAAACTAAATTAGTCTCGTCTAACCTTTTCTCAAAAAGAGAGTTGGACTGCCGTCCAACTTACAAAACCGGAAACCATTCCGGAAATTTATCTTAATTACTGTACCTCTACCATCGCAGCGTCCGCCTTGCGCAGGGAAAGCTCATAACCGCGCACTGTTACTTCGATTGGGTCACCCAGCGGCGCTGTTTTGCGAACATAAATTTCCACGCCCTTTGTGATACCCATATCCATAATGCGGCGCTTGAGAGCACCTTCGCCATGCAGCTTTACAACAGTTGCAGAATGGCCTACTTTCACATCTCGTAATGTACGCATAATTCTCTGCTTCTCCCTTAATTCAAGATTAAACCATAATTTTCGTTGCCATTTCCCGGCTGATTGCAATTCTGGCGCCTTTTACGTTAATGATCATACTGCCGTTGTCTTCTGAAACAACCGTAATCTCACCGCCAACCACAAACCCCAGCGTCTCTAAAAAGCGGCGAACTTCATCTTTACCGCCGATCCGTTTGATCGTGCAGGTCTCTCCAGGGGCTGCCATTGCTAAAGGTAACATAGAAACCCTTCTTTTCTATAGAATGCGGCATTGTGCAAACCCCAAGTTTGCACAGCCTAACTCTACTATATAGGTTAGCATTTGTTAACCAATTTGTCAATGATTTTATGAACACTTTTTTAACAAAATGACATTTCCGGCCGCTTTTCCTGTCAATTTCACCGAAAGCTGCTGCCGTCTCTATTCATTCTGCCCGATGGACTCTATGTTAGCATAAGCTAACTCCAAAGTCAACCATTTCACTCCATTTCGTCATTTTGCGCATGATTCTCTCATTTTTCTGTACAATTCTCCGATTCCTCTTGACAATTCTTCAAAAAAAAGTCATACTGAATCTGGACACAAAAACAGGGGCGCCCTTTGGCTGAGATCCGCGCTGCGGAGTACCCTAGACCTGATCCGGATAATGCCGGCGTAGGAAGTTTTGCATAGGTATGATTGTAACACTTACGCCCGCAGTATCTGCAGGCGTTTTTGTTTTGTGGACTAATTCTGCGAAAGGAGCTCCCCTATGCGTATCAGAAACAGAACACGGATTCTGGTAGAAGGCGCGCTGATGATCGCCCTCTCTACGGTGCTTTCTTACCTGACCATTTTCAAATTTCCGCAGGGCGGCAGCATTTCTCTCGAGATGATGCCGCTGATCCTGATGGGTCTGCGCAACGGCACCGGATGGGGTTGTTTTACCTGCCTGGTTCACGGCTCCCTGCAGATGTTCATTGGCTTCCAGAACGTCATGTTCTGCCAGACGATCTGGAGCCAGATCGGCTGTATTCTGCTGGACTATGTGCTGGCTTATGCCATTCTTGGTCTTGCAAAACTGCTGGCCGCTCCTTTCCAGAATAAAGTAGTCGGTTACAGCATCAGCACCATTGTCTGCGGTTTGCTGCGCTTTGGCTGCAGCTTCCTTTCCGGCTGGATTCTCTGGGGCGACTATGTGCCGGAAAACTGGCAGCCATGGATCTACAGTCTCGTTTATAATGGAAGCTATATGCTGCCATGTATCGTCATCACAGTACTGATCATCACACTGCTTACAAAATGTGCGCCTCAGCTGCTGCGCCGTAATTTTATATAAAAAGACAGCCCGGATCAAATCCGGGCTTTTTTGCGCCTTGCAGAGCGGCTTTTGAAGTGCTATCATAGTTGCAAAGGAGTGTGTTGTTATGGAACTTGTATTTCCGGACTATTACAACGAATTTCAGTGCATCAACAAAGCATGTAAACACAACTGCTGCATCGGCTGGGAAATTGACATCGACCCGGATACCGCTGCGTTTTATAAAACGGTTTCCGGCGAACTGAGCTGCCGGATGAAAGAAAAAATCAACTGGTGTGAGCAGCCTCATTTTATTTTAGGCGAACATGACCGCTGCCCGTTTTTAAATGAGGAAAATCTCTGTGATATTATCCTGACCTTAGGCGAAGAACACCTGTGCGGCATCTGCAGCGACCATCCGCGGTTCCGCAATGAATTACCGGGCCGTGTAGAGACAGGCCTTGGCCTTTGCTGTGAGGAAGCCGCCCGGCTGATCCTGACAAAGCAGGAACCGGTACAACTGGAAGTAACCGGTGAAGCAGAAGGCGAAGATGAAATCATCAACCTGCGGGATGCGGCAATTGCCATGCTGCAGTACAGAGAAAAACCAATTTACGACCGCGTAGATGATATGCTGTTTCTGTGTGAAACTTCCCTGCCGGAGCGCACCCTTGGCGAATGGACAGAGGTATTTTTCACACTGGAGCGCCTGGACGACGCCTGGACAGATCAGCTGGTACAGCTCCGCAACAATTGGGAAACAGCCGATTTTGACGGCTTCGAGCAGCATATGGCAAACCGCCAGACAGAATATGAACAGCTGCTGGTTTACTTTATCTACCGCCACTTTGCCAATGCAGTAGATCTTTTCGATGCCGGTGACAGAGCTGCTTTTGCTGCGCTCGGTTATGAACTGCTCCGTGCCATGGGCGCTGTACAGTGGACACTGACCGGCAGCTTCACCGTAGAAGATCAGATTGAACTGGCACGCCTGTTTTCATCAGAGATCGAATATTCCGACGAAAACTTATACATCCTACTGGATGAAGTATGCGCATAAACAAAAGAACCTCGGTGCTGTACCGAGGTTCTTTTTATTTGATCGTATTGCCGTTGTTCAGTACAGAAGTGCTGTATAAAAACAGTACGTCCTGCCCATGGAAATCAATATGACGCTCCAACAGCTCCGGTGCAAGATAACGGATATCTACCAGTGTAATTTTCCGGTAGCCTTCCGCCAGCAGCGGCGCAATGCTGCTGCCGAAGGAGTCGCGGAACAGGATCAGTTCTCTGTCGGTTGCCGCCTCTGGATTTTCCAGCGTGATCAGCGATAACGGTCCCGACAGAAATAATTCGTAAGGGTCATCCCCCATGGCTTTTTCCATATCATAAACAGAAATGGCTTTTCCGTTTTCATGGTCATACACAATGCATTGTGCAAGCGTATCGTTCATTAGATAAGACAGCGTGTCTGCCTTCACCGGCAGTGCAGACTGCCCCGCATACACACCGTAAAACGGTACGTCCAGCGTCTCTGTGGTATATGATGCCGTCAGCGGAACGCCCATGGCCGTGGCCAGCTTCTGTGCTGTATCCGGCAGGTTTTCCTGCCGCCAGTGAGTATCTGTGCAGTAATAATCTGCCAACACCAGTGTGTCTGTAAGGTCAATATACGTCATGAAGTCTGTTTTCTTCTGCATAGCAGAGAAGAATTCCTCATAATCAAGAGACGGTCTGCCGCTCTGTTCTGCAAGAAAATAATTCTTGTCAGGAATCATGGAGAAATAAACAGCAGAACCGCTTTCTGCCAGATACCTGTCATACACGTAGCGGAAGCGTTTTGCAGCGTGTTCCATATTGGCCGGCTGCATCGGATATTCCAGTTTGCTCAGGTGACCCTGCGCCTGGTAAATGCCGTTGTTGTCCTGTTGATAAAAACCGTAAAATGCTGTCAGCGCCTTCACCGTCCGCAGTTTTTCCCGCAGTGGGAACTGATCCAGCGTATAACTTTCAAACTCGTCCATAAACTGGCCGGAAACGATGCTGTCCCATGTCAGATTTGGAAAAGAAGCCAGATACCGCCGCTCTGATTCTGCGTAGCTATCATTTGGTTTCAGCCAGACGAACACTGCCATGCCTGCAAGAATCACTGCAATCAGAAGGGCAACTACAATATTTTTCACTTTCGTTGTCATACTGTGCCCTCCTAAAACCGGAAATACAGGAACGGATTAAAGGAACCGTCCACCAGATAGCCGGTAACGATCACCAACAACGCTGCCAGTGCAAATGGCTCCAGAATGTTCAGCACACGGGTGCCGGCTTCTTTTGCTTTGATCTTCTCTACGATCACACGCAGCAGCGGTGTGGAACCAACCGCTGCCAGCACCAGCACCACAGCAAAGCTGCGCAGACAGTACCAGAACTCGCCGGAAACAAACGGTACACCTGCCCCGCCGAACATACCGCCTACGTAAGCAATGCCCTGCGGTAAATCGCTGGCGCTGAACACCACAAAGCTTACCAGCAGTGCAAGGATCACATACAGGCGGCTGAGCACCTTTGTTCTGCTGAGGAATTTATGCAGGAACAGCTTTTCGATCATCAGCAATGCTGCAAAGAACAGACCCCATACAATAAAGTTCCATGCCGCGCCGTGCCAGAAACCGGTCATCATCCACACGATGAAAATGTTAAACAGCCAGCGGAATTTACCTACACGGCTGCCGCCCATCGGAATGTAGACGTAGTCCCGGAACCAGCTGCCCAGAGAAATGTGCCAGCGGCGCCAGAACTCAGTAATGCTGCGGGAAACAAATGGATAGTTAAAGTTCTCTGCAAAGCGGAAACCAAATACACGGCCAAGGCCAATGGCCATGTCTGAATAACCGGAGAAGTCAAAGTAGATCTGCAGCGCAAAAGCTACAGCGTAAAGCCAGTAGAACAGGACCGATTTATCGCCGGAAGCATGGAAGCTCTCACACAATGCGCCTAAATTGTTGGCAATCAGCACCTTCTTTGCAAGGCCGAACACAAATCGACGCATACCGCAGGCAAAGTGTTCCAGGCTGTGGCGGCGATGGTTCAGCTCCTCTGCAATTTGAGAGTATCGCACCACAGGGCCGGCAATCAGCTGCGGAAACATGGCAACGTAAGCACCGAAGTGGATCGGATTCTTCTGGGCTGCCACATCTCCGCGGTACACGTCAACGAGATAGCTGATGATCTGGAACGTGTAGAAGCTGATGCCGATCGGCAGCGCGATCTGCAGCAGCGGAATGGGCAGTCCTGTTGCAGCGCTGAAATTCCCTATAAAGAAATCAGCATATTTAAAGAACGCCAGCGCACCCAGATGGGCCGTTACTGCAAGTGCAAGCACAAGCCGCCTGAGTCCACGGGGACGAACAGCCTCAATCAGAAGGCCGGAACCATATCCAACCACGATCGAGGCTGCCATCAGAATGACGTATATCGGCTCGCCCCAGGCGTAGAAAAACAGGCTGGAAAGTAACAGCACGCTGTTTTTCAGGAACCTTGGTGCGATGAAATACAAAAACAGAACACACGGCAGAAAATAGTATAAAAACGTAATACTGGAAAATAACATTTTTCTGCCTCAGTTTTTAAATTATACCAGTGCTACAGTTGCTGCCACAGCTACGTTATTGCCGTAAACAGTCTGCATCTTTGTGGTGAAAGTGTTGATCAGGTCTGCATTACCAAATGCTGCAACAACGTAGTCACCGCCGTTGATCTTGAACACAGCCAGTGTATCCGGTGTGCCGCACATCCACTGTACAGTTGGGTAGTGTGCCTTCAGCTCGTCGATGAAAGCATCAGCGTCAGCTGCGTTTGTCATCTGGTATGCTGCGCCTGTGAAAGTATTGGTGTTCATCATGTGAATGAGAGATGCAACAGATGCGCACTTATCCAGGGAAGCAAACTCTGCAGGCAGCTGCAGCATACCTGTCACAGTTTCCTTGTCTGCCAGGTTCATCAGACCAGCTGCGTTGTCAACTGGAGTTGTGTAGTCGCCGCCCATTGCTGCAAACTTCTCGTCCTCAGCATAGGTGTTCCATACCTGGTTCAGTGCATCAGCAGAATCTGCAACTGCAGCCTTATCTGTTACAACAACGCCTGCGCCGTTGTCTGGTGTTGTTGGCTCACCGCCGCAAGCTGTGAGAGATACTGCGGATACAGCCAGAACAAGTGCTGCCGCGATCAGTGCAAGTTTCTTTTTCATATTTAGAAGTCTCCTTTTTCTATCAATTAAAAATGTACAATTACTTATATCATAAAACCACTGTTGAATCAACTCTGTATTTGTAAACAATTAAAAAGCCCTCCTGCTGGAAGGCTTCTCTAACAATATTAAATGGATCGGAACAGGTCCGGCACATTCCGCAGTGTCATGCACAGATGAAAAGCAAGTTTTCCCAATCCTTTTGCTGTGGAGTCGTCATCATTGAGGATCATCAGCAGTGCCTCCGCCATCTTTGGCGTAAATACGCCCATGCTCATGGAAACAAAGTTGCGGATCGGGATCTGCGTTGCCATGGCGTAAAGCATAGCGCTTTCGCCGCTGCCGTCGGCGCCCAGTTTTGGCATAATGAACTGAATAATATCTGTAACTGTTTTGCCCCACTTCGTATGCTTTGCATCATTGAGGCAGTTGTAAATGGTAATTTTTTTCGTCTTATCCAGTTGAGACGGCGGCAGCGCTTTTCCGTAAACAGCCGCAAATTCTGCACCCTTCATGCCATTTCGGTCCGCTTTATAATAGGAAGGCGCTGTCATGCTGTAGTCCGGGATTTCCACCGCCTGAGAAGCAAGTACCGTCAGCTCTTTTTTCAGGCGGATGTCACGGCTGGAAGCACCAACTAAAATTTCAAAAGTACCGCCTTCCACAGTCCAGTCTTTTGCGGCTGTGTTGTAAAACGCAAAGGCGCGCTTTGAAAGCTCCATGGAAACTGTCTTTTCCTCGCCTGCTTTCAGGAAAACCTTTGTAAAGGCTCGCAATTCTTTTTCCGGACGGAAAATCGTGGAATCACAGTCCTTCACATAAAGCTGCGCCACTTCTGCGCCATCTACAGTGCCGATGTTTTTCACTTTAAAAGTAACGGTTACGGTATCCGTATCCATCATACATTTTTTCGAAAGATGCAGGTCACTGTACGCAAAGGTAGTATAGGAAAGGCCATGGCCAAATGGGAACAGTACCTCTTTGTTTGCGGTGTCGTAATAACGATAGCCAATGTAAACAGACTCCCGGTGCTCACTGGAAACAGAGTTGCCCGGATAATTGCCATAAGTTGGGTTATCTTTAAAAGAAAGCGGATATGTCTCGGAAGTTTTACCGGACGGGTTCACGTTACCGGTCAGCAGATTGGCTGCAGCGCTGCCGCTGGCCTGACCGCCAAGGCCGCTGTTGAGCACAGCCTTCACTTTGTTCAGCCAACGCATTTCCACTACAGAACCGCCAACCAGTACAACCACCACATTTCGGTTTACCTGTGCCACTGCTTCAATGAGATAGTTATGATTTTCCGGCAGGTTCATATTTTCGCGGTCATAGCCTTCTGCTTCATACTCTTCTGTCAGGCCGGCAAATATCACTGCAGTATCTGCTTCTTTTGCAGCGGTTACTGCTTCCTGAATGAGAACAGGGTCAACCTGATCGCTATGTTTTTCATATCCCTTCGCAAACATAAACGAAACACCCTGCTCCTGCAGCGCATCGTGGGCATTGTCTATCCTGGTCGGGTTCACAATTGACGTACCTGCCCCTTGATAACGAGGACTCACCGCCAGCTCACCAATGAGCGCGATCTTCTGCCCTGCTTTCAGCGGCAGAATGCCGTCCTCATTTTTCAGCAGAACCATGGACTCTTCTGCTACTTTTCTGGCAATATCATGGTGCGCATCTGCATCGTATGTATGAGATTCTTCCTGCACTGGCTTTGCTTTTAAAATCAGATCTACAATGTTATCCACGCGGGTGTCGAGAATTGCTTCATCCAGCTCTCCCCTCTGCACTGCACGGATAATTTTGTTTGTGTTGATCGCACCGGAGGAAGGCATTTCCAGATCGGTGCCGCATTTGAGACCCGGCACACGGTTGACGGAAGAACCCCAGTCCGTCACTACTACGCCGTCGAATCCCCACTCCTTGCGGAGAATGGTGTTCTGCAGATAGCCGTTCTGAGAAGCATAAATGCCGTTAACCTGATTATAGGCATTCATCACAGTCCACGGCTGCGCTTCCTTTACGCAGATTTCAAAGGCAGTCAGGTATAATTCACGCATGGCACGCTCATCAACAACCTCGTTGACGACCATGCGGTATGCCTCCTGAGAATTGCAGGCAAAATGCTTGAGGGACGTGCCAATGCCCTTCGACTGAACCCCCTGTACAAATGCCGCTGCACATTTACCAGCCAGATAAGGGTCCTCACTATAATATTCAAAGTTGCGGCCGCAGACAGGCGACCGCTTGATATTAACGCCAGGTCCAAGCAGCACAGAAGTACCCTCCGCTGCACACTCCTCACCAATAGCCGCACCGATCTGTCGGAGCAGCTCCATGTTCCAGGAACAGGAAGACGTTGCTGCCGGTGGAAAACAGGTCGCCGGGATCGATTTATTCAGCCCGATGCCACCAGATGCTTTGCGGTTTTTCTGCTGCTTGCGCAGACCGTGAGAGCCATCTGTAATATTGATTTTCGGCAGTCCAAGCTCCGGCGCGCCTTTCAGGTTCCAGTAGTCTGCGCCGGTGACAAAAGCTGCCTTCTGCTCCAGTGTCATTTTGCTTACGATTTCAGGATGTTTCATGACGATCTCCAAAATTCCATGTATTTTCTCAATCTTATCACAATGGGATTGGGATAGCAACTGATTCGGCAAAAGCTCTGGTTTTCTGCGGTTTTTCTGTGAATTCCCCCGGCTGCGCCGGGCAATCCATACATACGGCAAAGGGATAGCAACTGATTCGGCAAAAACACTGTTTTTCCGCGGAAAATCAATCTTTTATGCAAAAAAAGACGGCTGAAAATTCAGCCGTCTTTCATTTTATTTCATATCTAACAGAGTATGTTTAATTTTACCTTTATCCAGTGCCAGACCAATGAGTACGAATACCACGCCGCTCAGCACACACTGAGACACGTAGCCTAATAAACCGGCCATCGGCGCCAGGAAGTTGCCCACCAGCATTACTTCATAAATATAATAACCGCAGCAGCAAAGTGCCCACGCTGGAATTATGCCGATAAGATTTCGTACAGAAATAATCCTGCCCTTTCTGGAAAAACAGAACACTGTCGCTGCTTTGATCACAACAGAGGCCGGCGCCCAGATGGCATAACCGGTCAGGCAATCTGCCAGCAGCGCACCTGCAGAACCGACGAAAATACCATAGGGCAGCGGCAGCAGGCATGCTGCCAGATAGATGAAACCGTCACCAACGTGGGTGTAACCGGTGTAAGATGGAACGTGCAGATAAGCTGTAACAACAAACACGATAGCTGTCATTACTGCCGCCAGGCACATATGGATGATTGTTTTATTCTTTCTTGCCATAAATAACCCCCCTCAAATTTCCATTAAAAATTCTTCAAAGCAAATGCCATCTGTCTTCGGCAAACCCATCTCCATTGTACGGCGCAGCACCTTCGCAATAAACGAGGATGCATGGCGCACAGACTCCGTAAAATCAACGCCGTTTACTGCGTCTGCGGCAATGATAGAGGAAAACACATCGCCTGTACCGGAGCGGCATGGACCAACCTTGTGCTCTGTGATAGTTACCGGCATTTTGCCTGCTTCATAAATAAAGTTCTCCAGGTCCTCTCCCCGCTCCAGACCGGAAATCACGATCTTCTTCGGGCCCATATCGCTGAGTTTTTTGCAGATATCCGCTAACGCGTGCCAGTCCATGTCAGCACGATACTCGGTACCGGTCAGAATACAGGCCTCTGTCAGATTTGGTGCAAGAATATCTGCATACCGCACCAGTTGACTCATCTGCTCCGCAAGGCGCGGTGAATAGGTTGGATACAGCTTACCGTAGTCACCCATAACAGGGTCAATAACCGTAATCGTTTTCTCCGATTTAAACCGCTCCAGAAACCGCTGCACAATGCTGATCTGCTCCGGAGACCCGAGAAATCCGGTGAGAATGCCCTCAAACCCCAGGTTCAGCTTTGCCCACTCGTCCATATAAGCATCCATGTGGTCGGTATAGTCAGTATAGTAAAAACTGTCGAAACCGGTGTGGTTGGAGAAAATAGAAGTCGGCAAAGGACAGCACTGAATTTTCATCGCAGAAATAATCGGCAGAGATACCACGATGGAACAGCGACCAAATCCGCAGAAATCATTGACCACTGCAATTTTCTTTTGACGATTGTGTGACATTTTTCCGTTGCCTCCTTGCTTTTTCTGTTATCCTAGCATACAATAGTTTTGGTACTATAAAAATAGTCAGAATAGGAGAACTTTATATAACCAGATGAAATATATTATTGAGAAAGAAAACAGCATCCCCGCCTATCTTCAGCTCTATCGACAGCTGCGGGAAGACATTGTCGGCGGCATTTATCCATATCACAGCAAACTGCCTTCCAAGCGTATGATGGCAGAAGAGTGCGGCATCAGCACTATTACTGTAGAGCACGCCTATGCGCTGCTCTGTGAGGAAGGTTATATTGAAACACGGGAACGCAGCGGATACTTTGTCATTTTCCGCACCGGCGACGGCTTTGCCTCTGCCGCTGAAAATCACGCAGCACAAACGATACCCGTGCTGCCGCAGATGGACACAGCGCCGGAATTTCCTTTCTCCGTGCTGACCAAAACCATGCGGAGCATTATGAGCAGCTATGGCGAGAGAATCCTGAACCGCTCTCCCAATGCCGGCTGTGTAGAGCTGCGAGAAGCCATCCGGCAGTATCTTGCCCGCAGCCGCGGCGTTTTTGCAGAACGAGAACAGATCATCATCGGTTCCGGCTCAGAATATCTTTATGGCCTCATTGTAAAAATGCTGGGACGAGAGTGCATTTATGGCATCGAGTCGCCATCCTACAAAAAAATTGAACAGGTGTATGCGTCCTCAGACGTATCTTACGAAATGCTGCCTCTTGGCAGTGACGGCATTGAAAGTGCCGCTCTGTGGAAAACCACCGCCGACGTGCTGCACATCTCCCCTTACCGCAGCTATCCCAGCGGCGTTACAGCTACAGCCTCCAAGCGGCACGAATATTTAAGGTGGGCAAAAAAAGGCCGCCGCTACATTATAGAAGACGACTTCGAGTCGGAGTTTTCCATCTCCAAAAAGCCGGAGGAAACACTGTTTTCCCACTCCGATGACGACAATGTTATTTATATGAACACCTTTTCCAAAACCATCTCCCCTTCTTTCCGTATGGGCTACATGGTGCTGCCAGAACACCTTGTTGCCGTTTTTGAGGAAAAACTGGGATTTTATTCCTGTACAGTGCCAACTTTTGAGCAGTACGTGCTGACGGATCTGATTACCAACGGTGACTTTGAGCGGCATATTAACCGGGTTCGCCGTAAAAAGCGCAAAGAAACTAAACCGGAAAAATAAAAAGCACCCTGCGGTGCATAACCGCGGGGTGTTTTTTTGTGCTGTTATCTGTGGTGGCCGCCAAAACCAAACGGACCACGGCCGCCCGGGCCGTGGTGCAGCGGGCTGTGACAAACAGGGCTGCGCCACATTGGGCTGTGGCCGATTGGACCATGGTGATGATGACAGGTGCTGTTCTGGCGCATCATGTTCATGCCCATAATGCCCAGCGGCAGACCGCCAAGGCCGCCCATCATATTGCGGCGCTTATTGACGCCGAGCAGGCTGCTCAGCAGAGAAATGCCTGCTACTGTGCCGGCTGCTGTTGCAACAGTCTTCGCTGTGCCGGAATTGAAAAAGCCGCTGCCGCTGTTAGCAGTATTGGTGCTGTCAAAATCCATGTTCAGCGGAACAGTACCGCCATTGTTTGTATTGTTTGCTGCGCCTGCTCCGTTCACCGCTGTGCCGCAGTTCGCACAGAAGTTTACGCCGCTGACAGATGCGCCGCAGTTACTGCAAAAATTTGCCATAGTAATCACTCCTTTTGCCTGTATTTTATCATAATTTTTTTGTAATTTATATGGTTCTGCCATATTTTTTACAGATTATTTTCATTTTTAATCTGCAGATTTTGCAACATAAAAATTGTTCGGCCATTTTGCTGATCATTTCTCTTTCCGATCAGGACATTTGCCATTGTTGTGTCTGAAAATAATCTGTATGTTCCATGCGGAAATCAGCGGCAGCGCTCCTGCTTCCGGAGGTCCGACAATAAAGATCCCCCGGCAAAGCCGGGGGTTTTTCATATGCGGGCAAAGCCCTATAAGACTAGCGACACGTGTCACGTCACGTTGGTACGATCTGACAGCTGCGAAAGATTATTTACTTGCTACTCGTAAACGAGTTCACTAAAAATTTCCCATCGTCAATTGTTCTCCAGCTTGATCCTCTTCCAACTGTTTTCGGATATATTCCTCTATCTTTTTTGCATTTTTACCCGCTGTATCTACGTAATATCCTCTGCACCTGAATTCGCGGTTTCTATATTTGTATCTCAATTCTGGATATTTTTCGTATATCATCAAACTGCTCTTGCCTTTCAGAAATCCCATAAAACTTGATACCGAGACTTTCGGCGGTATTTCCACAAGCATATGTACGTGATCCGGACATACTTCTGCTTCTATTATTTTTACTTTCTTCCAATCACACAATGTTCTTAAAATTGCTCCCACTTCTAACCGTTTCTCTTTATAAAATACCTTCCTGCGATACTTCGGCGCAAAGACTATATGATATTTGCAATTCCATTTTGTGTGTGATAAACTGTTTGTATCATTCATTTGATATGCTCCTTTTGTTGTTTTTTGCAGTTGCCAGACCGCAAATTTATTTTACAACAAAAGGAGTTTTTCTTTTTACATTATCGGCACAAGCCTTCTTTTGAACCACTCGCCCAGCGAGTGGTTTTCTTAATACAAAAAAATCCCCCGTAGTTCGGGGGATTTTTTACTGCAGGAATCAGGAACCGTGATTTGGGTAATGCACATCCAGCACCTTGCGGATCGCATGACCAATCGCACTGTCGGTGCCGCCGTGGTGCTCCAGGCGATGCGCGTACAAAATAGCCAGATGAATATGGTCTGTTGTGAGATAAGCACGGAGAAATCCGGCATGGCGGCGCTGAAAGCGTCTTGTCTCTTCTTTGCCGGAAAGTTCTGCCAGAACTTCATCGCAGAACGCATACGCATATGCCAGTTTTGCGTTGCGTGTATCTGTCAGATCCAGCATACCATGCCGTAATTTTTCGTCTTCCAGTCTCATTCGTTCTACGTTTTTAAACTGCATACTACCGCTCCTTTGCCATTTCTCATAATGCTGCACTTCTGTTTTCAGAATAATCCTTTTTTCGTGAAAATGCAAGATTTTTCTCGTAATTCCAGCTTTTTTTCAGAGTTACAGCACAAAGACCTTCCTTTTCAAAGTAAGTCGATTGAAACCTCAGTGCTGTCCCCCGCATCTGGAATAAAACAAAAACACCTGACCACGGCAAACTGCCGACAGTCAGGTGTTTTATTTTGCTCCTGCACAGCAAAGGCAGGAGCAGATCCATTTTAAATTACGAGAATATGTTAATAAACAAGGTCAGAATTCCACTGTTCACAAAGTCAACAAACAAACTGCCGACCAGCGGCACTACGAAGAACGCGCGAGGTGCCGGTCCGTAAATATCGGTGATCGCCTGCATATTTGCAATAGCGTTTGGTGTAGCACCCATGCCGAAACCACAGGCCGCCGAAGACATAACCGCCGCCTCGTAATTTCTGCCCATTATGCGGTAAACCACAAAATATGCGAACAGAATCATCAAAATCGTCTGGACAGCCAGAATGATCATCATCGGCAGCGCCAGGTTCGCCAGTTCCCACAGGCGCAGGCTCATCAGAGCCATTGCAAGGTACAGGGTCAGGCAGGCGTTACCCAGAAGGCTTACAATATCTTCCACCACAACCAGTTTTCTGGTAGTGTCAGAAAGGTTGCGCAGCAGAGCAGCTGCCAGCATAGCACCAATATAGGATGGGAATGTGATACCGGTCATCTGAATCAGACTGGAAATCACACTG
The DNA here is from genome assembly GCA_045638545.1 of Acutalibacteraceae bacterium. Classification (GTDB taxonomy): domain Bacteria; phylum Bacillota; class Clostridia; order Oscillospirales; family Acutalibacteraceae; genus UMGS1071. Next base: position 2,147 of record JAZUBL010000013.1, on the reverse strand, counting down.
CCGATACCAGCGGCTACAAACAGCATGAAGAATGCCTTCATAAACTGCTGCGGTGAATGAGGCTTGTCAGCTTTGTCACCCTGTTTTGCTGTTTGCAGCAGTGTGTTTTCCGGAGTCAGATTGTGCTTACGAATCCGACGTTTTGCAACAGGACCACCGATAATACCACCGATAACCAGACCGAAAGTTGCTACGGCAATGGAAACAGTAGATGCACCTGCAACGCCGAACTGTTCCTCCAGCATTGGTCCGAACGCACCGGAGGTTCCGTGTCCGCCAACCAGAGGAACAGAGCCAACGCACAAGCCCATCAGAGGATCCAGTCCCAGAAGACTTGCAATACCAACGCCTGTTCCGTTCTGCATGAAAATCAGAACCGAAGCCAATACCAGGAATATCAGCACCTGAATACCGCCTTTTTTCAACATTTTAAAGCTGGCAGTATAACCGACACTGGTGAAGAACAGGGTCATGAAAATTCCCTGCAAAGTCGTATCCGTAACGATCGTTACTGTATTAGTCAGGTTTAAGGCAAGCGTCAGGCCTGCGAATAGAATGCCGCCGATAACAGCCGAGGGAATGCAATACTTGTCGAAGAACGGAATCTTCTTCTTTAGGAACCTGCCTACGGCGTAAACAAATACGGCCACGGCAGCGGTTTGATAAATATCCAGATTTATCGTCATGAACACACGCTCCATTTCTTGAGATTTCTGAATGGACGCGTTATATTTTCTTTCTGACAGTATGCGATCCAAACATCTATATTTTTTATATTATAGCATATCTGCCGGATTCTTGCAATGCGTGGGGATCTTTATGGGCTTTTACCGGAATATATGAGAAGAGGGTTACATTTAGTATGTGATTTTTGTGCTGCTTTTCATTGATAAACGGTATATTTTATCAAAACACAATGGAACCTGTAATTTTTGAAAGAGGTTCCGCAAGATACAATACATTTTTGATCTGTCATTATAATCGAAATGGAGAAACCTTACCAGCATATTTAGCCGGAGATGAAGAATTAGACGACGAAGATGACGATTACTGCGATGACGAAGAGGAACTGCTTTTTGCATCACAAATAAAAATTCCCCCATATGCAATCAACTGCACCGGGGGAATATTTATTTATATCTTGAATAGGAAGTTATATCACAATTTTCTTTCACAATTTTCTTGAGGATTTAATGCTTTTCGAATTTATCAATTTTTATCAAAAGGAGAAAATATAGTTTGTTTTTTACGCAAATGCTGCGCCAATAATGCCTGCATCGTTACCGCAGATTGCAGTACAGAGTTTTGTTTTCTTATCTGCATTTCCGCCGTACACTGCCTTGTCTACCTTTGGCTGAAGCATGTCAATGAGGAATTTTCCCTGACCGGAAATTCCGCCGCCGATTACAAAAACCTCTGGCTGGAAAATGTTAATCAGAGAAGCGATTCCATTGGCCAGATCATCTGTATATCTCTCAAGGACTCTTTTTGCAGCAGGGTCTCCCAGCTTATACCCTGTAAATACAGTTCTCGCATTGATTACCGTTTCATCTGCCATAATAGTGTGTTCCCCACTATTTGTACAGATATGGATTTCCTGCTCTGTCATATGCACCAGTGCCGATGCGGATGCAACCGTTTCAAAACAGCCATATCTTCCGCAGCCGCAGTGGAAACCACCTTTTTCCACCTTCATGTGGCCAATTTCTCCAGCCAAACCATTCACGCCTGTATAAATCTTTCCGTTGATAACGATTCCGCCGCCAATGCCTGTTCCAATGGTAATCATCACTGCATTAGTTGCACCTTTCGCTGCACCTGCTGAAACCTCTGCCAATGTTGCAGCATTGGCGTCATTGATCACATTGACAGGTTTATTATGGAGCTTATGCGAAAGAACCTCTGAAATTACCAGACCGGAAAATGGAATGTTAGGTGTAAACATGATTTTGCCGGTTTCAACATCTACGCCGCCTGGTATTGCGATGCCAACAGATGAGATGTCGTTCCAGTCAATACCATGCTCCATGCAGAGTAATTCACATAAGATGATAATATCATTCAGAATCTCTTTCTGCGGCCGGTGTGCACTCGTTGGAATTGACTTTTTCTGAAAAATCTTTCCTTCTTCTGTTACAATACCTGCT
>JAZUBL010000012.1:0-62682 GCA_045638545.1 Acutalibacteraceae bacterium | reverse complement strand
CCTCTGCCCTCCTGACGGAGATACAGCAGCACGCCCTTGCCTTCTCTTGCAATCTGCTCCATCGCTGCCTGGAACTGCTCACCGCAGTCACAGCGGCAGGAACCGAATACGTCACCGGTCAGGCACTCGGAGTGAACGCGGCCCAGTACCTCATCGCCTTCTTTGATGTCGCCCATTACCAGCGCCACATGGTGCTCGCCGTTGATTTTGTTCTGGTAGCCGTAAATGGTGAAGTCACCGTATTTTGTCGGCATAGCTGCGCAGGTCACACGCTCGATGGTAGACTCTGTACGGCGGCGGTATGCGATGAGGTCTGCAATGGTGATAAACGGAATGTTGTGCTTCTCGGTGAACTTCTGCAGTTCTTCAGTGCGCATCATGGTGCCGTCATCGCTCATTACCTCACAGCAGATGCCGCATGGCTTGAGGCCTGCCAGCACGCACAGGTCAACGGTTGCTTCTGTGTGACCGGTGCGTACCAGCACACCGCCCGGCTTTGCCTCCAGCGGGAACATATGACCCGGACGGCGGAAGTCAGATGGCTTTGCGCCGTCTTCCACGCACTTGATAGCAGTCAGGCTGCGCTCAAATGCAGAAATGCCGGTCGTTGTCTCCACATGGTCAATAGACACAGTGAATGCTGTTGCGTGGTTGTCGGTGTTTGTTTCCACCATCTGCGCAAGGCCCAGCTTTTCTGTCATCTCGCGGTTCATCGGCATGCAGATGAGACCCTTTGCGTAGGTTGCCATAAAGTTGATGTTCTCTGGTGTTGCAAACTCTGCAGCGCAGATCAGGTCGCCTTCGTTTTCACGGTCCTCGTCATCGGTAACCATGATGATGCCGCCCTGACGGATTGCTTCCAGTGCTTCTTCGATTGTACTGTATTTAAACATGATAGACCTCCTGGTCGATGATAAGTAAAACTCTTATTTTTTTATATAAAGCCGTGCTCTGCCAGAAAGGCTTCTGTCACGACGCTTTCTTTTGGTTGCTCCTGCTTTGGCGCCATGCCAAGCAGTTTCTCCACATATTTGCCGATGAGATCGCACTCCAGGTTCACGCTATCGCCCACCTTCTGGCGGAGCAGTGTTGTCTCTGCGCCGGTGTGCGGAATAATGGACACCTGGAAGCTGCTGTCGCTGACGGTGGCTACGGTCAGGCTGATGCCGTCAATGGCAATGGAGCCTTTTTCGATGATATAGCGCAGGATCTGCGGTGATGCTGCGATCGTAACCCACACGGCATTATCTTCCCGCTCCATGTTGGTAATGGTGCCGGTGCCGTCAATGTGGCCGCTGACAATGTGGCCGCCAAGGCGGGTACTGAGACACAGCGCCCGCTCCAGATTCACTTCACTGCCAACTTTCAGCTCACCCAGTTTCGTGCGGCGCATGGTCTCTGCCATTACATCTGCGGTGAAGCTGTCACCGTTTACGGTAGTGGCTGTTAAGCACACGCCGCTGGTGCAGATGCTGTCGCCTACCTTGGTGCCTTCCAGCACTTTTTTTGCACTGATGGTCAGTCGGGAAGATTTTGCGCCCGGCTGGATCCCGCGGATCACACCGACTTCTTCAATAATTCCGGTAAACAATGGTACGCCTCCTTTACCGCAGATAACCGGTCAGTTTCCAGTCATCGCCAATTTTCTCACACTGCAGGTCGGTCAGAATCGCCGCATCGCTGAGATGTTCAACGCCTGCACCGCCTACCGGTGTTTTGCTCTGCTCGCCGCCGATCAGTTTCGGCGCGATGTAAGTAATAACCTCCTGCACAATGCCCTGCCGCACTGCGCTGTCGTTTAAGGTGCTGCCGCCTTCCAGCAGGATGCTGTCGATCTTTCGTTCACCCAGCTTTACCATCAGATCCTGCAGATCTACACGGCCGTCCAGCGCTTTGCAGCAAATAACCGCCGCGCCCATGTTTTCCAGGGCAGCCGCTTTTTCTGCGTCAGCTGTTTCTACGCAGGCGATGATGGTCTGGTTTGCTTCCTGATCTTTCAGCACATTGGCTGTCAGCGGAATGCGCAGCTGGCTGTCCACAATAATGCGGGTCGGATTGGAACCGTTTTCCAGGCGGCAGGTCAGCTGTGGGTCGTCCACCAGCACGGTATTGATGCCTACCATAATACCTGCCAGGCGATGACGCAGCTGCTGCACATCGGCTCTTGCCGCCTCGCCGGTGATCCACTTGGACTCGCCGTTTGGTGCAGCAATTTTGCCGTCCAGGCTCATAGCAGTCTTCATCACAACGTAAGGCTTCTTTGTGGTGATAAAGTGGAAGAAAATACGGTTGATCGCATCGCATTCTTCCTGCAGAAAGTTTTCCACCACTTCAATGCCGGCATCGCGGAGCTTCTGCGCGCCGCGGCCTGCAACAAGCGGGTTTGGGTCCGGGCTGCCGATGACCACCTTACCAACCTTTTTTGCAATGAGCAGATCGGCGCATGGCGGTGTTTTGCCGTGATGAGAGCATGGCTCCAGTGTTACGTAAACAGTTGCGCCTTCTATGTCGCGCACAGCGCTGTTGACGGCATTGACCTCTGCATGAGGGCCGCCATACTGCTGGTGATATCCCGAACCGATGATCACGTTATCTTTCACGATAACCGCGCCAACCAGTGGATTCGGATTTACCCACCCGGTTCCTTCTTTTGCAAGGGCAATTGCCCGGCGCATCATTTGCTGTTCCATGTGTGCTCCGCCTTTCCTTTTCTCAAATGGCAATAAAAAACCGCCTCGCATGGTCTGCGGGGCGGTAATAAACGGAGACAACTCTGGCAGGTTTGATCCCCGATTTCTTCTCTCATCCAGACTATACTGTCGGCCTCGGAATCGCACCGAATCCTGCCTTGCGGCTTGTGGGCTGATGACCGCAGAAAACGACCAAACACCACCGGTAGGGACTTGCACCCTGCCCCGAAGAACTATGCAATTATTACTTAAAGTGTAGCATTTAGCCAGGGTAGTGTCAAGGCTTCCCGACCAGGCAAATTTTACAATTTTGAAAACTTTTTTCAAACAGGATATGACCATCCGTTTTCCCATCTCCAGGACGCAGGCCGCGGCCTGTCAGTTTGCCGAATGCTTCCTTCCTTGTCCACAGGGTAAAGAAAGCATCTTCATCGCCGCCAAGGCTGTAATAGGATGTCAGTTCCTCCGCTGTAAAATACCGCTGAGCCAGTTTTTCATGGCGGATGACACGGACTTCTTCCAGATCCACACCAAGCGGAAAATCTCCCACCGCACAGATACACCGGCTGCCGGTGTGGCTCACGTTAAAATACAGCTGCGGGTGCGATGCAAGATACGGTTTCCCCAGGTCATCCACCGCTGTCTGCACGGTGTCCGGCGCAATGCCGAACGTTTTCCACAGTCCGTAGCGGAGGAGCAGTTCACCGGTCATGCTGGCTTTGGCGTCGTCCCATTTGATCCGCTGCAGACGGTCTGCTTTTGATCGGTTGATTCTCTCAAGCCAGCGGTCAAATACATCCCGTTCCAGTCCGGTGCTGTCTGCATAAAAAAGTGCAGTCATTTTCCCTGCTCCTTTCTCTGTTTCTTTTTCTTCAGTTTAGCGGATTTCCGTGATTTTGTCAAAAGCTTCTGATGCATTTCCGGATTATTTCGTTCATCTTGCTTTTTTATGAAAAATATGATACAATTAGAATGCAATTTTATCGGGCTGAAACGGTGCGTGTTCTGCCTGAATTTTTTAAAAAATTCTGCGAGAGGAAGTGGCCTCCCTGTGAAAAAATTCGTTAAAAAATCCATGATGCTGATCGTGCCGATTCTGTGCAGCCTCATCGTGCTGACTGCCTGCAAAACACAGGCCGGCCCAAGCAATTATAACGTTGCCGGTGTTGTGGAAGATATCCCAACCATCACCAGCGTAGTGGGCGGCCGCGGGTTTGTCGGCTCCTCCGTTACACGCTACGCTAAGGCAGAAGAAGGCAACCTCTCCGTTACCTGCGTTTACAATGGCGCAGAGGACCCAGCTGCCGACATTCAGAAATACTGCAATACACTCGTTGCTGAGAATGGCTTCACCCTGTATCCGTCTGCAGACCCAACTGCAGCAGAAACCATCCTCACTGCGCCATCCACCATCGCCGGCCAGCATATTCAGATTACCATTATGCCGAGCGGCGACGGCTATACCATCGTGACAGAAATTATGGACGACGGCGATTCCGCTTCTGTTCTCAAGCCGGAAAACACCGGCACAGAGAGCCTGCTGAACAGCCAGCCTGACGAAACTGAAAGCACCCCAACCAGCGGCACCGAGGACACACAGTCCGCTAACACCGCTGTGCCGGATGGCTCCGACGACACCATCGTATTCGACAGCGATATTCTCACAGCAGAATAATATGATAAATGCAGCCTCCCAACCGGGAGGTTTTTTATTTTGTGGGCGATCATTACTCACCCCCTGCGGCATAGCTTCAGGTACACACTGAACCCGAGGCTCCCTTGTGATATTTACCAAAGGATGGGGCAATTTTGCGGTGTATTTCGCCACCGGAAAGATTGTTGTTCACATTTGATGCCTTGACTTCTGCTTGTATATATTCTACAATTAATAGGTTCATATTTTTTACAGAATTTACCCATAAGAAAGGCGGTGAAAACACCTGAATAAATATAAAAGTCTGGCAAGAAACACGATCATCTTTGCCATTGGTACCTTCAGCTCCAAGCTGTTGACCTTTGTCATGATGCCGGTTTATACCTACTCGCTGGCTACCAGTGAGTACGGTAACTTTAACCTGATTGTTCAGACAGCCAACTTGCTGATGCCTGTCATCACTGTTGGTATGACCCAGGCCATTATCCGCTTTGGTGTAGACCGTTTGTATAAACGCACCGACGTTTTCACGGTCAGTACGATCTGCACGGCCGTCGCATTCCTGCTGATGCTGTGCTTTTCACCGCTGATGGGCATGCTTGGATTTATCGGCCACTATCTGTGGCTCCTGATTCTTTACATCCTCATGTCCTGTTTCCGACAGCTCTGCAGCCAGTTTACCCGCGCTAAGGGTGCAACAAAGCTCTTCGCACTGGACGGTATGCTCAGTACCGGTACAAACTGCCTGTTCACTGTCTTCTTCCTGCTTGTTTTCCGCATGGGCATCACAGGTGCTCTGCTGGCAGTTATTATTTCCGACTTCCTGTCTATTCTGTTCTTATTCTGGGCTGCAAGCCTGTATAAGTACCTGAAGTTCCGCGGCATTAACCGCAAGACAGGTAAGGCGATGCTGCGCTTTGCAGTACCGCTGATCCCTACACAGGTTCTCTGGTGGATCGTTTCTGTATCTGACCAGTACCTGGTTTCCTTTATGATCAGCGACTCTGCCAACGGCCTGTATGCCGCCGCCTATAAGGTTCCGACGATCCTGATGGTTGTCGCCACGATCTTTATGGACGCATGGCAGATCAGCGCCGTGCAGGAAAACAACGAAGAACGCGCAAAGTTCTTTACCAAAGTGTTTAACGCCTATCAGACTATCATGCTCTTTGCATCTGCCTGTCTGATTCCGTTCTCCAAGATTCTCACTATGATTCTGACATCCAGTTCTTACTACGAATCCTGGAGATTCATTCCGTTCCTGATTATGGCAACGGCATTCTGCAATCTTGTTAACTTTACCGGCAGCGTATACATGCTGGAAAAACGAAGTGTTGCATCTCTGGTCACCACAATTATGGGTGCGGTGGTCAACTGCGTACTCAACTTTATCCTGATCCCGATCTGGGGCGTTCAGGGCGCAGCGATTGCAACCCTCATCAGTTACTTTGCTGTATTCGCTGTGCGCATGGTCCACACACGCCAGTTCATTCACATTCGATTCAATACACTGCGCCTTGCGGTCAACATCATTCTGATCACAGGCCAGACATTGATCATGATTTTCGAAGTACCTGGCTGGATTTTCATCCAAATGGGCTTTGTTGCGCTGTTTACATTCCTCAACGCCAAAACACTCAAAAACAACCTGCTTAGCATGGTTCGCAGAAGGAGGGCTTGATGACGTTGGATATTTTAGAAATTCTCAAGGTCGTATTCCTTGGCATCGTCGAGGGTATTACCGAATGGCTGCCGATCAGCAGTACCGGCCATATGCTGCTGGTGGATGAATTCCTCCAGCTCAATGCCAGCGCAGAATTCAAAGATATGTTCTTTGTTGTGATTCAGCTTGGCGCGATCCTGGCCGTTGTGCTCATGTTCTGGCGCAAAATGTGGCCGTTCCAGGTTAAGGACAAAACGCAGCCCAAAGTAAAGAAGAAAACCTTCCTCCTCTGGGCAAAAGTTATCGTCGCCTGCATTCCGGGCGCTGTCATCACACTGCTCTTCGATGACTTCATTGAAGAACACCTGGAAACACCAATCATTATTGCAATCACATTAATTTTATACGGCCTTGCGTTTATTCTGGTGGAGAGCTGGAATAAACTGCGTAAGCCAAGAGTTCTCGCTTTAGAGGACATCTCTTTCAAGGTAGCATTCCTCATCGGTATGTTCCAGATCCTCTCCATCATCCCGGGTACATCCCGTTCCGGCGCCACAATCATCGGCGCACTGCTCATCGGCGTTTCCCGTGTGGCCGCTGCTGAGTTCACATTCTTCCTTGCCGTTCCGGTTATGTTTGGCCTGAGCGGTATCAAGATCTTAAAATTCGGCCTGGCATTTACCGGCACAGAACTGATCTTGCTTCTCATCGGCATGGCGGTCGCATTCGGCGTATCCCTGCTGGTAATTAAGTTCCTGATGGCTTTCATCAGAAAACACGACTTCAGATCATTCGGTGTATACCGAGTATTTTTAGGCTTTGCGGTATTGGCATATTTCTTATTTTTAGGCTGATCCGCTGCCATTGTTCTTTGAAAACGGCTGACCGTCCAGTTAGACAGTCAGCCGTTTTTTGTTTCCCTGAATTTTCTCTCATGGAGGAATCATTATGTTTGAACCTTTTCAGCTGTGGGATGAATCCATCCTGCTGGCTATACAGAATCTGCACAATCCCGTGCTGGATTTCCTCATGCCTATCATCACGCACATCGGTGATGCCGGCATTGTCTGGATCGCGCTGGCAGCATTGCTGCTGATCCCGCGGAAAACAAGAAAGTTCGGCATCGTTCTGGGTGCCGCTCTGGCATTAAACGTGCTCTGCACAAACATCATCCTGAAACCACTGATCGCGCGGCCGCGTCCTTTCGATACCATCGCAGCAGACGTTGTCATGCTGATCCCAAAACCGGACGACTTTTCCTTCCCATCTGGCCACACTGCGGCATCCTTTGCAGCAGCTGCTGCCCTGTGGTTCTGCTCCTGGAAACTGGCCCTGCCGGCCACTGCACTGGCTTCGCTGATCGCCTTTTCCAGACTGTACCTGTACTGCCACTATCCGACCGATATTATCGGCGGCATGATCATGGGTACCCTGGCGGCACTGGCTGTTGTGCTGTTATATCGCCTCACCTTTGGCCGCCGCTGGCCGCTGCGCCGCAGACGCAACTAGAAAGGAGCTGTTTTCATGTTTGCAAAAGAACAGGAATCCACCGGATTCGGCGGCATCATCAAGCCGTATAAACTGCTGGAAGACTGCACCATTCAGCAGTTCCTTTTAAAACTGCGCCGGAACAAAGACGTGGTGGTTACATCCATCGAGCGCTCCAACGGCTGCGGATGCGGCTGCTGCGGCACTGTCCACCACGATCTGAGCGAGGTCATGGAAGATGGCTGTTCTCTTTCCGGCAATTATTTCATCGAGGCCCGGTATAAAGAGCAGGCCGTAGAAATCAGCTTCTCCGACAGCGGTACGGTGACGCTGTTTACAACAGACCCGATGCTGGAGCTGACAAAATTTATTCGTTAACAGGAGCCTCCCCCATGGGAGGCTCTTTTTTCTTCCTGCTGATTCTTTGGATAACCCCTTGCAAAAGGACGACAATTGATGTATGATGAAAGATGTTAAAGCAGAGTAGAATTCTGAGCGTTAAGTGCTGCGGGAACGGGGAGTTGTCTCGCAGACGAAAAGGCAACTTGCGGTTCAGAGTTCGCATCCCGCTGCTGCATACCGGAGTATCAAACATCCCCCTCCTCTATGTAGCAATTATTACGAGAGGAGGTTTTTTTATGCCTAAAAATGTTTTAACAGAAAAACGATTCCAGAGTCCGTTTACCCCTTCCTATTGGAAAGCGGCATTTATGGAATTCGGCAACATCAAAACGCTGTGCGTTGTTGCAATGATGCTGGCTACGTCTGTTCTCATCGACTCATACTTACGTATTCCGATCCCGATCATGACAAACCTGAACATCATGTTTGGCTTCCTGCCAAACGCTATTGCAGCAGCTGTCGGCGGCCCTGTCATGGGCATCGCATTCGGTGTTCTGGCAGACATCATCAGCTACCTGATGAACCCATGGGGCGCCTATTTCCCGGGCTACACCCTCAGCGCCGTGCTGGTTATGCTCACATTCTCCCTGTTCTTCTACCGGAGAAAAATTTCTGTGTGGCGCATCATCGTTTCCAAGCTGATCTACAACGGCGCCATCAACATCCTGTTGGGCGCCTTCTGGACAAGCTGCCTCTATGAAAAAGGCTACGTTGTGTACCTGTGGTCCAGCTTCCTGAAGAACTGCATTCTGTTCCCGATTGAAGTTGCAATGCTGCTGGTTGTCTTCGGCGCAATGATCCCACCGATGGCCGGCCTGCATCTCATTCCAAAACAGAAAACCATCGTCATCGGTTTCTTCAGTAAAAAGAAGAAGGATACCCTCTTCGACGACTGATCCATCCCTGCCTCAGCTTGACTTTCCTTTTTACAGGCGATAAACTTTTGATAGAAAAGACTTTCTGCAAAGGAGTGGTGTTATGGCCAGAACAACTATGGATATTTCAATTTCCGGCTACACAGAGGAACTGGACAGCCGCATTCGTCAGGTTCTTATTGGAGCACATTACAGAGAAATTGAATATTACAGAGAAATGGTGTGGAAAAAAGGCACCGGCATGATGACCGCAATGCACTACATCAAAGTAGAGTACCCGGATTATCAGACGGTTCGTCTTTCCGGCTGGGTGCAGATCGGCGTTGGCAGCGTTGGCGGTAAAGAGCGCGACCTCAGCGGCATTACCGGTATCATCCCGAAAAAATCCGTACAGGGAACCATGAATGCCATTCAGGCTGCCATCCTGCAGTTCGATCAGGAAAATCCGGCACAGTACGGCTACGTTGCCCCGGAAGCAGAAGCCAACAGCACAGAAGACAACCACATTTACGACGTGGAATACACCGACGTAGAACAGGAAGCCTTCCCACCGGAACAGCCTGTGCCGACAATGGAAGAAACCGCTGTTTACGATGCACCTTACGTTGATGCAGAACTGCAGGCCTTCCCGCCGGAACAGCCTGTGCCGGTACTGGAAGAAGCAGCAGAAGCACCTGCAGAGCAGACGGCATCCCCTGCGCCGCAGCAGGAAACCGGATTTGTCATGGTAATGGATGCGCTGCCATCTGCAGAAGAACAGGAACCTATCGCAGAACCAACTGTGGAAGAACCAACCGCTGCCCAGATGGAGCAGCCAGCAGAACAGGAAGCATCTGTCCAGCCGGAACCGTCCGCAGCGGAACCGGAACAGACAACAGAAGCAAATCCGTTCCAGCGCGCCATCCGTCCATGCAGCGATAACTTCAACGGCGACAGAAAATATCTTCTCTGGCTGTGCGGCACCTCCCTTGCAGGAGAACTGCCGCAGGGACAGAGCGAATACTTTGCCGTGGATACCAGAACAGAACAGCCATATTACGTAATCTCTTATCGCAGCAGCCTGCCAACGCAGAACCGCTATGAAGTAAAGGAGCCTGTTTCCTGGGAGGAGCTGGATCGTTACTGTGACGTAAGCCGCAGAGAATGCCTCGGCATTACCGGCACCTCCTGGAAGGAAGCAGTCTGTTCTGTGCAGCAGGATGCAATGCATATGACTGTGCTGTGGCGCAAAAATGACCAGTGTCTGGAAGAAGCCTCCATTTTCCGCAAAAATGACAGCTTCATCTTTGCTCACAGTGAAAAGGGCGGCCTTCACGACCCAACCGCAAAGGGTACCAGAAGTGCCCTGACAGCACGGCAGTATCGCAGCGAAACCACATTTCGCATCGCTGTGCAGAGTAAAATCTCCAAAGAGTACGTAGTGCAGCTGCTGTGGGATTTCCTGAAAGAAAATCTGCAGTCTCAGCCGATCACAGAAAATAACGATGCAGAAGAGCAGCGCTATCAGGCCGAGCAGGCCTTCCAGCGCGGCGGCCTGGACCGGGAGCAGGCATACGGACAACAGAATCTGCAGCCTGACGGAACCCCAATGGAAGAGACCGCTGCGACACCGGAACCTGCTGCTCAGGAACCGGAACAGCCTATGCAGCAGTCAGCACCGGAACCGGCAGTGCAAACCCCACCGCCTGCCGTACCGGAAGAACGACCGCTGCCTGCGCCGACAGCTCTGCCGCCAAAGAAGATCATTTTCTGTCAGAACTGCGGCTGTAAGCTGAAGGTTCCTGACAAAAAAGTAAAGCTGCATGTGGTCTGCCCTAAGTGTAAAGCTGATTTCTATCATAAAAGTTAAGTAAAGCAGCAGCCGCTCTCCGGAGCGGTTGTTGTTTATGGGAGGGGTTCCAATGGACCCCTCCCTTTTCTTTGAAACTGCAGCTGTAAGCTGAAAATTCCTGACAAAAAAGTAAAGCTGCACGTCGTCTGTCCTAAGCGCAAATTTGATTTCTATCATAAAAGTTAAGTAAAGCAGCAGCCGCTCTCCGGAGCGGTTGTTTTTTTATGGGAGGGGATCCAATGGACCCCTCCCTTTTCGCTGAAACTGCGGTTGTTTTCTTTTACCGAAGAATTGACCGCCACCGATTTTCACGGTATACTGTTGACAGATACCAGAAAAAGGAGGCTGCACCATGGCCAGAACCTGTCTCGAATTTTCCATCCCAGCCTATAGTGATACCATTGATCAGACCATCCGCCAGACGCTGATCGGCGACCATTACAGGGAGATCGACTATAACAGAGAAGTGGTGTGGAAAAAAGGCACCGGCATGATGACCGGTATGCACTACATCAAAGTGGAGTATCCAAACAACAACACCGTCCGCCTTTCCGGCTGGATCCAGATCGGCATTGGCCCTGTTGGCGGCAGAGAGCATGATCTGGAAGGTATGGCCGGTGCCATCCCGAAAAAATCCACAAAGAAAACCATGGAGAAAATTCAGATGGCTGTACAGGCAGCCTGCAGCAGCGGATACTATCAGCAAAATACGTATCAGCCGCCGCAGCCAAATCCGCAGCCAACCCCACCGCCGCCTGCAGAGAAGAAAATCATCTTCTGCCCAAACTGCGGCTGTCAGCTGCGTATTCCTGTAAAACAGAATAAAATCGAAATCACCTGCCCAAAGTGCAGGCATCAATTCCAATATTAAAGGAGAAATTTCATGGCAAGAACGTATCTCGAATTCTCCATTCCACAGTACAGCGACGCCGTTGACCAGACCATCCGACAAGTCCTCATCGCCGCCGATTATAAAGAAGTACAGTACCATCTTGAAGTAGTGTGGCGCAAAGGCCTGGGCGTGCTGGAGTCTCCTCACTACATCAAAGTAGAGTACCCAAACAGCAATACCGTTCGTCTTTCCGGCTGGATCTCCATGACATTGGCCGGCCCTGTCAGCGGCAAAGAGCATGACCTGACCGGTGTATTAGGCATCGCTGCAAAGAAATCCGTGAAGAAAACCATGGAGAAAATTCAGGCCGCTGTGCAGAACCAATGCGGCAGCAGTTACCATACTTATCAGCCGCCGCAGCCTGTGCCGCCACCAACACCAACACCAAAGCCGCCGATTCCGCCAACACCGCCGAAACCACCGGTGCAGGAAGAAAAGCGAATCATCTTCTGCCCGAACTGCGGCTGTCAGCTGCGCATTCCGGTAAAGCAGAATAAGATTCAAATCACCTGCCCAAAGTGCAAACATCAGTTTTATTTTTAAACAATCAGCAGTCTGCTCCGGCAGGCTGTTTTTTATTGTAACCACCGGATTACACAGATTGTTTTTTCATTTGTTTATTTCCATTTGATAAAATTTGGTATATAATATTTCTTATATCCTCTTTAACAGAAAGGAGGCAGATTTTGAACAACGAAAATTCCCGCATTCCCTCTCAGCCGGACAAAGGCCTGACCAGCGAACAGGTAGCTTCGCAGACAACCAAAGGTCTGGTCAACGGCAATGCGGATGTAAAAACAAAAAGTATCGGCCGCATTATCCGGGATAACCTGTTCACGCCGTTTAACCTGCTGAATGCCATTCTGGCGGCGCTGGTGCTGTCTACCGGTTCTGTGCAGAACTGCCTGTTCATGGGCGTTATTATCTGCAACATTATCATCGGTACCTTTCAGGAGATCCGCGCCAAGAAAACCATCGACAAACTATCGCTGATCGCTACGCCAAAAGCCCACGTCATCCGTGATGGACAGCAGCAGGAGATCGACCTGCACACTATCGTCATGGACGACATTCTGGTGCTGGCCTCCGGCAATCAGATCTGCGCCGACGCCATTGTGCTGCAGGGTGAATGCGAAGTCAATGAATCGCTGCTGACCGGTGAATCGGATCCTGTGGTGAAAAAACCAGGCGATCTGCTGCTTTCCGGCAGTTTTATCATCAGCGGCACCTGCCGCGCCAGAGTAGAGCACGTTGGCGCCGAAAACTATGCGGCAAAAATTTCTGCCAATGCCAAGTACATCAAAAAGCCCAATTCCGAAATCATGCGCTCTATCAACCGCATTATCAAGTGGATCGGCTTTGGCCTCATTCCGGTTGGTATCGCGCTGTTCTGCAAGCAGCTGTTCCTGTCCGGTCAGCCGCTGCCAAGAGCCATCGTCAGCACGGTGGCTGCTCTGGTTGGCATGATTCCGGAAGGCTTGATCCTTCTCACCAGCGTGGTGCTGGCTGTCAGCGTTATTCGCCTTGCCCGCCACAAAACACTGGTACAGGAACTGTTCTGCATTGAGACACTGGCCCGCGTTGACGTGCTGTGCCTGGATAAGACCGGCACCATTACTGAAGGCACCATGCAGCTGGATGAAGTCGTAACCCTCAACGGTGCAGACAAAGAAGAAATTGACAGCGCCCTCCGCGCACTGATGCACGCACTGGATGACAGCAATCCGACTTCCGACGCTATCCGCGACACATACGGCAAAACAAATCCCGGCTGGCAATGTACACGTACCGTGCCGTTCTCCTCTGCAAGAAAGTGGAGCGGTGCAAACTTTGGCAGCCGCGGCACTTACGCCATCGGCGCGGCAGAGTTTATGCTGAACACCATTCCGCCGCAGATGAAAGCACAGATCGAAACTTACAGCAGTCAGGGTCAGCGCGTATTATTGCTGGCCCACAGCCTGGAGAATTTTGCGGAGAAAACACTGCCGCAGAACCTCCGCCCAATGGCGTTTCTGCTGATCAGCGATAAGATCCGTCCGGAAGCCCGCAAAACACTGGAGTACTTTGCCGAGCAGGGCGTAACCTTAAAGGTCATCTCCGGCGACAACGCTGTGACAGTTTCCAATATTGCGATGAAAGCCGGCCTGGCAGACGGCGGCAACTACGTAGATGCCACCACCCTGACCACACCAGAACAGCTGAAAGAAGCCGCTGACAAATACAGCGTTTTCGGCCGTGTAACACCGCAGCAGAAGCTGGAACTGGTAAAGGCGCTGAAAGATAAAGGCCACACCGTTGCTATGACAGGTGACGGCGTTAACGACGTACTTGCCTTAAAAGAAGCAGACTGCTCCGTTGCCATGGCCAGCGGCAGTGACGCCGCCCGCACCGTTTCTCAGCTGGTACTGCTGGATTCCAACTTTGCATCCATGCCGCTGGTAGTACGGGAAGGCCGCCGCTCCATCAACAACCTGCAGCGCTCCGCTTCTCTGTTCCTGGTAAAAACACTGTTCTCCACCATTCTGGCAATCGTGTTTATTTTCCTCAACAGAGACTACCCGTTCCTGCCGCTGCACCTGACCATGATCAGTACCGTTTGCATCGGCGCACCGTCCTTCCTGCTGGCGCTGGAGCCAAACAGGGAACGCATCAAAGGCCACTTCATTGCAAACGTGCTGCAAAAGGCCATCCCCGGCGCCATTACCATGGCGTTGTCGGTCATTGCTATCACAGTTATCTCCAACTTTGCAGCTCTGACCCAAAACCAGGTTTCTACAATGTGCGTTATCTCCACCGGTTTTGTATCGCTGCTGGTGCTGCTGCGCATCTGCCTGCCGTTCAACTGGATCCGCGGCGGACTGTTCTGTGTGCTGTCAATGGCCTTTGCTGCCGAGTGTCTGCTGGCCATGTACTGCGTACCGGAAAAGCTCCTCAATATGGTCCCGATGACCGGCACTATGGCAATCATCCTGCCGATCCTCTGCGCAGGCAACGCCATTGTGATGATCATTCTGGTTCAGCTGGTAAAGCGCCTGCTGGTACCATTGATTGACCGTATGTTTGAACGGTCTGAACAAAAGAAAAAAGCAAAACTGAATCGATAAAAGAAAACTCCCCCGCAGTGCGGGGGAGTTTTTTCTTTCTGAACCGAAAAAAATCCCCGGAAAACTCCGGGGATTTTCTCTGTAAATATAAAGAAATTATTTCTCTACTTCCTCAACTGGAATGTATCTCTTGTTTTCCTTATCTTCTACATAGTCCTGACGCTTGCCGCAATCCCAGCAGATCATGCGTGTCTTGGAGAAGTCGGACTTGCCTTCTGGACCGATGCCGAATGTAGCAATCTTTTCAAAACCGCATCTTGGGCAAACTTTTACCATATATTCTGGCTTTGCATTCTCGATAGCTTCACGAGAGTTAGGCAGGATTTCTCTTTTCATTTCTTCCATTGGATTGTACCTCCGCTAAATAAAATTACATACTATAATTATACACAAAGCCACCGGAATAGCAAGCAGAAATTCGTCATTATTACTGTATTTGATACTTTTAACAAACAGTTCTGCAAAATTCTATTTGTTTTTCCAAAAAGAGAAATCGCCCGATCTGCAGGAATTCCGACAGATTCAGCTGGCGCTTTTCATCTGCAGGCGCAGTTTATCGCTGATCATGGCAATGAATTCGCTGTTGGTTGGCTTGCCTCTTGTATTATGTATCGTATAGCCAAAATAGGAGTTGAGGATGTCTACATCACCTCTGTCCCAGGCAACTTCAATGGCATGGCGAATAGCGCGCTCTACCCGGGAGGAAGTGGTCTCGTAGCGCTTTGCAACAGAAGGATACAGCTGCTTTGTCACAGCATTAATGATCTCCGGTGTTTCAATTGCCATGATGATGGAATCCCGCAGATAGTGATACCCTTTAATATGTGCCGGCACACCGATCTGGTGCAGGATCTCTGTTACCTGAATTTCCACACCGGTGGTTTTACCTGTTTCTGCAGCAGCTGTTCCGTGCACCGCAAACTGCAGCATTCGCTGGGCAAGTTCTGCCGGATTAAACGGACTGATAGTGAAATAAGCGGCCCCGCTCTGGAGTACCTCCCGCTCCAGCGTGGGGCTGCTGAAAGCTGATTTTACAAAGAACAGCGGTGCTGGATCCACTGCACGTTTTGCTGCATTGATCACACCGATGGCATCCAGACCCGGCATAAACAGATCGATCAGTACAAAATCCGGCTGTTCCCGCTTGATCCGCTCCATTACCTGAAAGCCGTCCTTCTTAACAAAAACAGGCTCCATCCCCGCCTCCTGAAAAGTGCGCGAGACATCACGATTCCACTCCGCGCTATCGTCTGAAATAAGTAATTTATAATGCTTTTCCATGGTTTTCCCCCTATAATGATTTCATTGGAACAAGTTTACCATAAATTGGTAAAAATGGCAAGAATTATATTTTGTTGCATTTGGGAAAACTATGTCGTAATAACCGATAAACCCAGTATAATCCTTGCTTTTCTGTATTTTTATCAATTTTGTAATCCATTGTTTTTCTGGTAAGTTTTTACCAGTTTTTACAAAATATGGCAGGAATTTGGCAAAAGAAAAGCCTCCCGGCATGGGGAGGCAGTAAAATCGCGTGATCAATCAGGACTCATTGACCAGCTTACCGGTAATGTGCTCCGGCACAAGAGCAAACACCAGTACTTCGTGGCCGTAGTGGGTAATTTCATGCTCAATATAATCGCTGTCGCCTGTATATTTGTAGCTGAGCTTTCTGGTAATCTCCAGCGCCTGCTGGTGGTCTTCGATGATTTCAATGCGGCCAAATACCACCACGCTGCGAATGTTCAGCGCCCACTCGCCTTCGTTGCGGTAGCCTTCATCATACACACAGAAGGAAGCCTTGTCATGTTTTTTCATGGCATCAATTTTGTGGCCTGTTTTACCGCTGTGGAAATACAGCTTGCCGTCTTCCTCACAGTACCAGTGGTTCATTGGCATACCGTAAGGGTAATCATCATCGCCCAGCACAGACAGTACACCGCGCGGCTCCTGCTTTAAAATTTCAATGCAGTCTTCTTTTGGAATTGCTCTCTTTTTTCTTGCTACTTCACGGAACATTTTTATTTCTCCTTCAATTTTTCTTTCAGTTCATCCTGCGGCACCGTGATGCCGGTTGCCTTGCAGATCACCTTCACCAGATTCTCTGCTGTACATTCTGCTTCTGTCAAAGGGATTTCTTTTTTCTTCACCCGCTCCGGCTCCACGGAAGACCCGTACAGATTCCAGTATTGATCCACAATGTGCAGTGTCCAGCCTGTTTCTCCGGCGCGCAGAACAGCCGCAACGGAACCGCGCTCCGCTTTGCCTGCCCACTCATAGATACCAAGGTCTATTTCTTTCACAGTGATCTCCCCCTTTCTTACAGCATAACAAAAGAAAACAAAAAAGACAAGAACATAAAGCCCTCGTCTTTTCATAGCGCTATATAATTTTTAGTTAAGTGCCTTCTTCTTTTTCATTTCTTCAAAAACTTTCCAGAACATACCCAGTGCAAACAGAGACAATGCCGGGTAGTAAGTTGCCATGCAGGCGTATCTTGTCCAATCCCACAGGCCAACAAAGGAGTTAAGCATCAGCATGAAGTCGGAAACACAGAAGGACAGGCTGCCGATGGCAAACAGGAAATGCATCACAGTACGCTCACGGATAAAGTTTGCCCAGGCGTTGCCCAGCATAAAGGAAATGATCGCCGCATAGCCGATACATACCCAGCGCATTGCTTCCGGATTAAAGTCCAGCAGCGGGAAGAACAGCAGAAATGCACCAACTGCCAGGAATGTGCTCACACTGATAATAAATTCCAGCACGTTCAGTCTCTGAATAAAACAGAAGGCGATTACGAACCAGATGTGTCCAATCGCAAACAATCCGGCACCGGCAACAAAGTTCAGGTTGATCGCAATGTCACCGGCCATTGCAAACATCAGGCCGATCATCATAAAAACAAAGAACTTTTTGTTGGAAGCTTTGGCAGCAAATGCATAAATAAAGTTGATGAGACCCTGCGCCACAAAGCATCCGCTGCCGATAATTTTCAGCGTGTAGTTGAAGTCATTGGCCTGATAAATGGTGTTGACCACGCACAGACCTACAATAAACAGCAGGTTCAGGCCAAGGATCCCGTACTTCATCAGGGATGATTTTGTCATAGAAATATTTCACCTCAAATGGATTTTTTGTCGAAAAATATTATTCCATTATACCGTCAATTCCTATAAAAGCAAGAGGTTTTTCCATTTTCATGCATAGTAACAGGAAACGCCTGTTTTTTTCCTGTTCTTCCGGAAGAATGCTGTACGATCACGGTACATGAACCATGGAGTTTTTCGATTCACAGCACAATTTCACATCATGCTCCGGCATCACAAATTGAAGCACGTAACCACGCTCCTCTTCATATGTGACCTCCAGCGGCACATCTTCCTCCAGATAAAAATGATAATCTGTATCTGTAGCTACATATGGAAAAGATAGTTCTACTTTTTCACCGGCAGCATACGTTTCCTGCGCGCCTTCATAAAGTGCCTGCGCGCCGCCGTAGTCTACGCGGTATGGTTCAGCACCGCAGCCGCACAATACTGCGCAGCCCACCGTTATCGCTGCCAGCAAGGATATCATGATTCGTTTCATAACACAGCCTCCTTTGTTTTATGATAACATAATCAAAAACAAAAAGACAGAAGCCACAGCCTCTGTCTTTTTTAAATTATGCGTTGTCGCCGAAGCGCTTCTTCTGCAGCATGGAGAGATAGGATGTCTGCAGCAGGTCTTCTCTGCCGTAGCCCAGTTTCTCCAGCAGTGCGATCAGATCGTTGAGAGCAGCTTCTTTTTCGCTTGCGTCTTCAATAACCATTTCCAGCTCAAGGAAATCACCCAGCTCTTCTACGCTGTCCAGGCATGCTGTTACGTTGTCCAGGTGGAGCCACTGGCGGTGCTTGATTACTGCAGGAACAGTAAAGAAGCCCAGGGATGTGAAGATCTCGGTGCCTGTTTCTACGCTTTCAATTTCCATTTCTACTTCCTTGCGGGAGATGGAGATCTTGTCCATCTTTGGGCCCTTGTAGGTCATGTAGCAAACCTTGGTGCCCTGTGTCAGGTTCTCGCAGGAACGAATGCGCAGTGCTGTGTCGTTCTCCTTCATCTTGTGGTGCGGGCTGTCAAAGTAAACATCAGTTTCCTTCAGCAGGTCGCCTTTTACAAAACCCAGCTCCAGCATTTTTGCGGTCAGTTCTTCTTTTTCTTTCAATGCAGCTTTAATTTCAACTTCGATCATGGTTCCAGTTCCTTTCTATATTTAAACAATCTTATTCTGCCATCTTTTTCAGCGCTTCGCCATCCAGACGATAAATGGTCCAGTCGTCCATCGGCACAGCGCCCAGAGAACGGTAAAAATCAATGCTTGGCTGGTTCCAGTCCAGGCATACCCACTCAAAGCGGCCACAGCCACGCTCTACGGCGATCTGTGCCAGCTTTTTCAGCAATGCCTTACCGTATCCTTTGCCGCGGTATTCCGGCAGTACGTACACGTCTTCCAGATATAATCCAGCTCGGCCCACAAAGGTGGAGAAGTTGTGGAAAAACAGCGCCATGCCAACTTCCTTGCCGTTTTCCAGCACGAAGATAGCCTCTGCTTTTTCCTTTTCAAACATCCACTCCTGCAGTGTTTCTTCTGTTGCCACTACAAGATCCAGCATTCTTTCATACTCTGCCAGCTCTTTGATAAAATACAGGATCAGCCCTGTATCTTTGGCCTCTGCCTTGCGGAAGGTCATTACTTCCATTACGCCACCTCTTTCCTTGGTTCTCTGCCCCTATTATACCATCCCCTTAACAAAAAGGATAGAAAATTATTTTATTATCCTCTGCGAGGGAGCAGCTTATGTGCAAGTTTAAACGATTGCAGATTGGGAACGGTGCGAGAACCGTTCCCTGCATAAAACAAAAAAGACAGAAGCAAATGCCTCTGTCCGATGAATTATTCTGTAAAACCGCTCTTCTCCAGCAATGCGCTTCGCATAGTGTTCAGCAGCTTTGCTGCGGCATTTTCTGTCATTGCCAGCGTATATTTGGCATTCTCATCCTGCCAGGAAACCATTCCCTGTCCCTCATTGTTCAGAAAAACAGTGTAGGAAGAATCCACTTCATCCACAATGATCGCATCTGTCCACTCATAGTACATACCGGAAATATCGCCTTCCACCTGTCCCAGCTGCATGCGGAAGCAATAGCCGTTTCCATCTTTGTCGCAGAATTCTGCCTCATATACAGCAGCAGCCGGTGCGGCATCGATTTTTGTAACTGTAAGGTCTGTGCAGCCTTCCGGCAGATGCAGGTTGTAGCCCGTTTCATTGCGCAGCTCCTCCAGGGTAAACGCCTGCAGAGGATTCACCACGCCCATACTCATGCCGCTCTCTGTCGGCGCAGGCTCCACCGCACCGCCGCAGCCTGCCAGCAATGATACGGCCACCAGCGCCGCCGCTGCAATTGCTGCAAATTTCTTTGTATGCTTCATCAAAATCCCTCCCGGTTCTGCTTTTATGTTTACTATACTACGATTCTGCATCCGGCATCAATCGGCGAACAACATAAAATTCAGCGCAGAATCTCGTCAATCTGCGCCAGCAAATCATACACTGCATCTTCCGACAGTACGCCCCGCTTTAAATCAGAAGGCAGCAGTCCCTGCTCGTCCAGCACGTAATCCTGCATCCACTGGCCGTTTTCATAGTAGTCGGTCAGCTGCCCCAGCATGGCCTGCAGCTGCACATCGTTTTGAAGTTCTGCCGGGGTTTCATCTGCCGCTTTCTGCAGCAAATCGAGGTATCGCTCCATCTCCTCCACACGGCGCACCGCTGCCTGAATCTGTTCCTGTTTCATTATTCTTCCCCCTCCTGCTTTCTCTCAACTATCATCATACTGCAAACAAAATAAAAAAGACAGGGACAAATTGCCCCTGTCAAAAAAAATTCATGCTGCATTTTCCAGCATATTTTCGATAAAAATACCATAGCCCCGCTCCGGGTCATTGATGAAAACGTGGGTCATGGCGCCAACCAGTTTGCCGTTCTGGAGGATGGGGCTGCCGCTCACGGGTGATTGTCCTTAGGGACAACAGTTTTTCGATGTAAAACAGCCGCACTTCAGATGCATGGCTGCTATGTATATTCATATTCAGTTAGACAAAATCTAATTTGCTAATCAATATTTTCTTATATTCTTTTAACCAGGAATAATAGTTTGGATCACTGGGTGCAAGTGTAGGTAAAAGTTTCATATCTTTCCACGCAAAATGGTCAGGATATTTCAATGGCGAAATAGCTTGTATAGATGGTGTAACCCCTAAATAAAGAAGTTTCATCATAGTTTCTTTATCGCTGGGCCAAATAGTTCCATCGTACCTAAATACTGCATCTTCTATTTTTAATATATCGCTTTCAGGGTTATGAAATTCTCTTAGCTGACCAATAAGAAAAAGAATGTATTCTTTGTTTTCTTTCAACTTGTCTGTATCAAAAAACACAGGATCCTGATCTTTGTGATAGCCAAAAGCTCTTGTAAATAATAGTGCAGATTCGACAGAATGTGTTCCTTCCGAAGGAATACATTTTTTAAAAAGCACTCTCACAGAACGATCCTTTAATTCTATTCCCAAAAAATTTTTTGCTTCTTGTAGATTCATAATCTTCTCCTGACACATCTGCGTATTCTTTTGTTTTTAATATGTCAAACCGATTCAAATTCGTTTAACTAATTATATCACAAAATAACAGAGAAAGACAAGGGCAGATTGCCCCTGTCTTTCTCTTATCCTACCACCTCTAACATGTTTTCAATGAAGATTCCGTACCCTCTCGTCGGGTCATTGATGAAAACATGGGTCACAGCGCCGACCAGTCTGCCGTTCTGGAGAATGGGGCTGCCGCTCATGCCCTGCACAATGCCGCCTGTTTTATCCAGCAGGTTCTGGTCTGTAATACGGATGACCATATTTTTTGTCACTGCGTCCTCCCGCATGTCCAGACTTTCAATGGCGATGTCATACAGCTGCGGCACTTCGCCGTCTACAGTCGTGAGTATCTGGGCGGCGCCTTTTTCCACATCCTGCTTCATGGCTGCGGCAACAGGAGAACCATCTGTCGGCGCATCGTACAGGCTGCCGTACACACCGGTTTCATCATTGCGGCAAAGCTGCCCCATCACCTCATCGGAGGTAAAATATCCCTTCAGCTCTCCGGCATCACCATCCTGCCCCTTCACCACACCGCTGATGCATACCGGCACGATCTCGCCTGTTCTGAGCGGCATCAGCTCGTTGGTGTCTACGTCGCAGATGCCATGACCAAGACCGCCGAACTGCCCCGTCTCCGGACAATAGTACGTGACCATACCGATACCGGCCGTGCTGTCCCGCACCCACAGGCCGCCTTTATACTGATGATCATAAACAGATTTTGCAGGAATAATCGTTACCGTACACGGTGCGCCATCACGGTCGATGGTCATGGTCACCGGTGCGCCGCCGCTTTCCATCATAGCCTGGCTGACCATCTCCGACGCTGTGACAGTCTTTCCGTTCACAGCGGTGATCACATCACCCTGCGCAATACCGGCCTCCTGGGCCGGGCTGCGCCGCCCTGCTTCTGTGTCGATATCTGACAACCCAACAACCACAACACCGCTGGTGAACAGCTTCATGCCAAAAGGCGTACCGCCGGGAACAATCCACTGCTCCTCTGTTTCTGTTACCGTGACGGTTTTCACAGGAATGCCCAGCAGTGAAATCTGCGCTTTATGCGTGCGATCACCCTGCGCTGCGTTGGCCTGTTCTGCATCTGATGTCACCTGGTGCGTAACCGAAAGCCATGGCTGAGGCAGTGTCAGGCTCTCGCCCTCGATTACCGTAAAATGGTCCGGCAGGCTGCGGTATACATCGTAACCCATCCATAAAAAAATCATAATTGCAGTAAAAATGGAAATCATAAGAAATCGAAACCAATGTTTAAAGTTTGCCATGCAGATCCTCCTTTCGCAAATTTCATTTCCGACGATTAATCTGCGCAGGCGGTTTTCAATTATTTTGGCAAATCTCTTTTCTTTCGACAAATTCTGCAAGTTCGTTACGGTTTTTTCCCGATTGGGTTCAAAATCACCGAAAATTTTGCAATAAAAAAAGGCTTCCGAACATTCGAAAGCCTTGATCTCAAAGAGATTATTTTTTCATTTTGAAGAAAGTCATGTCATCTGCCGGAACATAGCAGCGCTTTTTGCGGCCAAACTTTGCGCGCAGTGCAACTGCAATACCTGTTACCAGAGCTGCTGCAGCTACCAGGCCAAATGCCAGGATGCTGCTCATGCCTTTTTCTTCTGTCTGTGTTTCCAGCACACTTACCTTAGCCTCAGCCATTGGAATTTCATCCTGGGTCAGTGTGATCACTTCATTGACAATTTCCGATTCTTGTTGCGAATCCTGAGCGGCTGCGTCCAGCACAACTTGCGCCAGCGTATTTGCCTCCTCAGCTTCTGCTGCATGCACTGTCGTCAGAGCAGTCATGCACATGAACATTGCGAATACCATACAAAGCGCTGCCGAAACTGCGGCCAGCTTCTTTCTAATAGTCATTCCAAAATTCCTCCAATACAGTCTGTCCGCTTTCCTGCCGCCAAACTGGGCGAAAGATCACAAACATTCTTCTTGTTATAGTATTTCTGCTATCATCTTATCATGCAGACCTATCTTTTGCAAGCAATGGGGCCGTTAATTCATAAATTATTCAAAGATTCCTATAAATCCGGCAGAATATCCCTATATCTTGTGTCGGGAAATTTTATAACCACTAGAAACCTGTTCATATTCACCAGATAATTTTTATTTTTCTGTAAATAAAAACTGCACCCAAAGCCGGGTGCAGTCGTTTTTATCTACTATTTCACTTGGAATTATCTGCTTTTTACACAGTTTTTTCTGCTTATTCTTCAGCAGTCTGCACAGTTTCCTGTTCTACTGCAGCAGCTTCTGTCTGTGCCAGTTCCTCTGCCTGTGCAGCTGCAGCTTCTGCTGCTGCGTGCTGCAGAAGACCGCGAACGATCTCGTCAGTCTTCATGCCGCGGGAACCCTTAACGATCACGCAGTCGCCCTGACGGAGCTTATGCTGCAGGTACTTTACAGCCTGGTCGTTGTCCTTCTGAGAGCTGATCAGCACAGTTGGGTTTACTTTTCTTGCGCCCTTGCCAATGCCCTCTGCACGCTTGCCAACAGTTACCAGCACGCTTACGCCTGCCTCAGCTGCTGCAACACCAACGTCGTAGTGTGCCTGCTCAGAGAGATCACCAAGCTCCAGCATATCAGCCAGAACAGCCACACGGCGGCCGCGGCATTCCAGACCGCGGAGCACATCAAGGCCGCTGCGGATGGAGTCAGGGCTTGCATTGTATGTGTCATCAATGATGGTGATGCCGTTTACCTCATGGATCTCCTGACGCATTGCCGGCGGTACATACTCACCGATCTTTGCAATTGCTGCATCCAGATCAACACCCAGGTAGTCAGCCACAGCGATCGCTGCCAGAGAGTTCAGCACGTTGTGCTTGCCCAGTGTTGGCAGGTGCACAGTACGGCCCTCTACCGGTGTGTGGAGCGCGTAAGTAGTTGTCTTGTCTTCTGTTACAATGTTTGTTGCACGGTAGTGGCAGTGTGCGCCTGTACCGTAAACAATGGTCTTGCATGGCAGGAAGCCGATCAGTCTGCAGAGGATCTGGTCATCACCGTTGATGAACAGCACAGACTTGCGATCGAAGCCGTCTGTAATGTGCAGCTTCTCATTGCGGATCGCCTTCTGAGAGCCAAGGTTCTCAATGTGAGAGAGACCGATGTTTGTGATCACCGCATAGTTTGGTCTTGCGATCTCTGCCAGACGAGCCATTTCGCCCTTTTCGCTCATGCCCATTTCAATAACAGCTGCATCGTGCTCTTCTTCCAGGCCGAACAGTGTGATCGGCAGACCAACCTGGCTGTTGAAGTTACCCTTGGTCTTCATCACGTTCTTGCCTGCGGAGAGTGCCAGCGCCAGCATTTCCTTTGTTGTGGTCTTGCCAACGCTGCCTGTTACGCCGATCAGCGGAATGTTGAAATCATCGCGGTAAGCCTTTGCAATTTCCTGCAGGGCTGTTTCTGTATCCGGCACGTAGATCCAGCAGTGATCGTCGTCCTTCATTTTCAGGTGTTCCTGTGTCAGTGTTGCCACAGCGCCCTTTGCAAATGCGGAATCAATATAGCCGTGACCGTTGCTGCGCTCACCGATGAGCGGCACGAACAGGTCACCGTCTTTTGTTCTGCGGCTGTCAATGGAACCGCCGCGGACAACAGTTTCCGGGTCACCGCACAGCAGAGTACCCTTACAGCTTTTCAGAATTTTTGCTACTGTAATTTCCATAATCCAAAACTCCCTTTGGTTGTTTTCTATCCCCACAGAGGCTCCCCATGAACCTCTGGTTTTCTTTTATCGTTATCCGTTGGTTTCTTTTGATGCTAAAATTTCTGCTACAACTTCACGCTCATCAAAGTGATATTTCACACCCTTGATCTCCTGATAGTCCTCGTGGCCCTTGCCAGCCAGTACGATGATGTCACCAGGCTGCGCATTTTCCATGCAGTAGCGGATCGCCTCGCGGCGGTCCGGTACAACAACGGACTTGCCGTCTGTCTTTGCCATGCCGGTCTGGATATCTGCAATAATGTCCATAACGTCTTCGTCACGGGAATTGTCTGCAGTAAGAACAGACAGGTCTGCCATTCTGCCGCAAACTTCGCCCATTTCAAAGCGGCGGAGCTTTGGTCTGTTGCCGCCTGCACCAAACATGCAGATCAGACGGTTTGGCTGGTACTCACGCAGTGTTTCCAGAATATTCACCATGGAAAGCGCATTGTGTGCGTAGTCAATGAGCAGTGTGTAGTCGCCGTCAACCGGTACGATCTCTACACGGCCCTTTACCTTCACAGCGTCAAGGCCTGCGTTGATCTGCTCTGCAGTCACACCGAAGTGGCTGCACACAGCAATGGCAGACAGGGCATTGTACACGCTGAACTTGCCAGGAATGCCAACGCGTACGTCCATCGTTTCGCCCTTGTGCTCCATGGTAAAGCCAACACCAAGGTAACCCGGCTTGCGGAGCAGGCCGATATTGCTGCCCTTGTAATCTACGTCGTCACCGAAACCATATGTTTCGATCGCACAGGTGTGGCCCTCGATCATCTGCTCCCAGCTTGCGTCATCCTTATTGATAATGCCTGTTTTGCACTGACGGAACAGCATCTGCTTGCACTGGAGATATTCGTCCATATCCTTGTGCTCCACGCCGCCAATGTGGTCGTGGGAGAAGTTGCTGAACAGACCGTAATCGAACTCCATGCCGCCGGTGCGGTATGCTTTGAGACCGATGGAAGATGCTTCCAGAACAACGGCATCACAGCCGGCGTCTACCATCATCCGCAGGAAGCGCTGCATCTCATAGGATTCCGGTGTGGTGTTTTCAGTTTTTAAAACCTCGTCGCCAATCACGGTGCCGATGGTGCCGATGAGGCCTGTTTTATAGCCAGCATGTTCCAGAATGGAACGGATCATCCAGGCTGTGGTGGTTTTGCCTTTTGTGCCGGTGAGGGCAATGGATTTCAGCTGCTTTGCCGGATGGCCGAAGTACGCCGCAGAAACCTCTGCCAGCGCCTTGCGTGTATTTTCCGCAAGAATTACCGGAATGGAAACGTCTACCGGTTCTTCTGCAAGAATCGCAGCGGCGCCTTTTTCCTCCGCCTGCTTTGCAAAGGTGTGGCCATCCACGGCAGAACCGCGAAGGCATACAAACAGGCAGCCCGGTACAATTTTGCGGGAGTCATAAATTACGTCGGTGATTTCGATATCTCCGCCGCAATGAAGCTCATAAGACAGATCTTGAAACAGTTCTTTTAGAATCATAGAAAAACCTCCATACTCCCTTTTATATTACATCAAAGAACGGCTTTTTGTCAATTTTAAAGCTATTATTTCCCACGATATTTGCCGTTTTTCAGGGATTTTTGCAATCTTTGCGCACTTTTTCTCTTTTTCCCCTTAGAAATCTGTAAAATCACTGGGAAATCCCCACTTTTTTGTGGTACAATAAAGCAAATTCACCCAGAGGCAGTATGCCCTGTTCCCCTGCAGATACGCGGGATTTTACCACAAGAGGAGGCGGTCTTATGCTTTTCACCGTTGATATCAGCAACTCTCACATTACTCTGGGCGGCTTTGCCGCAGAAGGCGATCATTTTTCTGAAGAACTGCAGTTTATGGCGCGGATTGTCACCGACCGCCGCCGCACCGATGACCAGTACGCCTGCGAACTGATGCAGCTGCTGGCTCTTTATAAAATCGATCCGGAAATTGTCACCGATGCCATCATCTGCTCTGTTGTGCCTGAGCTGACAGAGATCTTCCAGAATGCGCTGAAAAAACTCACCGGTATTACTGCTGTGATTCTGGGACCCGGCGTAAAAACAGGATTGCATATCGTCATCGACAACCCTGCCCAGCTGGGCGCTGACCTGGTAGCGGGCGCTGTTGCCGCCACAAAACTGTACCCGATGCCATGCGTTATTTTCGATCTCAGTACGGCTACCACCGTCAGCGTACTGGACGAGCAGGGGAAGTTCCGCGGCGGCATGATCTGCGCTGGCATCGGCATCACGCTGGACTCCCTTGCCTCCCGCACCTCTCTGCTGCCGCACGTTAACGTAGAGCGCCCGAAAACAGTAATCGGTACCAATACCATCCATTCCATGCAGTCCGGCGCCATTTACGGCACCGCAGCGCTGATGGACGGTATGATCGACCGCATTGAAGCGGAACTGGGACAGACTGTCAACACCATTGCAACAGGCGAACTGGCACAGGTAGTGGTACCGGAGTGCCGCAAACCGGTACAGATCTGCGAAAATCTGCTGCTCCATGGTCTCCGGTTTATCTATGAAAAAAACAGCCGTCCGGCTCATTAATACAAAATTGCAGACAGAATTATTCCTCTGCCGTATTCAGAAAAGCCTCCCGAAAAACAGGGAGGCTTTTGTTTTTATAGTGCATAACTTCGTATTTTG
This sequence comes from Acutalibacteraceae bacterium, assembly GCA_045638545.1. GTDB lineage: Bacteria > Bacillota > Clostridia > Oscillospirales > Acutalibacteraceae > UMGS1071. Next base: position 34,999 of record JAZUBL010000012.1, on the reverse strand, counting down.
TAGTGATCAGATTCCCCCGCGTGAAATGCTGTATTACAGTAATTCAGCATCATGCTATTGCTGTAATTTTCAGTTTTGTTAACACAGCATTTAAAGAAAGCAGCAGCGCTCCTCAAAAAGAATCATCCCTAACACCCGAAGCCCAACAGCATGAATCGATCATCATTAAGCCAAACAGACAATCATGGACTTCCCCGTCAAAAGCGGAATCACCTGTGCATAAACGTACAGAGAGACTCTGCACAAAAAAAGGGACGGTAGTCTGAGTACTACCGTCCAAATCAGGGGATTATTATGGGTTTTACATTTAGGTTTGGTTTGCGGCAAATGGGGGTACCGCGGTGGGGGACTGTTCGCTTTCGCCTTCGGCGTTTTGTCCCTTTCACTGTCTATAGTATAACAGACAAAATTCGCGAATATTCAAACAAATTGTGGTTATTTTGTGAACAAAATATAAACAAAATGCACGATTTCTTTTCGTCTGTTCAAACCGCATAAAACACATTTTTATTTCTTGTGTAAAATCACAAGGTTTATTCCAAGCTGCCACAAAATATTGCAGAAGCATTTTTTTGCTGCAATATATTTTGTGATGAAAATCATAGCGCCCCTGACAGAAAACGCTGATCAGAACGCAAAAACGGCGAAGCATTGCTGCCTCGCCGTTTCTGTAGGTCTTTTTAGCTAAGTACATAAATACACATGGTGCGGCGACCGAAGTCATAGCACTCTTTTTCTGTATTCATATAAAGGTCAACCATTGCGTGACCCGCCATCATCGCGCCGCCGGTATCACCAGCAACTGCGTAACCATACACATAACTGCCATCCGGAGATGCAATATACAGTCTTGTGCCGTATGGAATTTGATTTGGGTTTACAGCAACAACGCCAACCTGCGGTTTCATGCCAGTAGATGTGGTAGAATCACCGCTGTAAGCAGTGCAGGTACCTGTCATCACGGACTTGTAATTGATTACGTTACCGTTAGAGTCTACCAGCTTGTTGCCGCCTGCAGAACTTACAGTACCGTTGCCCTGGGAGCTACCACCCTGAGGTTTGGATTGATTCTGTACAGGCTTGCGTTTTTCTTTGGTACCAACCAGAACAACCTTGTTCTGCGCTTTTTTGGTGATCTCCTCGCCAACCTTTGTTGTCTTTACAACTTCGCCGTTTACCAGCTTCTGTTCGTAAGTAACGAGCTTCTCACCGTCTTTACCTTCTGTTTCCACTTCTGTTTCGCCTACATAAAGCTCAGAAGTTTCTTTTTCCTCTACTGTAAATTCTACAGTTTCGGTTTTTTCTACGGTTTCGTAGGTAACACGATCCACGCTGATGATCATACCGTCTTCAACGTCTTGCTTGCTGTTGGAGAGGGTATCTTCGCTGCCAAGCTCAACACCTGCATACGCTGCTGCGTCTGCTACGGAGCCTGCAGGAACAACGTAGTTGCGTGCTACGTTATTATCTACAATATAAATGCTTTTCATTTCAGTAATCTCAACGTCTGTGTCTTCCCAAACTTGGGTCTGAACAGACGGTGTGACTGCATCCAGGCTACCCAGTTCTACACCGGCATTCTCGATCAACTGACCGACAGTGTCGCCTGTATAGCCCTCTGCAACCACTTTTTTGCCGCCTACGCTGATCTCTGCCACAAGCTTACGCTTAACGGTTACGGTTGTACCGTTGGCGTTCTCTTCACGAACAACCACGTCCTCGTCATTGAGCACGATGCCTGCCTCGTAGAGCAGCCGATCCACGTCGGTGGATGGGATGGAGACCGAGTAATGCTTGTCGCCGTCAATAACACTGCTGATAACAGGTGCATCTTCTGCCAAAACTGTGGCAAAAGAACCTGCGCCTGCTGCAGCGGTTACACACAGCGCAAGAGCAATCGCTGTCAGTCTGCGGCGCTTTGTGCTTTTGCCTTTAAACTGAACAGGTGCCCCGGTCTCCTTTGTATAATGTTTGCCCATTGGATTCTCACTCCTTATTTTCCAAACCTAATCCGATAGAAGATAACTGCAACTGATCTTGCTCTGCAAAAGAGTTACAGAAATGATACAATCTTCATCGGTTTGTATCTTGGGGTATAGCAAGACCTGTTTAACATTATAGGTGAAAACACTAGTAAAGTCAAATAAAGCGGTCGGCTTTTTGTATACAAGATGCACAAATTTCATGTTATTTTAATTCTATTACAGAACTAAACGGTCGTTTTTCGGGTCAAAAAAGGACGAGAACAGGGTTAAGGCTTGGCAAATTTGCAAAAAATTCTATTACAGACCTGTTACAAACCCTTTCAGGTTTGTATTTTTTATAAAAAATATACTTTTTATGGAATTTATTTATCAGGAATCACTATTGTTTTGTCTGATTTTCCGCATAAGTAAGCTGTTTTTTGCAGCCTATAATAAAATCATATTTCTCCCTGCAAGCGTTTTTATATTTCTTAATCAGAATATTTGTTTTTAAATTTTCCTGCACTCAAATTTGCAGATTGCATGAATTTTCATGCTGAATTTTCACAGAAAATCCCCGATTTTTCCCGGAAATACGCGGTTTTGGCGTATTTGCATCTTCTATTTCCTACCATTTTACTGGATTGGTTACAGACTTTTTACCGGATTGCAGAGAGAATTCCACAGGCTTTTTTCGCCTCTTTTTGCGGTGATTACAGCTGCTGAAAGATTACCTGTTTGCAGCTGTTTTTCAGTGGGTAATCATCGGCGGAACGAAGCTACTGTACCTGCGAAAAGCAGGCAGTTATCAGCAAAAAAAGACCGCGCCACAGCGGTGAAACTGTGACGCGGTTCAAATCCGAATCCATCTTTATACTGAAATTGGGGGTTTCATCTTCCTGGAATCAAACTAATTTGATTAAATAAATGCTGCTAAAAAATCCGAGCAAAAGAACAGCAAAGTTTTAATAAAATCTTATGCGAGCTGATCGATTACGCGCTTAATTGCATCGAGAGCATCGTCTGGAAGCTTGTCGTAGCCGCCCTTTTCTGTGCCGAATGCTGTGATCTCATCGAGACGATCCTGCATACGAGCCTTCAGCTGGCCGAGGTACTCAGCATCGTTCATGTCTGGTACAAAGCCTTCCCAATCCATGATTTCGATATCTTCGATTGGACCCCACTGGTGGAAGTTTGCACGCTTCTCAACGATAGCTTCCAGAATGCCCAGTGTATCTGCTGGCTTAACCTTCTTGCCCATGAAGTCGCCTGTGTTAACGATGTAGCAGTCAACGTTCTTCTCTTCAACCAGCTTCTTGAACTTCTCGTAGTCGTTAGCCAGTGGGTATGTACGGAATGGGTTAGCGTATGGAACAACAACCAGCTTGTTAGGGTCTACGCCAGGAGCCAAACGCTCAGCGGAGGATCTCTTTGTAGCCAGTGTAGCACCCATTACAGAAGCCAGGGATGCGCCCTTGAGCTTAACTACTGGTGGGATTGTTGGGTCCTTCATGATCCAGAAGATTGCGTTAACAGGAGCTTCGATCTTGTCAACACGGTTTGGAGACCAGAGCTTGGACTTGATTGCACGGCCGTTACCGTTGCGGATATCTTCTGTTACCAGCTGGATCTTGCCGTTTTCGTCGCGTGTAGCGGAGCAGTTCTGAGCTGTGAGCAGGTAGTCGTTGTCTGGGCAGCCTGTTGGGTAGTCAGCTGTCTTATCGAAGTATGTTGGCTCCAGAGCGATGGATGCGCATGTCTCTGTGTTGATGATGAATGCGTCGTCGTGGAGAACTTTGATGTCATACTTGCCGCCGTGCTTAGCGTGTGTCAGTGTGGACTTACCGGAACCGGACAGACCATATACGGAAGCTACATAGCTTGTGCCGTCTTCCAGCAGATACTCTTTCTGACCGCCGTGGCAGGATGCATAGCCGTTACGGTTAGCAATAGCCCAAGCCATTGTCAGTGTGCCCTTCTTGTGCTCGCCGAAGTAACGCATGCCAAGGATGCAAGCGCAGTTTGTCTCTGTGTTGAAGTAGCAGAGGGACTTCTTAGCTGGGTCGCTGAGGCAGTCGAAGGAAACGCCTGGTCTCTCCTGTGGCATCCACTGTGGATCGGAGAAGATGTAGATGTCAGCTTCGTTGCCGTCGCCAACCATCTTGGAATCCTTGTACATTACGTTGTAGTACTCGGACATGTACTGGAAGTTGAGCATCCAGGAGTACATGATGTTCTCTTCGCCTTCTGGAATGAGGAGGTGAGCCTTAACCATGAATTCTGGGTCCAGACCTACATAAACAGTTGCATGGTACATTTTCTTCCAACGTGCTTCGTAAACTGCATCCATAACAACCTTATCCAGTGCTTCGCAATCAACGCCTGGCTCGCCAGCGATGCGGCGTGCAGTTGCATAACGGCCTGTGATAGCACCGTCGTTGAACAGCAGAACCTTAGCATCCTTATCAAGGCCGAACTCTTCGCCTCTGTATACAGGCATATCTGTTACAACTGTACCTGGGGAGTTCTTTGCCAGCTCATAAGCCTGCTTCAGTGTTGTAACTTCTACAACGTTGTTGCCGTAGAAAGCTGCTTCGATGATGGAACGTGTCTTGGAAAAACCAACTTTACCTGCACCAATTTCGTTAATAGGGTAATTTGCTTTTGTTGCCATTTAAAAAATTCCTCCTTAGAAATAGAAAGTATTATCAGTAATATGAAGCGCTGAAACGTAAAAATTACGCATCCATTTTGCGCAATACTCTACGTTTGTATTATATAACAAATGGTGGTAAATTTCAATGAATCTTTTGTTTAAAATATTTAGTATTTTTTTGGCACCCCCATGGAACACAATAAATTCTGCACAAAAAACACTATCATTTTTCGTTAACTCTCTGTAAAACCCTGCTTTCTCCGGTTTTATGGGGTTTTCTGCAAAAGAAAAAGCCCCGGAAATCTCCGGAGCTTTTCCTTTAATTCAGTGCATCTGCTGTCATTGTCATGTACTGGCCAATATAGCCGTTCATTGCCTGCTCTGCTTCTTCATAGTTTTCGTAGTAATCTTTGTAAATCAGAATCAGATCAGGGTCATTTTTTTCCAGCATACCGTCCCAGCCGTCACGCATCGGAACAGTTTTGAGAATATAATAATAAGTATCACTGTTTTCCGCTTTTGCATGGAAAATCAGCGCAAGGCCTGCCAGGTCGGTATCTTCCGGGCCAGGGTTGCCGTCGGTGTCCTTGTCCTCATTGTATTCAAATACCCACCGCGCATATTTTACTTCTGCGCCTTCACGCTGGTGCTCTTTGAATGTGCTCAGTGCTTCGTTTACTGCATCATCATAAGCAGATTTCTCTGGAATTGCAAGGCCGCTCTTCGGTGCAGCAGTATCCAGTATTTCTTCCTCATCAGAAGTATCATCATAAGAAGCTGCTTCTTCCACACCGGCAATACCATCATAATGACTGTACATCCGCACTACATAAGCCTTTGCTTCTGAAACATTTTCAAACTCTACCAAAAACGTAATATCGTTCAGTTCAGCGCTTTTTCTGATATAGCTTTCCCAACCCGGTACCAGCGCTCCTGTCACAGTGTAATAGTTGGTCGTGTCGTTCATATCATCATAACGGGAAACAAGTGCAGCCAGACCGCTGATATATCGATCACCTTGTGTATCTGTTTTATAGATCCAGTATGCAGTTTCAAAACTAGTACCAGTGTCTCCCATCCAACTATTTTCAATTTTTTCTGTGATTTCGTCCATTGCCTTATCATAGGCTTCTTTGCTCGGTGTGCGGAGGACATCACCAGTTGCGCCCGGCACCAGTTCCTCTGCCTCGCTGCTGATCACGGTTGTGTCGTCCGGTGCTGGTGCCGGTGCCGGCTCAGAACCGCCGCCGCAGCCAGCCAATACGCCTGCTGCCATCATAGATGCTGCCAATAAAGCGATGATAATTTTCTTCATAAATGTCCCCCATTTCAAGTTTATAATCTGTACTTATTATAGCACTTCATATTTTCCGGTGCAATAAGTTTGTTCTCCCCATTTTTATAAGCAAAAAAGCTCTCCCATTACAGGAGAGCTTTCTTTATTATATACGCATCATTCTATTGTCATGGCGGCGCAGGCGTTCAGTTCCATACCGGCGCGCTTGCCGCTGAGGTACTCATAATAACCCTGAGAGCCGACCATGGCAGCGTTATCACCGCAGAGAGACAGCTCCGGCACATGAAGCGCCCAGCCGCGCTCATTGCAGATGCGCTCGAACTCACGGCGCACCAGTCTGTTTGCAGAAACACCGCCGGCAATGACCAGAGTGGTCATGTTGAAGTCTTCCATTGCCTTCACCACGTTCTTTGTCAAGCTGTCCACCACAGCGCGGCGGAAGGATGCGGAAACGTCTGCCACCGGCAGGTCTTCGCCCTTCTGCTTTGCGTTGTGGATCAGGTTGATCACCGCTGTTTTCAGGCCGGAAAAGCTGAAATCATAAGGAGAGCCGGTCACCTTTGGAATCGGCAGTTTGTACGCGTACTCGTCGCCTTCTTCTGCAATTTTATCCATATGCACGCCGCCCGGGTATGGCATGCCCATGGTGCGGGCTGCTTTGTCAAATGCTTCGCCTGCAGCGTCGTCACGGGTGCAGCCAACGATCTTCATTTTGGTGTAGTCCTCAACCATTACAATATGCGTATGGCCGCCGGAAACAACCAGGCAGAGGAACGGCGGTTTCAGGTCCGGATGGCTGATGTAGTTGGACGCAATGTGAGAGCGCAGATGATGAACCGGCACCAGCGGCAGACCTGTGGAAAGGGCCAGACCCTTTGCAAAGTTTACGCCTACCAGCAGGGCACCAATGAGGCCAGGTGCATGGGTCACTGCAATGGCGTCGATGTCCCCCAGGGTGCAGTTTGCCTGCTGCAGTGCCTGCTCTGTCACACCAACAATCGCTTCACTGTGGCGGCGGGAAGCGATTTCCGGCACTACGCCGCCATACAGCTTATGCTCCTCGATCTGCGATGCGATCACGCTGGAATGCACAATGCGGCCGTCTTCCACAACAGCTGCCGCTGTTTCGTCACAGGAACTTTCAATGCTCAAAATTTTCATATCGCTCTACTCCCTATCAAACATCATCAATCAATAAAAGGGGAACCCCCGACGAGGGTTCCCCTCTCAAACATTCCACCGGAATGTTTGATTCACCCTTCCTGCGTTTTATTGCAAACAGGAATTTCGTTCCCTGTGGGGAACGACCAAGGCTTCGCCTTTGGAAACCACCACCTTTAAAAAGGCGGACGAAACTTTTTATTCCCCCTCAAGGGCCGCTCTGTGGAATTTTTCATCCTTGCACTCCTGTACTTTTCCGAGGAGTGCAGTCCTTTTATCCGAGAGGGTGGGCGATCATCTGCCGGCATTTGCTGACTCCCAGAAGTAGCAGGTCATCAGCAGAGCGTCCTCTGTTGGCTGGGTGTAAAAGCGCTTGCGTCTGCCTACCTCTACAAAACCCATAGACTGATACAGCTGGATGGCCGCTTTATTAGAAGGGCGCACCTCCAGTGTAACAAAGGCGCTCCGCTCTTCTCTTGCTTTTGTCAGCAGTGTTTCTGTCAGCTTGCGGCCAATGCCCTGCCCCCGCAGCTCCGGGAAAACTGCAATGTCTTCCACGTAGCACTCGCCTACAATATTCTGCATCCCTGCGTAGCCGGCAACCTGCACACGTCCGTTTTCGTCGGTATATTCTGCCACATAAAAGCGAGCCAGCGGGTTGTGCACTTCATTGCGCAGCAGTGCTTCGGAACGCGGTTCCGAAAAGCAGATCCGCTCCAGCTCTGCCAGAACGGGGGCGTGTTTTTCCTGCAGGGAAACAATTCGAATTTCCCGGTTCATCTTAGTTGTTGCCCAGCTTGCGGTATACTTCGTTTGCCTTGTTTGTCAGGAAGTCATCCAGATCATCCAGGCTTGCCAGGATCTTGTCGCGGCATGCGATGAATGCGTCTACGTCCTTGCCGTATGGATCTTCGATGCCGCCGCCCAGGATGTAGATGAGACCTGGATGTACGCCAGCGCCTACCAGAATATCCTTATGTACCTGCTCCATTACAACAAACAGGTCTGTAGACATGAAGTCGCCGCCGCGGAGACGGTGTGCTGTGTGGTATGTCAGGTCAATACCGCACTCTTTGCATACTTCTACTGCGTTCCAGCTTGCGCCCATGCCTTCAGTTGCTGCCAGACCTGCGCTGCGGCACTGAATATCAGTACGGCTCTGCTTGATGAGACGCTTTGTGAACAGGTTGGAAGCCATTGGGCTGCGGCAGGTGTTGCCTGTGCAAATAAACATAATATTCATGGTAGATTACCTCTCTTTATCTGTATTTGAAACTTACGTTTCCTTCCAGTTTTTTCAATACAACAGAACCGTTTTTCATACGGATCCTATTTTATTATTGTATTGTAAATAAAAAGCATAGTCAAGCAGAAATGCAAAAGAAAAAGCCTCTCTGCAAATTCTGCAGGAGGCTTTGCTTTATTTTTCTCTGCGGCGCAGGACATCTTCATACAGGGCAGGCAGCGCTGCGATCACAGCATCTCTCGCCACATAGAACGGGCCGATCGGATTCGGGTATGGATCTTTGATGCCGCCGCCCAGCAGATGGAGCTTCGCTTCGCCGCCAAAGGCTGTTACAGCATCAATGTGAGACTGCTGCATGACCACGATCACGTCAGCCATATCCACCAGTTCTTTTGTCAGCATTCTGCGAATGTGACCGGACAGGTCTACGCCGATCTCCTCGCAGACTTCCATGGTCTGCGGACAGGCGTCCAGACCTTCAATGGCTTCTGTGCCGGCGCTGCTGCAGTGGATGTCATCGTGACCGCGCTCTGCCAGATACTGCCGGAACATGATCTCTCCCATGACACTGCGGCTGGCATTGCCGGTGCAGACAAATAAAATCTCCATGTCAGCCCTCCTTTTTATACACAAGGAAGTGGAATTCGATCTCTGTGTGCAGCTCTGTTGCCGCTGCAAGAGCGCGGCTGCCTTCGATCGGTGTTTTCCAGTAATACGGTGTCATGGCAAACAGATTCTGAATCTGTGCCTGGTCTGTCAGGTGCAGTTCCCCGCTGACAGACACACGCTTTACAAAGGAAAAGCCTTCGTAGTCTGTTTCCTTATGTTCATTCTCGTAAGGGTTTTCGTATAAAATTTCTTTCAGGCCAAAAAGATGGCGTACACCCGGCACTGCAAAAATCATCATGCCGTCTTTTTTCAGCACACGGGCAAATTCACCTTCTACCATCGGTGCGAATACGTTGATGAGGCAGTCTACGCTTTCATCTTTCACCGGGATGTCAAAAATGCTGGCTACGGAGAAGTCGCCGTCTTTCTGCCGCTTTGCCGCTGCTTTTACTGCAAATTTGGAAATATCAAAGCCATACAGCTCCGGTGTTTTGCCGTTTTCTTTCAGCTTTTCTGCCACACCGCGAAGGTAATATCCCTCGCCGCAGCCGGCATCCAGCAGTACCGGCGCGTTCTTTTCGCCAACCGCTTCCAGCACCAGTTCACTGAGCTTTGCGCGGAACGCCTCATAGCCGCCGCTCTCCAGAAAATTCCGTCTGGCAGCAACCATTTCCTTGCTGTCGCCCGGCACCTTGGAGTTCATCTTCTGCACCGGCAGCAGATGCACGTAGCCTTCTTTTGCTCTGTCATAGCTGTGGCCGTCCGGACACACAAACACGCTGTCTGTTTTTGTTAAGCCCTGTCTGCATTTTGGGCAAGTATAAATCATGCTGTCACCTCCGTCAGCCTTTGGCATCGTACCATGTTTTGCCAATGTTTGCTTCTGCAACCATCGGTACAGAGAGAGAAACAGCTGCCGCCATTTCCTCCTCCAGAATTCGTTTTGCCTGCTCCTGCTCTGCAATCGGCGCTTCTACAATCAGTTCGTCGTGTACCTGCAGGATCAGTCTTGTTTCCATATTTTCCCGGCGGAGGCGTTCCTCCACGCGGATCATGGCAATTTTAATAATATCTGCCGCTGTGCCCTGAATCGGCATATTTCTTGCAACACGCTGACCAAAGCTGCGCAGATTGAAATTAGAGGAAGTCAGCTCCGGCAGGTAGCGTCTGCGGCCAAAAATGGTTTCCACATAGCCCTGTTCTGCTGCCTGCTCCACAACGGTTTCCATATAATCGCGTACACCGCTGAAATGCGCCAGATAAGCCTTGATATAGTTGTCGGCTTCTTTTCTTGTAACACCGATATCCTTTGCCAGAGAGAACGCACCGATACCGTACACGATACCGAAGTTAACGGCCTTTGCGCGGCTTCGCATCATTGGTGTCACCATAGCCTCCGGCAAATTAAACACCTGCGCCGCTGTGCTGGTGTGGATATCCTCATCGTTGATAAAAGCATCTGCCATGGCTTTGTCATTAGCAACGTGTGCCAGCACACGCAGTTCAATCTGCGAGTAGTCGGCATCGATGAGCACTTTGCCTTCTTCTGCAGAGAAGAATCGACGCAGTTCTCTGCCCATCTCTGTACGGACAGGGATATTCTGCAGGTTCGGCTCTGTGGAGCTGATACGGCCTGTTCTTGTTTCTGCCTGATTAAAGCTGGAGTGGATGCGGCCGTCAGCTGCAATTTCCTTCAGCAGACCCTCGCAGTAAGTGGACTTCAGCTTTGCTACTGTGCGGTACTGGAGAATGTTTTCCACAATCGGGTGATCGTAACGGAGGCCTTCCAGCACCTCTGCGCTGGTAGAGTAACCGCTCTTTGTCTTTTTGCCGGCCGGCAGCATCAGGTCTTCAAACAGCACAAGGCCCAACTGTTTTGGCGAATTGATGTTAAACTCTTTGCCGGCCTGTGTGTAAATCTCTGCCTGCAGACGATCTACTTCTTTCTGCAGCTCCTCGCCGTAATCTTCCAGTGCTTTGCCGTCCACCGCAAAACCGATGTTCTCCATTCTTGCCAGCACCAGCGCCAATGGCAGCTCAATGGTGCGCAGCAGCTCGCCCTGATTATTTTTTGCAATTTCCTGCTCCAGCACATCTGCAAGGCCGCGGATTCTGCCTGCATCTGTCAGCAGCAGCGCAAAGTCACGCTTGTCCTCCGACAATCCATCTTCTGTCACCATGCAGCCTGCAGCATTGTATAATGCACACAGTCTGTCCATGGTATATTCATTGGCAGATGGATTCAGCAGATAGCCGGCCAGCATGGTATCCATGCGGCAGATGACCGGCTGGATGTTCAGCTTGTCCAGCGCCTTGTAAAGAGGCTTGGTGTCGTGGGTATGGGTCAAAATTTCCCCATCGGTAAAAAGTTTCTCCAGAAATTCTTTATCCGGCTGCAGGAAGGCGATCTTTTCCCTCTGACAGAACGCCATGGCGCTGACACTGCCGTCCTTTGCATACTCGCTGACAAAGTAAGCTTCCCCTGCTGTTTTCAGTTCTGCAAGGAGCGCGGTGCTGTCACTGCACCACTCGATAACGTTGGTTGTAATAGTCCCTGCTTCTTCCGGTGCCTGCTCGCTGGCGCTGAGGCCCATTTTCTCCATCAGCTTGAACAGTTCCAGCTGGGTCATCAGTTCTGCTGTTTTCTGGCGGTCCATCGGCTGAATCGCATAGTGGTCCATCTCTACCGGAATCGGCGCTTCCAGACAGATCTTACCCAGATCATAGCTGAGGAAGGCGTCCTCTTTGCCGTTTGTCAGCTTTTTCAGCATGGCCGGTTTCAGGTCCAGTGTTTCCAGATTATCATAGATGTAGCGGATGGAACCGTATTTCTGAATCAGGTCGCCGGCGCCCTTCTGACCGATGCCGGCAACACCCGGAATATTGTCGGAGCTGTCGCCCATCAGCGCTTTGATGTCGATCAGCTGTATTGGTGCAACACCGTACTCTTCCTGAATCTTCGCCTCATCGTAAATGGTCACCTGCGGCTGACCAAACTTTGTAACGGCAAGACGCACGCTGACAGTGCCGCCAACCAGCTGCAGGCTGTCGCGGTCACCTGTTGCAATGACGCAGTCGTTACCGGTTTTTCTGCACTGTTCTGCCAGTGTGCCCAGAATGTCGTCCGCTTCGTAGCCTTCACATTCTACCAGTGTGTAGCCAAGATAACGCAGCAGATCTTTCAGCAGCGGCATCTGCACGGCAAGCTCTTCCGGCATTCCTTTGCGGGTGGCCTTGTAACCGGCATAAGCTTTGTGGCGGAACGTTGGCGCACGCATATCAAAGGCGATGGCAACGCAGTCCGGTTTTTCCTCATCCATCATTTTCTGAAGCATGGTTAAAAAACCATAGATGGCGTTGGTATACAGACCGTTCTGCGTAGTAAGCAGACGGATGCCGTAAAACGCCCGATTCACAATACTGTTGCCGTCCAGAACCAGCAATTTCATGGAAACCCCTCCATTGCGATATAGTTAGTTTTATTTTACCACAATTCACAATAGAAAGGAACGGCGGCGGCAAAATTTCGTCGTGCCTTTTTCGCCAAGGTGTGGTATACTAATCTGTAAATTATCAGGAAAGAAAGAGGAATCTGCTTTGAAAATCAGAAATCTGACAATTGAAGGAAAAGCGGTGCTGGCGCCAATGGCCGGCGTTACAGACCTGCCATTCCGCGAAATCTGCCGCCGATTCGGCGCCGCCTATGTAATCTCTGAGATGGTCAGCTCCAAAGCGCTGCAGTTTCAGGACAGACGATCTGCGGAGCTGATGACTCTCTCTGAGCTGGAGCATCCATGCGCCATTCAGATTTTCGGCGACGATCCGGAAATCATGGCACAGGCAGCCGTAAAGGCAGAAGCATTCCACCCGGATGCCATTGACATCAACATGGGCTGCCCGGCACCGAAGATCGTTAACTCCGGCAGCGGCAGTGCGCTGATGAGAAACCCGCAGCTCTGCGGTGAAATTGTAGCAGCAGTGCGCAAGGCAACTGACCTGCCGCTGACTGTAAAAATGCGCAAAGGCTGGAGCAAAGACACCGTTAACGTGCTGGAGGTTGCAAAAATCTGCGAACAGGCCGGCGCTGACGCCATCTGTGTTCACGGCCGCACAAGAGATGAAATGTACTCCCCACCGGCTGACTGGGATATCATCCGCCAGGTAAAGGAAAGCGTATCCATTCCTGTTATCGGCAATGGCGACGTGTACTCCGCGCAGGATGCCGCCAGAATGCTGGAAGAAACAAAGTGCGACCTTGTTATGGTTGGACGCGGCGCGCTGGGCAACCCATGGATCTTCTCTCAGATCAACGCGTACACACAGAACAGCTGCACCATCCTGCCGCCGCCAGTCCTCTCCGCCAGAATGCTGGTCATGCTGGAGCACATCCAGAAGCTGTGCCAGTGCAAGGGCGAGTACATTGGTATGCGCGAAGCAAGAAAGCACGTAGGCTGGTATGTAAAGGGTCTCCGCGGCGCGGCAGACTTCCGCCGCCGGGGCGGTTACCTGGAAACCTTTGACGAACTGGTGGCGCTGGTTCAGGAGATCATCGAAGTGAACAAAGACGAAGACCTGGCGCCAAAGTCCTTCACCGACTTTGCCGCTGAAGCACCAAAAGTTTAGCCGGCAAGCGCCGGCGGGCAATGCCCCCACCGGTTTCGCTGCGCTCAACCACCTCCCCTCAAGGGGAGGTTTTTTCTTTTTGCAAACCAAAACTTCCCTTGTGTAAAGGGAGACTTTGCCTCGAATTCATTCTGTGCGCCCACAGGGCGTGCTGTATGAATTCGAACGATACCAGTGAAAATTTTCTGCGAGAGGCGCCAGGGTAATCCAACGTAGGGGCAGAGCCCCTCTTTGGCGGGATTAATAAGGGCAGCGCCCTTATTTGCCTTCTTTTTGTGCCTTTTCTGTGGCAAGACAGAAAAGACACTCGGCATGAAGTGCGTTCCTGCGTTTCGCGTCGTGACACAAATGAAAGCAAATTATTTGTGTTTCACTTTAAACGATTCGTCATATATTACCGAACGACCGATGGCCATCTCTACGGTTACAGAATCATCCTTCAGAAAACAAAAAGGACACCCGACAATACCGTCAGGTGTCCTTTTTTTATATTATGTGGTTATCGTAATCAGTCAGTAAACACTGCACCAACTGCGCTGGACTGTACCATCTTTGCGTAGCGCTTCAGGTAGCCGGTCAGTTCCTTTTCCGGAGCTTTCCAGTTTGCCTTGCGCTTTGCCAGTTCTTCGTCGCTGATGCGTACAGACAGGCTGCGCTCTGGGATGTTGATGTCGATAATGTCACCGTCTTCGATGAATGCGATCAGGCCGCCAACAGCAGCTTCCGGTGCAACGTGACCGATGGAAGCGCCTCTTGTCGCGCCGGAGAAACGACCGTCAGTGATCAGTGCAACGCTGGAACCGAGACCCATACCGGTGATGGAAGCAGTTGGCTGGAGCATTTCTCTCATGCCAGGGCCGCCCTTAGGGCCTTCGTAACGGATGACAACAACGTCGCCTGCCTGGATCTTGCCGCCGAGGATTGCCTCAGATGCATCTTCTTCACAGTCGAAGCACTTTGCAGGGCCGCTGTGCACCATCATTTCAGGAGCAACTGCGCCTTGCTTTACAACAGCGCCGTCCAGTGCCATGTTGCCCTTCAGCACTGCAATACCGCCGTCCTTGCGGAATGGGTTATCCAGTGTGCGGATGGTGTCGCCGTCTGCATCCGGTGCAGCTGCAATTCTGTCAGCAACAGTGCCGCATACAGTGAGGGCACCCTCGTGAATGTGGCCGCCCTTTGCCAGCTCCTTCATTACTGCAGGAATACCGCCAACGTCGTTCAGGTCGGTGATGAATACCTGGCTTGCAGGGTTCAGCTTGCACAGCTGTGGAGTGTTGCGGCTTACTTCGTCCATAGTATCGATCGTTACATCTGCGCCTGCTTCGTGTGCAATTGCCAGCAGGTGGAGCACAGTGTTGCTGGAGCAGCCCAGTGCCATGTCGCAGCTCAGTGCGTTTTCAAATGCTTCTCTTGTGAGGATATCTCTTGGACGGATATCTTCACGGAGCAGATCCATGATGCGCTCGCCAGCCTGCTTTGCCAGGGCAACGCGTGCAGACATTACAGCAGGAATGCTGCCGTTGCCTGGGAGAGCCATACCGATTGCCTCTGTCAGGCAGTTCATGGAGTTTGCAGTGTACATGCCGGAGCAGGAGCCGCAGGTTGGGCAGGCTGCCTTTTCATAGCCCAGCAGTTCAGCGTCTGTGATTTTGCCTGCTGCGTGGCTGCCAACTGTTTCGAACATCTCAGAGAGACCGAAACGAACACCCTTATACTGGCCAGGGAGCATTGGGCCGCCGCTGACAAAAATACTTGGCAGGTTCAGGCGGCATGCTGCCAGCATCATGCCAGGCACGATCTTGTCGCAGTTTGGAATGAATACAACAGCGTCCAGTGGATGAGCTGTCAGCATAACTTCAACGGAGTCTGCAATCAGCTCGCGGGATGCCAGAGAGTACTTCATACCGTTGTGGCCCATTGCAAGGCCGTCGCATACGCCGATAGTCTCAAACTCAAATGGTACGCCGCCTGCGTTGCGAATGCCTGCCTTAACAGCCTCTGCAATTTCGCCCAGGTGCTTGTGGCCAGGGATATAGTCGCTCTTGGAGCATACAACGCCGATAAACGGACGCTCCAGTTCTTTATCGGAAAGGCCCAGTGCACGGAGCAGAGAACGCTGTGGTGCACGGATTGCGCCGCTCTTTAAAACATCACTTCTCATGATAAATTCACTTCCTAATCTTTTGCTTTATAAAAAATTCTTATTTTGTATATTCAAAATAGATGGTGCCTTCGCCTGTGGAATCAATAACAATGGTGTGATTCTCGCGGTCCAGTTCTGCGTAAATATCAGTTTCAGCGCTTGGTGCTGCCGGATTGCGGAAAATAATATTATTCTCAGACACAGACCAGAGGAGCTGTGTTACCTTACCCTTACCGTCACTGATGGTGCCGGTGCCGTCTGCCTTCAGCTCAATGCAGCTGTTTTCCATCTGCTGGCGAACTGCGTCTACCTGATCGGATGGAATGTAGTTTGGATCGTTTGGATCGGACTGCATAACAACCAGCAGCTCTTCAATGGTGTGGAAGCTCTTCTTGCCGTCGTTGGACAGTCTTGTCCAGTAGTAAGTGCCAACCAGCTCTGCAGGCTGAGAGGCAGAGCCTTCCTGACCGTTCATGGTAATCTGGCTTACAACCTCGCCGGTGGAAGTTGTCTGGCTTGTAACCGGAGCCGGATCCACCGGTGTGGAACCGCCGCCGCAGCCTGCAAGGCCAACACAGGCCATTGTTGCACAGAGGATCGCCGCTGCGATCCAGCATCTCTTACACTTCATAATTGTTCACTCCTCAATTTATCATCAGGAAAACATCGGCCAGCTGCCGCTGTTTCCGTAAATTCTGTTCTGTAATTACTTTTTAAATTTCAGCACCATATCAGAAAGATTCAGCGTGATCACATTATCTTCCATCGGCGCATAAATTGCAGAGGTACCGCCAAAATTCCAGAGTACCAGATTGTCGTCCTCCATCTCCCATGTGCAGATGGAGGTACCGTCTGTCAGAAACTGCAGCCGGATCTCTCCGGTGCCGTCCTCATAAAGAATGATACCGTCTGCATTGGCCTGAGCAAGAGAAGCCTGTACGTCGCCTTCCGCAATGTGGTCAAGGCCAAACGGATTGGTGTCCTTTGTCATCTCCTGCACAATCTGCTCGGTGGTATAAACTTTGCCCTGATACTCCATCTCATACCACTGATAGGTACCGGCAAGCTCTGCCGCTGTTGGTGCAGCTGCCGCCTGGCTGGCAATAGGCTCCCCGCTGTCCGGCACAGACGGTGTTGTCTCGCCGCCGCAGCCTGCAAGGGCAGTGCATCCCATTACCGCACAGAGGATCGCTGCTGCGATCCAGCATTTTTTGCATTTCATATTGTCGCCTTCTTAAAAGTTAATGTTAAAACCGCTCTTATTGTTGCTGCCGTCAAATGGCAGATGCGGCGCCAGTCGGCCGGCCATATTGGAGATCGGCATGGACTGAATGTAAATTCTGCCCGGACCGGTGATCACAGAATGGAACAGGCCTTCGCCGCCGAACAGGGTGTTTTTCACACCGCCAACAGTTTGAATATCCATGGTGCAGGTGTCGCTCATGGCGGCAAGATAGCCCGTATCCACAACAATGCTTTGGCCTGCTGCCAGATCATACTGCTTGCAGTAGCCGTCGATCTCCACAAAAGCAGTGCCTTCGCCGGAGATGCGCTGCATAATGAAACCTTCACCGCCAAAAAAGCCGCCGCCCAGCTTGCGCTGGAAGTAAATGGAAAGATCCAGACCCTTTTCCATAGCAAGGAAACCGGACTTCTGCACAATAATGCCGTTTCCGTGGGTCAACTCAAACGGAATGATAGAACCAGGAAAACTGGAAGCAAAGGCGATCATGCCGTCACCATGCTGCGGTGTATATTCGTTGAGAAAAATAGAGTCTCCGGAGAAAAGACGGCCCATGGCTTTTTTAAAGCCGCCGCCGGAATTTGTTGCCATGCACATATTAGGGCTCATCCAGCTCATGGCGCCGCCTTCGCAGCAGATTGTCTGTCCCTCAAATGGATAACAGATCACAACAGGCAGGTTTCCGCCTTCAATTTCATAGCGCAGCATACAAATCCCTCCGTTTCTTTCGCTTTTCAATACAAAATCATATCGAAAAAGTACCTTATATTATAACACGGCTGCTTTCATTGCGCAATATTGCCGGTCACATTCTTCGTGAGATAAATTGTCCACAAAAACCGTCAAAATTCCATATTGAAACAAAGCGGTTCCGTTTATATAATAAAATTAAGTATTATCCCTTACTATACCCATATCTTTTAAGGAGTTGATCATATGCTGCATTCCTTCACCCGTAATCACGACGACCTTTCCACCGATGCCGGCTTCCAGTTTGAATTTCACTGCGACTGCTGCAACAACGGCTTCAAGTCTACTTTCGTCGAGTCTTCCACCTATAAAAGCGGCAAGCGTGCCGAAAACTTCGGCCGCGGCGCCGGTGTGCTGGGCAGTCTGTTCGGCGGCAAAATGAGCAGCGTTGGCTGGGCACTGGAGCGCGGCGGCAACATGATGCGTGACCGTATGGACGACAAGAGCCCGCAATGGCGCAAAGAGCAGGAGCGTGCTTTTGACGATGCGCAGGAAGAAGTCCGTCCGCACTTCCAGAAGTGCCCTGCCTGCAACAAGTGGGTCTGCTCCGACTGCTGGAATGAAGAAGAAGGCCTCTGCATTGAATGCGCACCAAGAGAGAGCACCTATGTGGCACAGGCCCGCAGCAAAGCCATGCGCCGCAACATTGACGAAGCTGCTGAAACAGCCACCGTATGGCAAGGCTCCATCGAAAAGCGCACCACTATCTGCCCAAGCTGCGGCAAGCCGGCCGGTGACGGCAAATTCTGCAACCACTGCGGTTCGCCGCTGAGCCTGAATAAATGCCCGAACTGCGGTGCCGAAGTAGCACAGGGTCTCAAGTTCTGCGGCGAATGCGGCACAAAGATCGCCGTAAAGAACAACTGTCCAAGCTGCGGTGCTGAAAACCCACCTGGAATGAAATTCTGCGGTGAGTGCGGCACCAAATTATAACAGCAATGGGCGCCTATTCCTGCCTCGCTGCCCTTGGCGGCAGCACCTATGAGGCATCGGCTGTCATCGGGGCGGAAAGCCTCGACCTGAGCCTTGGCACCCGCACCGAACAGATCAACTATGCGGACATTCTGGATTATCGTCTGATCCGCTATCATCTGTTCCTGGAAACAACAGACGGCACCGTGGAGCTTTCTCAGCTTGGCTTCAAAACGGAAGATTTTTTCAACAATCTCTGGCTGGCGTATAATCAGCGAAGCATGGCATCGCTCTTTGCCGAGGGCAATGCGGCGCTGCACAGCGAAGGCGACTATCATTATATCGAAGCGGAAACGGAGCGGAAAAGCATTGCCAAGCTGGAGCTGTTCCCGGACTGCCTGTGCATTCTCCCCCACGATGACGGCGCCCGTCGTGTGCCGCTGTGCTTTGTGGAGGATCTGCAGCGGCTGAACTTTTCCCTGAATATCCGGCTGGATACCGGCGAGCAGTACTGCATTGCCCGCCTTGGCCGTGATACAGAGCCGTTTTTCGGGAAGCTGACCGACCTCTGCGGCAAAACAAAAGCTGCCTGGCAGCAGGCTCACGCGGAACTGGAGCAGACACTGGAACGCCGCCTCGGCGAGCAGGCCGACCGGCTGGCAGTTTTGCAGCAGACCGGCCAGACTATTGTTTCCGGGTTATTTTCGCCGCAGGCGGAGCAGTTCTGGTACGGCGCCATTGGCGGCGGCAGGGCGGCAATAGAACTTTGCACCGGCGACCAGACTGCCATTTACCTGTACCGCTACACCGTCAGCGATGAGGAATTCCTCGCCGGACTGCGCCACGCCATGGAGGCCGTGGGCACCCACCGGGAGCTGATCTTCCTGGAAGAAAGCCAGCTTCAGCAGAATCCGCTGTACCGGATGTCTGTGGCCCGCAGCCGCCATGTGCGGTTCCTGCGGGGCTGCAGCGCCGGACGGATCATCCACAGCGGGACCTGGCAGACACAGCTTCAGAACTTCTTTGCATAAAACTTTCTTATTTAAACGATAAGGACCGTGGGAACACCGGCTTGTTCCTGCGGTTTTTTAATTACTTATCCATTCAGTGGATTTTTTAATTTTTTCAAAAAAATATTTGACTTCACCGCTGTGAAGTGCTATAATAACCTCAATTTCAATAAGTAAAAACTTTGACGGAATTATGCTGTTTTCCGGAACGTTCCAGAGAGCCGGCGGCTGGTGTGAGCCGGTGCAGACGGAGGCAGCAATCTCACTCCTGAGTTGGCTTTGCAAAGAACAATGTGTTTGTGTAGTGGAGCCCGGTCGCCCCGTTATCGGCTGTGAACTTAACCTGAGTTCGAGAGGGACAGTCTGCTGTGAAGCAGCTGTAATCAAGGTGGTACCGCGAATTTGTTGATTCGTCCTTGAAGCATTTCGCTTCAAGGACTTTTTTGCGTTATGAGAAGAATTTCTGCCGGGAGTTTTTCTCATAACGCAAAAGTTCTTGAAGAAATCCCATCTCAGTTTAGTAGGAGGAATAAACCATGGAACAGATCAGAATCAGTGATATTACAATGAAACAAACAGGCAAGGAGTTCTCCCTTTCCTTTAAAGAAAAGCTGGAAATTCCAAAGCTTCTTGATAAATTAAACGTAGACGTTATCGAAATTGAAGGCATTGACCACGCAAAGATCGATGCACTCCGCATTAAATCCGTCGCATCTGCTGTAAAGAACAGCATCGTTGCAGTACCGGTTGACCTGACAGCAGAAAGCGTTGAAGCTACATGGAACGCGCTGAAAGAAGCAAAGCATCCGCGCCTGCAGGTGTTTGCATCTGTCAGCCCTGTGCAGATGGAGTACCTCTTCCACAAAAAGCCAGATGCTATGCTGAAGGCAATCGAAGAGACCATCACCGCATGCTGCGCAAAAACAGCAGACGTTGAGTTCATTGCAGACGACGCAACACGCAGCGACAGCGCTTTCCTTTACAAAGCACTGCAGACAGCAATCGCAGCCGGTGCAAAAATCGTAACCGTATGCGACGCAACCGGTGCCATCCTGCCGGATGAGCTGGGCAGATTCCTGGACGGCATCTTCGAAAACGTACCGGAAATGAAGGACGTTACACTGGGCATCTCCTGCTGCAACGAGCTGGCTATGGCAGACGCCTGCGCCATCGCTTCCATCAAGCACGGTGTTCGCGAGATCAAGGCTGCTGCATACCAGGTAAATCAGATCTCTCTGCCGCACATTGCACGCCTGCTGGCAACAAAGGGCGACGCGTTCGGCGTAACCTCTTCTGTGCGCACTGTAGAGATGAAGCGTATCATCAAGCAGATCGACTGGATGTGCCAGACAAACCGCAGCAAGATGTCTCCATTTGACAACGGCGTACAGGAAGAAATGGAAGAAATCACACTCTCCGGCCGCGACAACATGACAACTGTGCTGAAGGCAGTGGAAAAGCTGGGCTATGATCTCAGCGAAGAAGACGGCGCACACGTTTGGGAAGCATTCCAGATGATCGCTTCCACAAAGAGCGTAATCTCTTCCAAAGAGCTGGACACCATTGTTGCTTCTGCAGCAATGCAGGTGCCGGCAACTTATGTGCTGGAAAGCTACAACATCACCGCAAGCAACAATGCATCTTCCATGGCACACATGAAGATGACAAAAGACGGCCAGTCCCTGGAAGGCATTGCACTGGGCGACGGTCCTGTTGCAGCGGCATTCCTGGCACTGGAGAACATCCTGGGCTGCCACTACGAGCTGGATGATTTCCAGATCCGCTCTGTAACAGAAGGCCGCGAGGCAATGGGCGAAACAATCGTAAAGCTCCGCTCCAACGGCAAGGTATACTCCGGCCGCGGCATTTCCACCGACATCGTCGGCTCCAGTGTACAGGCTTACATCAACGCACTGAACAAAATCGTTTACGAGGAGGCTGAGGACTAATGAAACTTTCTTTTTCTACAAGAGGCTGGGCACATCTCAACTGGGAAGAATGGCTGGAAGCCGGTGAATCCATGCGCTTTGCAGGCGTTGAAGTTTACAACCTGCCAAAGTTCCCGGAACTGGTTGACCGCAGCGGCCCGTTCCATAAGTACAACATGGCGGCAACCGTTCGTCAGTTAAGAGAAAAGAATCTTTCCATCCCATGTTTCGACACCTCCTGTGACCTTTCTTCCAACGAAGAAAACTTTGTGCCGGCGCTGAAGAACCTCATTCAGATGGCAAAGCAGATGCAGGTTCCATACGTCTGCGCAGTAGCTCTCCACGAAAACGAGCCGCTGGTTCGTGAAAGACTGGAAGTGCTCCGCAAAGATGCAGAAGAAGCAGGCGTTACCATCCTGATGAAAACAAGCGGTATTTTCTCCGACACAGCCCGTCTCCGCAATATGCTGGACAGCTTTGCCTGCGATCAGCTGGCGGCTCTGTGGGATATGCACCACCCATACCGCGACTTTGACGAAAGCGCAGATACTACCATCAAGAATCTGGGCGCATATGTAAAGCACGTTCATCTCCGTGACTCCGACGACAAGACAACCTACAATCTGGTGGGTGAAGGCTCTCTGCCGATCAAAGACATGATGCGCGCCCTGTACTCCATCGACTACGACGGCTTTATCTCTCTGGAATGGAAAACAGAGTGGATGCCGGACCTGCCGGACTATGAGGTCATCTTCCCGCACTTTGTCAACTACATGAACCGCTTTGAAAAAACACGCGGCAAGAAAAAGAAGCTCTATCCAAACCACGACGGCACTGGCCAGTATGTTTGGAAAAAAGACGAGCTCATCAACATGACATTCTCTCAGGTACTGGACCGCATGGTAGAGGAATTCCCGGACCAGTATGCATTTAAATATACAACACTGGACTACGTTCGCACTTACGAAGAGTTCCGTGAAGACGTAGACCGCTTTGCCCGCGCCCTCATTTCCATGGGCGTTAAGGCAGGCACCAAGGTTTCCATCTGGGCAACCAATGTTCCTGCATGGTTCATCACCTTCTGGGCAACTACAAAAATCGGCGCTGTTCTCGTTACTGTTAACACTGCTTACAAGCGCCACGAAGCTGACTACCTGTTCCGTCAGTCCGACACCCATACCCTCGTTATGGTAGACTCCTGTCTGGACTCCGACTATAAGGCGATCATCAATGAGATCTGCCCTGAAATTGCGACAAATAAGCCGGGCGAGCCGCTCCACTGCAAACGCCTGCCATTCCTCCGCAATGTCATCACCGTTGGCTTTAAGCAGCCTGGCTGCCTGACCTTTGACGAAGCTATGGAACGTGCAGACCTTGTTCCGCAGGAAGAGCTGAACCGTATGGCTGCCAAGGTAAGACCGGACGACGTATGCAACATGCAGTACACTTCCGGTACTACAGGCTTCCCGAAGGGCGTTATGCTGACCCACTACAACGTTGTCAACAACGGTAAGTGCATCGGCGACCGCATGGGTCTCTCCACTGCAGACCGCATGATGATCCAGGTTCCAATGTTCCACTGTTTCGGCATGGTGCTTTCCATGACTGCTTCCATGACACATGGTGCAACAGTCTGCCCAATGCCATACTTCTCCGCAAAGTCCTCCCTGGCCTGCGTCAATCAGGAACGCATTACCTGCTTTAACGGCGTACCGACCATGTTCATTGCCATGTTCAACCACGAGGATTACAGAAAGACAGATTTCTCTCATGTGCGTACCGGTATTATGGCCGGCGCAGGCTGCCCGCCGGAGCTGATGCGCCGCGCCGCACAGCCGGATGAAATGAACATGACCGGTATTGTCAGCGTATACGGCCAGACAGAGTCTTCCCCAGGCAGCACCATGTCTGCATGGACAGACGATCTGATGCTCCGCACCGACACCGTTGGCTACAACTTCCCGCACATCGAGTGTAAGATCATCGACCCTGAAACAGGCGAAGAAGTGGCAGACGGCCAGAACGGTGAGTTCTGCAGCCCCGGCTACAACACCATGAAGGGCTACTACAAAATGCCGGAAGCTACCCGCGACACCGTGGACGAAGAAGGCTGGCTCCACTCCGGTGACCTTGCATGCCGCGATGAAAACGGCTGCTACCGCATTACAGGCCGCCTGAAGGATATGATCATCCGCGGCGGCGAAAACATCTATCCAAAAGAAATTGAAGAATTTATCTATACCCACCCATTCGTACAGGACGTACAGGTTATCGGCGTACCGGATAAGAAGTACGGCGAAGAAGCAATGGCATGCATTATCCTCAAAGAAGGCAAGGAAATGACCGAAAAAGAGATGCATGACTACATTGTAGCAAGCATGGCAAGACACAAAGTGCCAAAATATATTGAATTTGTGCAATCTTTCCCTATGAATGCGGCTGGAAAAGTATTAAAATATAAGATGCGTGAAGATGCCGCACAGAGACTCGGACTGGTAGGCGCTGCCGGCATTGACACCGCAAAGAGCACTAACTAAAACAAGAGGTGACAAGGATGTCAAAAAACTATGTAACAATGGATGGTAATGAAGCTGCTGCTCACATGGCCTATCCATTTACAGAGATCGCAGCTATTTACCCGATCACACCATCCTCGCCAATGGCAGGCCTCACCGACGCATGGTCTGCTAAGGGGAGAAAAAATATATTCGGTCAAACCGTTTCTTTAACAGAGATGCAGTCTGAGGCCGGCGCAATCACTGCCGTACACGGCGCATTGCAGGCAGGCTCTCTGGCTACTTCCTATACATCTTCTCAGGGCCTGATGCTGATGGTTCCTGTTCTTTACAGAATCGCCGGTGAACGTCTCCCGGCTGTTCTCCACGTGGCTTCCCGTACTGTTGGCACCCACGCAATGAGCATCTTCGGCGACCACTCCGACGTCATGGCATGCCGCCAGACAGGCTTTGCAATGCTGTCTTCCGGCAGCGTGCAGGAAGTTGCCGACCTGGCACCGGTTGCACACCTGGCAGCCATCGAAGGCAGAATTCCGTTCATGCATTTCTTCGACGGTTTCCGTACTTCCCATGAGATCAACAAGATCGAACTGCCGGATATGGATGCAGTGGCAGGCCTCCTCAATAAGGATGCCCTGAAGAAGTTCCGTGACGATGCTCTGAACCCGGAACACCCAATGCTCCGCAACACCGTACAGAACGGTGACGTTTACTTCCAGGTTCGTGAGGCAAACAACGGCTTCTACGCTGCACTGCCGGAGATCGTGGAAAAGTACCTCGGTGAGATCAACAAGATCACAGGCCGCGATTACCACATCTTCAACTACTACGGCGACCCGGATGCAACTGACGTTGTGATTGCAATGGGTTCCTCCAGCGGCGTTATCCGCGAGGCCATTGACGTACTCCGCAGCGAAGGCAAAAAGGTTGGTTTTCTGCAGGTACACCTGTACCGTCCATTCTCCGCTGAGTTCTTCCTGAACACACTGCCGAAGTCTGTACAGCGCGTTGCTGTGCTGGACCGCTGCAAAGCAATGGGCGGCGTTGGCGAGCCTCTCTTTGAGGACGTATGCTCCGTGCTGATGAACAGCGACCGTCAGATCAAGGTGATCGGCGGCCGTTACGGTCTCAGCTCCAAGGATACCGACCCGGCACAGATCCTGGCTGTGTTCGAGAACCTGGCTTCTGAAAATCCTGTTCGCAGCTTTACCATCGGCATCAACGACGACGTAACACATCTGTCTCTGCCGGTAAAGCCATATGATGCCCATAAGGAAGGCATGATCCGCTGCAAGTTCTGGGGTCTTGGCGGCGACGGCACTGTTGGTGCAAACCATAACACCGTCCGCATCATCAACGACAACACAGACCACTTTGCACAGGCATACTTTGAGTATGACGCAAAGAAGTCCTTCGGCGTTACCAAGTCTCACCTGCGCTTCAGCAATGAGCCGATTACCAGCTCTTACTTTGTAAAGCAGGCAGACTTTGTTGCCTGCCACAACCAGAGCTACATCAGCCAGTACGACATCGTAGACGAACTGGTACCGGGCGGCACCTTCCTCCTCAACTGCAGCTGGAAGGGTGAAGAACTGGAGCAGAACATTCCTGCTTCCGTTCGCAAGCAGATTGCAGAAAAGAACATTCAGTTCTACACCATCGACGCTAACACCATCGCACAGGAGCTGGGCCTTGGCAGACACACCAACACTGTGCTGCAGGCAGCATTCTTCGCACTGATGGAAGTTATTCCAACTGATGAGGCGCTGGAACTGATCAAGGCAGCAACAAGAAAGACTTACTTTGCAAAGGGCGACGAAGTCATTGCACGCAACGTAGCAGCAATCGACGCAGGCGCACAGGGCATTGTAAAGGTAGAAGTACCTGCTGCATGGGCACAGCTGGAGCTGGAGCCGGCCGCAGAAGAAAATCTGCCGGACGTTGTAAAGAACATTCTGTTCCCAATCAACAAGCAGCACGGTGATGACCTGCCTGTCAGCGCATTCAAAAACTACGAGGACGGCCGCATCGACATGGGCCTGACTGCTTTTGAAAAGCGCGGCATCGCTATGAACCTGCCGGTATGGGACGCACAGAAGTGCATCCAGTGCAACAAGTGCGCACTGGTTTGCCCGCACGCTGTTATCCGTCCATACCTGCTCAACGAAGACGAGAAGGCAAAGGCACCTGCTTCCTTTGAGAGCGTTCCGGCAATTGGTCCGGCAGCAAAGGGCCTGTACTTCTCCATGCAGATCTCTACCTTTGACTGCACCGGCTGCGGCAGCTGTGCAGACGTATGCCCGGCAAAGGAAAAGGCACTTGTTATGGAACCTGCAAAGCTGGATGCAGCACAGCTGGAGCCATGGACTTACGGCCTGACTCTGTCCGACAAGGGCGACCTGTTCAACCCATACAGCGTAAAGGGCAGCCAGTTCCGTCAGCCGCTGGTTGAGTTCTCTGCAGCCTGCGCAGGTTGTGGTGAAACACCATACGCAAAGCTGATGACACAGCTCTTCGGCGACCGTGTATACTGGGCAAACGCAACAGGCTGCACCCAGGCATGGGGCGCACCAATGCCTGGTATTCCATACACCACCAACAAGCGCGGCTTCGGCGTAGCATGGACAAACAGCCTCTTTGAGAACAACGCAGAGATCGAGCTGGGCATGTTCCTGGGCGTTCGCCAGCAGAGAGAAGCACAGAAGATGCTGGTGGAAACTTACGCAGCAGAAACAGGCAGCGAAACTGCAAAAGCATGGCTGGAGCATTACGATGATTTTGATGCTTCCCGCAAGTGCAGCGATAACCTGATCGCAGAGCTGGAAGGCGTTGATTCTGATCTTGCAAAGCAGATTCTGGAGCGCAAAGACCAGCTTGCAAAGAAGTGCTTCTGGATGTTCGGCGGCGACGGCTGGGCTTATGACATCGGCTTTGGCGGCCTTGACCACGTACTGGCAACCGGCGAAGACATCAACTGCCTTGTTGTTGATACAGAAGTATACTCCAACACCGGCGGTCAGTCCTCCAAGGCAACACCACTGGGCGCTGTGGCACAGTTTGCCTCTGCAGGCAAGCGCAGCCGCAAGAAGGACCTTGGCGCGATCTTCCAGACCTACGGCAACGTTTACGTTGCACAGGTTGCAATGGGCGCAGACCCGAATCAGCTGATCAAGGCCCTGAAGGAAGCAGAAGCACACAAGGGTCCATCTCTGATCATCGCTTATGCACCATGCGTTGCCCACGGCATTAAGATCGGTATGGCAAAGGTACAGGAGGAAATGAAGCGTGCTGTTAACGCAGGCTACTGGACTCTGTACCGCTACAACCCAAATGCAGAAAAGCCAATGACCGTGGACTCCAAAGAACCAACTATGGACTTCGCAGAGTTCCTGGACGGCGAAACAAGATACGCTGCCCTGAAGCGTACCTTCCCGGAACATGCCGAAGTGCTGTTCAAGGAAGCAAAAGCTGACGCGGAAGCAAACTACAAGAAATATAAAGCACTGGAAGACCTCCAGTAAGCTCTAAATAAAAGAACCCCCGGAGTGATCCGGGGGTTCTTTTATTTACCAACTCTTTCTGCTATAAATTTTCCAATTCCAAACGGAGCAACAAATACACCAATAAATAAAGAAAGTATGCCCTTTAATACAAAATAAGCAATCCAACCGGCACAACTCATCCACATAAAAAATTGTGAATCAATACAGGTCAATACTTTCCATCCAAATATCATGCAGATAATCATAAATGGAAGCGATATCCAAAACCATTGTAAAACAACCATAAATACAGCTAGGCTTCCCCATATCACCGCCATACTAACCAGCGTACTAATTATTCTTACCATAATTCACCTGACCTCCGTTAAATAGTCTTATTGCGACTATTTAAGTATAGTCGCATCACGACTATTCGTCAATAGTTCCGGCTTAAACACTTTATAATAAAACCGGGTGAAGCTCTATGCTATTTGAAAACATTCGAAATCTCCGAGAGGATCGTGATCTCACGCAGACTCAACTTGCGGAATATTTGCATATCAAACAAACAACATATTCGAAGTATGAACTTGGTAAAATTAATATCCCGATTGAAGTTTTTATAAAATTGGCTGACTATTATGATGTATCTGTTGACTATCTATTAGGTCGAAAAAGTAATCCAAAAGAATAGAATAAAAAAGATCCCCCAGCACAGCCGGGGGATCTTTTTTATTCTATCTTATTAGTACAGCTTTGCGCCTGCTGGGATCTTGTTGCTTACCATGAGGAGGTTGAGTCTTTCCTCGCCCTCTTCACTGTGCACTGCGCTGATGATCATGCCGTTGGACTCGATGCCCATCATAGCTCTTGGCGGCAGGTTTGTGATTGCAATCAGTGTCTTGCCGATGAGCTCTTCCGGCTCGTAGTACTCGTGGATACCGCTGAGGATCACACGGTCTGTGCCTGTACCGTCGTCCAGAGTGAACTTGAGCAGCTTCTTGGACTTCTTCACAGCCTCACAATCCTTAACCTTTACTGCGCGGAAATCGGACTTGCTGAATGTTTCAAAGTCAACGTGCTCCTCGAACAGAGGCTCGATCTCTACCTTGGAGAAGTCGATCACTTCTACAGCTTCCTCTGTCATCACAGCAGCTGTCTGTGCCTTTTCCTCGCCCTTAGGGCCGTCCAGAGACTTCATGGTTGGGAACAGCAGAACGTCGCGGATGGAGGAGCTGTCTGTCAGCAGCATGCACATTCTGTCAATACCGTAGCCGATACCACCTGTTGGCGGCATACCGATCTCCAGTGCGTTGAGGAAGTCTTCGTCTGTTGTGTTTGCTTCGTCGTCACCCTGTGCCAGCATTTCTTCCTGTGCCTTAAAGCGCTCTCTCTGGTCAATTGGGTCGTTCAGCTCGGAGTATGCGTTTGCCATCTCCCAGCCGTTCATGAAGAACTCAAAGCGCTCTACATAGTTTGGATCTTCCGGCTTCTTCTTTGTCAGTGGGGAGATCTCGATTGGGTGGTCCATAACGAATGTTGGCTGGATCAGGTGCTCCTCTACGAACTCTTCGAAGAACAGGTTCAGGATATCGCCCTTCTTGTGACGCTCCTCGAACTCAACGTTGTGTGCCTTTGCAGCAGCTCTTGCTTCTTCCAGAGTGTGGATCTCGTTGAAGTCTACACCGGAGTACTTCTTAACAGCGTCCAGCATGGTGATGCGCTCAAATGGCTTGCCCAGATCCATCTCGATGCCGTTGTAAACGATGGTTGTTGTGCCCAGAACTTCCTGTGCAATGTAGCGGTACATGTTCTCTGTCAGGTCCATCATGCCGTGGTAATCGGTGTATGCCTGGTAGAGCTCCATCAGTGTGAACTCAGGGTTGTGTCTTGTGTCGAGGCCTTCGTTACGGAATACACGGCCGATCTCGTATACCTTCTCCAGACCACCAACGATCAGTCTCTTCAGGTACAGCTCCAGAGAAATACGGAGCTTCAGATCTTCGCCCAGTGCGTTGAAGTGTGTTTCGAATGGACGAGCAGCTGCGCCGCCTGCATTGGAAACCAGCATTGGTGTTTCAACTTCCATAAAGCCCTGTGCATCCAGAAACTTACGGATTGTGCTGAGGATCTTGGAACGCTTGATAAAGGTATCCTTTACGTCTGGGTTCATGATCAGGTCAACGTATCTCTGACGGTATCTCAGGTCTGTGTTTGTCAGGCCGTGGAACTTCTCCGGCAGGATCTGCAGGCTCTTGGAGAGCAGTGTTACCTTCTCTGCATGAACAGATGTCTCGCCTGTCTTTGTCTTGAATACAAAGCCGGTGATGCCTACGATATCGCCAACGTCAAACTTCTTGAAGCCTGCGTAAACGTCTTCGCCAAGAGTGTCTCTTGTAACGTAAGACTGGATAGTACCCTTCAGGTCCTGAATGTGGCAGAAGGATGCCTTACCCATAATACGCTTGGACATGATACGGCCAGCAATGGTAACTGTCTTCTGATCCAGTTCTTCTGCATTGTCCTTTACGTCCTGGCTGTGGTGTGTTACGTCGAACTTCACGATCTGGAATGGGTCGTTGCCCTCTGCCTGCAGTGCTGCCAGCTTATCGCGGCGGATCTGCAGCAGTTCATTGAGGTTCTGCTCCTTCTGTGGAGCCTGTGTCTTTTCGCTCATGATACTTGTTCTCCCTGTTTCATTTTATTTCTCTGCCTCAGCAGTTTCTCTTTTATAACAATAAAGGCGATGTGAACCATGTTCCACGCCGCCTGTCGTTTCCGGAATCTTATTTATCGATGGAAATGATTGTGTAGTGCATAGTGCCAGCCGGAACTTCAATATCCAGCTCAGTGCCAACAGCGTTGCCGATGAGTGCCTTACCAATTGCAGATTCGTCGGAGATTCTGCCTTCTCTTGGGTTTGCTTCGTTGGAACCTACGATACGGTATTCCTTCTCAGCCTCGTTGCCGTCTGGTCTGCGGATCTTTACAGTTACACGAGCACCGATGCTTACCTTCTCTGTGTCGATGTTGGACTCGTCGATGATCTCAGCATTCTTGAGCATTGCTTCGATGTCAGCAATTCTTGCTTCCATAATCGCCTGCTCGTTCTTAGCTTCGTCGTACTCACTGTTTTCAGAAAGGTCACCAAAAGAGAGCGCAACTTTAATTTTTTCTGCAATCTCTTTTCGTTTGGTTGATTTCAGTTCTTCCAGCTCAGCCTCCAGTGCCAGCAGACCTTCTCTTGTCAGTTTAATTGCATTACTCATTGTGTTCCCCCCGGTCTGCGGCTCTGCGCCAGACCTTTCCTTTCTATTGCTCTTTGGATCTTACAGTTTCTATCTGTGTTCATTCCATATCCTTATTATTATAGTAAAACCGCCGTCGTATGTCAATTCCTTTCTTCACGGTCTTTTGCCCCAAATTTGCCGTATTACCGCCGAAAATTACAGCACTTTGTGCGTGTGCAGATGGAATGCAGAAAGCCGACACCTCCCTTTGCACAAGGGAGCCGCCGGCTTTGTTTAAACTTACCGCTGTTTCATAGGGGCAACCTGTGATTACCCGCTATAATTTCCGCGCAGCGGCACCATGATGATTCATTATTCACTCTTCATCATTCACTTTTTATTGCACATAAAATAGAGAAGGCCTCCTCTGTTTCCAGAGGAGGCCAAAGAATGTACCGGTGTGATTTTGCTGCGGTATCCATTGGAAAATCTCTTTCGATTTCACGAAACTGCGTGATGTGAAAGCTTGCGCATTTCCTTTGGTACCAACGCGGCTGTCTGTTCTGTTCGTTCCCGCAAAACTGTGCGGTTCCTTTTCTGCGCGTGTGCAAAACCATTGCCGTTTATTCTGTTTTCTCTCAATTTATGTTACGGGCTTACGTAAAGTTCAGGGTCACAGATCGCACCATTTCTGCGGATTTCGAAGTGTAAGTGCGGGCCTGTGGACCAGCCTGTGGAACCGATGTAAGCGATTGTCTGGCCCTGAGAAACTCTGTCGCCAGTGTTTACGATAACGCTGCTTGCGTGGCCGTATACAGTCACGTAGCCGTTGCCGTGGTCGATCATAACGTGGTGGCCGTAACCGCCGCCCCAGCCGCTATGTACTGCTACAATAACAGTACCGCCGTCGGATGCAACGATTGGCTGACCGTATGCATTACCGCTGGAAATGTCGATACCGTTGTGGGATGTGCCCCAGCGTGGGCCAACGCCGGATGTGATGATTGTGGTACCTGGTGTTGGCCAGATGAACTGACCGTAAGCAGTACCGGAGCCCTGTACAAAGTTATTGCCTGCGTCGTGGTTGTTGTTGTAGTCCTTATCGCCTACCTGCACAACCTTGTCGCCAGCAGCTTCCTGTCGCTTCTTTTCTTCTTCATCCAGTGCTGCATAGTACTGGTTGTAGATGTCTTCCAGCTGACTGGATGTTGCATCGAACTCTGCTTCCAGCTGTGCTGCCAGAGAGTTTGCTTCGTTCTCGCTTGCTTCGATTTCTGCAATAACTGCTGCGCTTTCGTTTACCAGCTCCTGAATCTCTGCCTTCTTTTCTTCCAGCTCAGTGCGGGCGTCTGCCACTTCCTGTCTGTCCTTTTCAATCAGTGCCTTCTGCTCTTTGATCTTGCCGAGCTCTGTCTTCAGCGTATCGATCAGTGCGGAATCGTGGCTGGTGATGCTGCGCATAACTTCCATTTTGTCTGCAAAGTCTGCAATGTTTTCTGCATTGAGCAGAATTTCCAGTGTAGATGCTTCGCCTGCAAGATACAGTGCGCGGATACGCTTTTTCAGCTGTGCGAATGTTTCGGTGATCACCTTTTCATTCTCTTTAATCTCAGCGTGCTTGGCCTTGATCTCCTTATCCAGCGCCTTGATCTTCTTATTGATTACGTTTACTTCCTCCTGAATCGCAGTCAGCTGTTCGTCCAGTACCTGCTTGTACTCCAGCTGCTTTTCCTTGTCTGCTTTGAGGGAAGCCAGTTTGTTTTTTACTTCCTGCTGTTGCTTTTTCAGTGCATCCTGCTCTGCCTCCAGGCTGTTGATATCGCCCTTCAGTTCGCTGGAAGACTGTGCAAATGCAACGGTACCAAGACCGATGGTGGTAGGTACAGCCGCCAGAGCCAGAACAAGAGCAGCTGCGATAACGCGCTTGAAGATGCTCTTTTTGATCTGCTTCTTAGCCAACTGTATCGCCTCCTTTTCTTCTTAAGTATCTGCTGATGGAAATAGATCCTGCGAATAAACCGAACAGGATGCCAACGCCCAGTGCGCCGGCAATGATCCACCAGGCACAATCTGCCATTGGGATCGGTTCAAAGAATCCGAGAATATTGCCTGCGGTGTTTGCCACAGCGCCATATACCGGGAGAAGGATCGCGATGGAAGCGCCGCCGGAGAACAGACCAAGGATCATCGCCTCAATGAGGAATGGGATACGGATGAACATATTGGTTGCACCAACAGACTTCATAATGCTGATCTCCAGTCTTCTGGAGTGCATTGTTACGCGAATGGTGTTCATGATGATCATGAGGGATACAAGACCCAGGAATGCAACTGCCGCAATGCCGCCGTACAGAACCACGTTATGAACAGTGGTCAGTGTCTGTGCAATGTGAGAGTAGTCATTGATCTTCATAACACCAGGGATCTGCAGAATCTGGTCTGCAGTTTCCTTGTAGATGCTCAGGTCTGTGAAGGATACGCGGTATGCGTTTGGCAGTGGGTTGTCTTCACCGGTCAGACCGCTGAGGATGTCACCGTCGCCTTCCAGCAGATCCACATAACGCTGGATCGCTTCGTCCTTTGGAATAAATTCCGCATTGGCTACGTTGTCCAGCTTCTTGATCTCTTCGCCTACCTGAATGCCCTGCAGGGTGGAAAGCTCATCCTGCAGATAAACCTGCACCGAGTTGTTGCCTTCCAGCGAAGTAACCGCTGCGTCCATGTTTGCTGCAATCAGGATGGCTGCGCCGGTCAGCACCAGGCAGCATACCAGAACTGCAACAGATGCAATGGACATCATTCGGTTGCTCCATACGTTTTTAAAACCTTCTTTGATGAGGTACTTGAAACTACTACCGTTCATACAGCACCTCCTCCGCAGCCGGGTCCACACCGAACGCGCCGGTGTCGGCTACAATGGAACCGCCCTGGATCTCAATGATCCGCTGCCCGAAGTGCTTTACCAGATTGTGCTCATGGGTTACCATGAGGATCGTGGTACCGCGCTTATTGATTTCCGTCAGAAGATCTACGATCTCGAAGGAAAGTTCCGGGTCAATGTTGCCGGTCGGTTCGTCTGCAATGATCATGGTCGGGTTGTTGACCAGTGCTCTGGCCAGACCAACTCGCTGCTGCTCACCGCCGGAAAGCTCCGTCGGTTTGCATTTCATCTTTTCCTGCAAGCCTACCATACCTAATACATACGGCACTCGCTTGCGGATCACTTTTTCCGGTGCACCAATAACGTGCATCGCAAACGCTACATTTTCATAAACTGTCATGTTAGGGATAAGGCGGAAGTCCTGGAATACAATTCCCATAGAACGACGAAGATACGGGATCTTCTTTTTCTTCATGCGGGAAAGGTTTGTACCGTTTACAATGATCTCGCCCTTGTCAGCGTGTTCCTCGCACATGATCATTTTGAGGAACGTACTCTTGCCTGCGCCGGAAGAGCCTACGATAAAGACGAATTCACCATCATCAACTTGCAAGCTCACGTTTTTCAAAGCCTGTGTGCCGTTGGCATAGGTCTTTGAAACATTCTTAAATTGAATCAAACAAATCGCTCCAAATCTTTCTTAGTTTCTGCGTCCTATTTTCTATTTACTTTTCTAGTCTGCCCGTTTGTCAGACATCCTTCCATACCGAAATCTGTCATCCCCGCCTTAATTCAGATAAACAAATGCCCATCGGTACTCACTATAATGATACCAAATGGGCATATCGTTTATATTTCTTTTATAGAACTAAACATTAATATTCTGTAATGCTTTTATTACGAAACAAACTTTATTTTGTAAAAATATACATTTTCACTAGAATTTCACTGGATTTGAGGACAAATACTTCTTAACCATCAGTGCTACTTTAAAGACGATCGCATCTTCAAATTCGCGGAGATCAAGGCCTGTGATCTTCTTGATCTTCTCCAGTCGATAAACCAGTGTGTTGCGGTGAACAAACAGCTTACGGGATGTTTCGGATACATTCAGGTTGTTCTCGAAGAAACGCTGAATGGTGAACAGTGTTTCGTGGTCGAGAGACTCGATGGAGCCGCGCTTGAATACTTCCTTCAGGAACATCTCGCACAGTGTGGTTGGCAGCTGATAAATCAGGCGGGCAATACCAAGGTTGTCATAGCTGACGATTGCCTTTTCTGTATCGAATACCTTGCCAACTTCCATTGCAACCTGTGCTTCCTTAAAGGAACGAGCCAGGTCTTT
>JAZUBL010000011.1:0-1859 GCA_045638545.1 Acutalibacteraceae bacterium | reverse complement strand
TACCGAAGAACTGCAGAAGTTCACTGAGAAGCACAACATTCCGTTTATCACCATTGCAGACCTCATTGCATACCGCCGCCGCACAGAGTCCACCATTGAGCGTGTGACCTGTGCAGCTATGCCGACAAAATACGGAGACTTCACCATTTACGGCTACCAGAACAAGATCAACGGCGAGCACCATGTGGCGCTGGTGATGGGTGACATTAAAGAAGGCGATGAAGTGCTGGGCCGCGTTCACTCCGAGTGCCTGACCGGCGACGTGTTCGGTTCCTGCCGCTGTGACTGCGGTGAGCAGTTCCAGGCAGCGATGGAGCAGATTGCAAGAGAAGGCAAGGGCGTGCTGCTGTATCTCCGTCAGGAGGGCAGAGGTATTGGTCTCATCAACAAGCTCCGCGCTTATGAGCTGCAGGACCAGGGCTTTGACACCGTTGAGGCAAACCTGAAGCTGGGCTTCCCGGCAGATATGCGTGACTACGGCATCGGCGCACAGATCCTGCGCGATCTTGGTGTAACAAAGTTCCGCCTGATGACAAACAATCCAAAGAAGATTGCAGGTCTGGAAGGCTACGGCATCGAGATCGTTGACCGTGTACCGATCCAGATGGATTACAAAAAGAACAATGAGTTCTATCTGAAAACAAAGCAGCAGAAAATGGAGCATATGCTGGATTACACCGAGCAGGATGCAAAAGATCATGACCACGGTCACGGCTGCTCCTGCTGTCATAAATAAAAAAATAATTACCATTCAATATCATTGTTACAGAAAGAAAGGAATTTTACTATGAATACAATTCAGGGCAATTTACTAGCACAAGGTTTAAAGGTTGGCATCTGCGCATCCCGTTTTAACGAATTTATCGTTTCCAAGCTCATCGGCGGCGCAGAAGATGCACTGCAGCGTCACGGCGTAGAAGGCGCTGACATCGATCTGGCATGGGTACCGGGCGCATTTGAGCTTCCGCTCATCGCAAAGAAGATGGCAAAGAGCGGCAAGTATGATGCTGTGATCTGCCTGGGCGCTGTAATCCGCGGCTCCACTTCTCACTATGACTACGTTTGTGCAGAAGTTTCCAAGGGCTGCGCACACGTTTCTCTGGAGTGCGACATTCCTGTTGCGTTCGGTGTACTGACAACAGACACCATTGAGCAGGCAATTGAGCGTGCAGGCACAAAGGCTGGTAACAAGGGCTTCGATGCTGCAATGACAGCGATCGAAATGGCCAACCTGATGAAACAGTTCTAAGACCATGGAAGTTCGACAACAGGATACAGTCCTGATCTTTGACTACGACGGAACGCTGAACAAAAGCGAACTGATTTATGTACCGGCTTTCCTCAATATGTATGATGCGCTGGTTCGTGACGGTGTTGCGGAATCCCGCGACTGGGAGCCGGAAGAGATCACACGCTTCCTCGGCTACAGCGCTGTGGAAATGTGGCTGGAGTTTATGCCGGACATCAGCCGCGATCTGATGTCCTATTACAGTGCCAGCCTGGGCGAAGAAATGCTGGCAATGATTGAAAACGGCGAAGCAAGCTGGTATGAAGGCGCAGAAGCAACACTGCAGACACTGCGCGACAGAGGCTACCGCATGGTAGTGCTGAGCAACTGCAAAAAGCACTACATGGACGTAAACAGAGAGGCCTTTGACATGGACCGCTTCTTTGAGCAGTACTATGACTGCGAGTCCTTTGACTTTGCGCCGAAGCCGGAAATTTTCCGCGATATTCAGCGGGAATGCGAAGCAAAACGGTATGTTGTTATTGGCGACAGACGCCATGACCTGGAGGTTGCCAAAGAGCACGACCTGCTTTGCATTGCCTGCAATTATGGCTACGGAAAAACAGAAGAA
>JAZUBL010000010.1:0-49961 GCA_045638545.1 Acutalibacteraceae bacterium | reverse complement strand
CTTTGACAGCTTGAAATATACTGCTGAAACGATTCGTGGCTCCTTTACCTTTACGGTATTAAATGAAAACAATGACCTCTACTTTGTGAAAGGAGATAATCCCCTGTGTATTTACCAGTTTGATGGATTCTACATCTACGCTTCTACGGAATCTATTCTGCAATCTGCATTAAAGCTGCTGCACATTCCATGGAAAAACAGCCGCTCTGTTTCTCTGGCCTGCGGTGATATTCTCCGCATCGATCGAAATGGTGAACTGGAATTTTCAGAATTTAATACATCACAGTTTGATGAGTGGGAATACTCCTTCTGTCCATCTTCCCTCTATGCCCCGTACGGTATTTATAAAAGCAATACTCATGAGCAGGAGCTGATTGAATACGCATCCAGTTTTGGCGTAGATCCGGATGAGATTGCCTTGCTGCTAGAGTTCGGTTACAATGCGGATGAGATTGAGGAGCTGCTCTACTGCCCAAACCTCATGCAGGACTGCTTGGCGGAATGCTATGAGTTTCTGTGTATCTAATAAAAGTATTCCTGATATTTTGGCAGTACAGCAATCAAAATAAAAAAAGACAACCATGCCACAATGGCACACGGGTTGTCTTTTTTTGCTAATTTTCAATTACGGTGTGACCTATTAAAACTAGCATCTCTGAAATACAGGTTGTTATTCGAGCATCAGTCATATCATCATTACACATACCTATTTCGAACAATACAGTTGATTTTATTCGAAATGAATTTTATACTGTTCTTAATGACATATAAGGCTGGTGATCAGGCATGACAATCAAAGAAGCTGCTACTATCTGGAAGATCTCAGAACGCCGAGTCAATGAACTCTGCAAAACGCAGCGTATTCAAGGTGCCTATAAGGACGGTAAACAATGGGTGATTCCGAATAATGCGCAGAAGCCATCTGATAAGCGTTTCCGTAAAGATTTGCTTTCTTCTAATCTGACTGTTAAAAAACTACCTGTCGGTGAGACAAGCTATCGAAATATCTGTACCAACGGTTATTACATAGACAAAACCATGCTAATCCGAGATCTTCTGGAAAACAGTTCTAAAGTTTCTCTGTTCACATGCCCAAATGGGTTTGGAAAAACATTAACCATGGACATGCTGCGCACATTCTTTGAGCAAACAGAAGAAGATACTTCCATCTATTTTCGAGATAAAAAAATCTGGTCCTGTGGAAATCAATACTGCAGTCATCAGAGAAAATATCCTGTCATCTTTCTTTCCTTTAAGGATGTGAAATATTCCTGTTGGGAAGAAACCTTCACAGCAATGCGCAAACTAATCGCCCTGGAGTTCAACCGCCACGGTGAACTAGCATTCAGTTCCGCTCTTAATAGTTATGAAAAAGAACAATTCTCTCTCCTGGCAACGGAGACAGCGGATGCAGTAACATATCAAATGTCCTTGCACATATTGACGCTGTTTCTTCATAAACATTATGGTACTGCTCCGATCATTCTCGTTGATGAGTATGATACTCCGATTCAACAGGGGCATATTCATGGTTTTTATGATTTAGTAACTGGATTCCTGCGAAACCTGTTCTCCGGTGGATTAAAGGATAACCCTCATCTGAGCTTCGGCGTGCTGATGGGTATCCTTCCTTTTGCTAAAGAGAGCGTCTTCCGTGATCTGAATGATCTGGAAATCAATACAATTCTGGATGAACAGTACAGCGAATATTTTGGATTCACATCTGATGAGGTATTGGCCATCGCAGAATATTGCAAGGCCACTGAGAAATATCAGGAAATCTGTGACTGGTATGGAGGTTACAGATTTGGGAACACCGAACTATTTAATCCATGGTCCGTTATTGGGTACCTCAACAATAATTGCCAACCAAAAGCATACTGGCAATCCAGCATTGCAAATTCAATAATCGGAGAAATAATCAAATCAGATACACCGGCTCTGATGGAGCAGCTATTCATGCTGCTCAACGGAACATCTTTTGATACCTGCATTGATATCGCTACTATCTACCCACAATCCCAAGATGACCCGATCTTCTTTTGTAGCTTTCTACTGATGAACGGATACCTGAAAATTGAAAATTGTAATCATCCTTTTGACCAGGAATACCTATGTGAGGTTGGTCTGACCAATAAAGAAATTGCATCCGTTTGCAGTAAGGAGATTCTGTCTCAGCTTGAGAATATCATGCCTCGTTCTGCTGTTATTGCACTCCGGGAAGCGATCTACAAAATGGATCTCAATTCTATCCAGGAGGCGTTTTATCATTTCCTTCAATCTCTCCCTTTACATAAATTTGTCAGTGAAGCATTTTATCATACTTTAGAACTGGGTATGAGTGCCATTCTGAACAAAAGCTACCATATTTCATTTGACAGAAAAGCTACAGACAACAATTTTACTATCCGATTGATTCCACTGTGCCAACAGCTCCCAGGCATTCTAGTAAATTTCAGAACTGGAAACACCATCTCTGGAAAACATCTCGATGACCTTGCCAGATCTGCTCTGCAGGAAACCGATATCTGCAATCTAACAACACCGAACGTTTTAAAATATGGAATGGCTTTCTCGAACGAAAATGTCAGAATTGCCGCCGAACTTCAATCATCCGTAAACGGATTATCCTGCATCACCCCTATAATCTTTTGATCTTAAGAGCTTACCCTTCAAACGGTAAGCTCTTTTTATTTTACAGATAAACAATCGCATTCTTCCTAAATAGAAATATATATTATTAACCGGAAGTACCGTTACAGTCTATCTGTGTCAAACACATATCATTCTAAATCAATTATATTATTCTGAATGTTATTCTAAATCAAGATCAATACTTCTCTCTGCAGTGCAATTACCAAGACAGTAAGACTCCAATAAATCACTGGATACCTCACCTTTATTACTAAAAGACAGTAAGACACCATATTTTCACTTGTATAAATAAGTAAAAAAGAATAAAAACATCCATATTTTCATATAAGAGAAATATAAAAATTACTGTCTTACTGTCTTTTATGTTAAATAAACTTTCAATGCATCCTACGGACCAGGGGGCAATGTGTGATTGGTATGGCGCAGTTTGCAACTGCCGGCCATACCATCACAAGGCGTTGCCCTCCTTTGCATTGAGAGGGTGATCACTCAGTTCAGATACATAAATTCAAGGTAATAATAAAATAAATATTAATGATTAAAAAGAGAATATTTTGTAGGCATTATTAAACTTATTTATGATTGCTGACCAACAAATAAAACAGGCTGCCCTATCTTAAGGCAGCCTGTTTTCGATATATACGTTTCCGGCTATTTCTTGGACAAAAACGTTCTTAATTCTTTCTCAACAGATCCATCCGTGGATAGCTTCCATGTATGTTTGCTCTCAATAAGTTCACATAACAATTTTTCAAAAACCATTTCTTGGCCCATTCCACACCACTCAGATTCCAGCACTTCCATTTGTACATCAAAATTAACTTTCCCTTCTTTATTTTTAAATTCATCAAGTGGAAGCAGGCACTTTCTTATGTGCCGTGGAAAATCAATAGCAAATTCGATTCCTACTGTTTTCAGAAAGTCATAGAGCTCTTGATGGTCTGTTCCAAAGGTTTTTTCAAACTTCATAAAAATATTATATAATTCTTCTACACTTAAAGAATTATATAAGCAGATTAAATATTTTGTTAGCCGTTCATTATCTTCATTGTCAATGTATTCTCTCGCTTTATTAAGAACCGAGTACGGTTTCGTGATGCATTTTGCATTCTGTGCAAATCCAGACGAGTACATCGTCTTGTAAAATATGGAATCGAAATCTGAAATTATATATTTATATCCCTTCAAATTTCGCTCGCTTAATGATTGAAAATATCTCCACCAGAACTGTTCCTCTTTTTCAAATGGAATTAATTCTGCTCCAATTAATTTTTGTTTTCCATTCTTATCTATGCCGCAAACTAAAACATACCGCATATATTCTATGTTGCAATGGTTATACACATATCTAAAAGTTTTCAATATATGTATGTGAAAATATATGATCGGATAATCCTTTTTGATTAAAGCTGTGTTCAGTTTGTTCAGCCAGTTCTCCTTGGTTCCCATCGTTTTCTTGATATTATTTTCCAAAAGT
Source organism: Acutalibacteraceae bacterium (assembly GCA_045638545.1). Taxonomy (GTDB): domain Bacteria; phylum Bacillota; class Clostridia; order Oscillospirales; family Acutalibacteraceae; genus UMGS1071. Next base: position 45,829 of record JAZUBL010000010.1, on the reverse strand, counting down.
TGACGCTCATAATCTCTCAAGAATCCAAGTCGTTTTCTTATCCCCAGCTTTGTTTCTTCTTCACGGATTTCCGAACACCACTTCTCCATTAAACTCATCCCTTGAATCCATCCCTCCACAGATTTATCTCGGGTAAAGTTCCACGTCTTTTCACCATCAAGTTTTCCGCTGTGAAAATCAAGATATGCATTTAATATTTGTGGCAATGAATCGGCAATTTTTAATCCATTCAGTTTCTCCTGAAAATCTAAAACAGCTTTTTCCAATCCAATTTCACTTATTTGCGAAATATACTCTTTTTTCTTTCTTTTTATGATTTTTGTAATATTATCCTTTCGACTTTTACCACTTACCTTCTCATACTCTTCAACACCTTTAGTTTGTAAAATATAATTATTCTCCTGTATTTTCTCATAGGAGTCATCACGGTCTTCTATAGAGAGATACCAATTCGTAATCAGATTGTTATGTTTTAAAAACCAACTACTATTGTAGATGTCTGCTCTTTTCCCCTCTATTTTCTGGTTATAGTTTCCAATTATAGACAAATTCAAAATATATTTATTAACCAAAAAGAGCCTGATAATTACATCTGACAACTGTTCTTTTTGAATGTTTCCGTCTGTCTTAATCGCGGTTTTTACTAATTCTCTGATTTGAAAAATGCTTTTAAGCTTTGCTAATTCTTCCAGGCTAGACTCATACAGGCATAGCTCCAAGTTATCTGTAAGTACCTCACCAGATTTTCTTGAATTCAAATTAGATTTTCTGTTACTTAATATTTTTGTTATTTCACCCTTCGATTCCTCTTCTGATTGATGTCCGTAAATACTATTTATGTAAGCATTTAATTCGGTTGACGAGAGAGGAATCTCCTTAACAGTCAACAAATTTGGATTTCCCCATTTTATCGCTCTCTTCTCTTTTTGATATCGTGTTAAAGGCATTAACTCCATGCGCTTGGAAATAGTATCACGCCTCATCTCATTATTGATAATTCCGCATAACAAAATGACAGGAAAAATGGGAACAAACACCTTCTCTCCAGGTAAACTGGCAGCTCTTCCAAAAAAATTTATAAGATTATTGTAAATATTATTCAGGTAATTTTCATATTGATCATCGTTTATAGCCAAAGATTGCGCATATGGCAACACTTCACTATAAACATTTCTCATCTTTTTCCAGATCTGTTTAACCTTATCCATATAATCCCAAATAGAATTATTACCCTCTGCTTTAAGATTAGACATTTCCTTATGCAATACGGTTATATATGCATTAAGCCATGCATCTAAATCAATTGCTTCTTGTAATTCTCTATTTAACTCATTAAACTTAGCGTTCACACCCCGCTCTTTCTGTTCCTTTAAATCGTCATGTTTCATGGTTGCCGTCCTTCTCTCTATTGCGCTTGTCATATTGTCTGCGCCTAAACACTAAACTTTATTTTCTATATTGAGACGTCATCAAAATAAAACTCTTTCATATTATAACAGACATATGCGTCGTTTTGCGATACTTTTCTGCAAACATAGTTGCCGAAATCCCTCTGTATTCAACCATTGTCAAAATCCCGAATTCTTCGGAAATGGGATATTAAATTCTACGGAAATCGGAAAATTCAGTATTTTCTCTATCTGAGGTATCATTAAATTGTCGAAACCGGCGTGAGGTAATCATAAACTCCCGGATCAGTCAAGCTGCCTAAGCAACCTTCGGCTGAGTTCTCGAGCTTCTTGATAACATCCCATCGGTTAGACTTCATAGCATCTGCGGTGCGTTTCATAAAAGGATGCTGTTCACAAAGTCAATTGCTGTGGTCTCAGCAAGGAGCATTAAGCTCTTTAGCTTTTCTTGATTATGGCACGTCAACAAACTGCTGCAATTGGCCTCTCCCCTAATTCCGTGGAAAGCTGTTCCATTTAGAAAATATAGAAAGATTTTCTAAAAAACAGCTTCTGAACACGGGCAAACAGCACATTGAAAAATGAATCCACAACGAACTTAACCGTCCGGGATAAATCACAATCCGATGCTCTCCTGGTTCGGTATAAAGTTCACACATGACCAACAGCAATCTGTTGTGTTGATGCCACAGTTTATCCCCCCACCAACCTCCCTTGTCATTTTATGGATAAATTGCAGCACTAATATAAGCATGCTGTTGACGTACACTCATTCAATTACTCAATTATCGCAGTTGTTAGAAATTACACGAAAGAAGGTTTTAACTTGAGCACACAAAATGAGTTAAAAAAAGCAATCCTGGATGATCCATTTGGTCGGATTGTCTATATGTGTCCAAATCATCAAATTGGTATTGATTATATCAACGACGAAAGTAGTCCGATATTTAGTCGGCGATATGCGGTTTATCACAAGCAATACAAAATGCTCGTACTTGCAAATGGAAACCAATACAAAGACTATGGAAACTCCTTTGACAAATTAAAAGAACCTCGAACTATTATCGGCTGGAACGATAGTGCGGTTGGTATTCCAATTAGACGGGCTGATGGTAGCTACTTTTATGCGTTTATCGAAAACGAAAATCCTATTGAACAGCTGGATTTTCTTATGTTCGTACACACAAGATTTGGATTTCTCTTCATAAAAAGTGATATAGAAGGAAAATTCAAAGTTTACATGCAAAAAAAGCATGTACGCGCCACAATGGTCCAAGATATGTTTCTGAAAAACCTGCGAGAAATGGCATCAGACAATATAGCCGACTATGCAGATGAATTTTTCAATCCAAAAAAAGATAATAAGAACAACAAGGAGAGGTAAACGCAATGAAACTTGAAAAATCAGAAAAGAAAATCCAAAAGCTTTTGAAGGATCCACAAGCAGCCGTATTCACTCAACTGACAGACGGTTATATTGCACTGATTTCCACCGGTGAAATCTGTGAATCATTCGGTTTCGCTATTGGAGATGAAATTTGTGTATGTGATCAGAAATGTCCGTTAATTTCCAGTGGTTTCCCCGTAGGAAAGAGAATTGTCGCGGCTTGTGCAGATTGCAAATCTGCTGTTATCGACAATAACGGCACCCTGCAGATGCTAACGAAAAAAAGTGTGGACAATGGCATGTCAACTTATTTTTACATCAATGCAGGCGGCATGATTTTAGTTCAGTTTCCTTCCAGAAGCTCCTGGGGATTCTCTCGAGCAATCATTCCATACAGCGATTCCAACATGGAATTTGTCCAGCTAATTTTCTTAAAAGAAGTCGCTGGACGATCCAAAGAACGGGCACTGCTGGCAGCAACATACCTCGGTAAGAGCTTTGAACTGGATTTAAAAGAATTGTGTGATTCTAACGATAAAGTTGAAACCGCCACCGATTCCGAACCAAATACAAACTTAGAACAGATGCAACCAGATGCATTTTCGCTTATTTAACAAGCAGAGAACACAAGTGAGGAGAATTATAATGCTTAAACAAATATTAAAAAATTCACGAAATATACAAAATGAAAAAAAGGCCGCAACAGCAACAATCAGCAAGAGCGGAGAAATATTAGCTGCAATTGGTGGACTCAGACTCAATGAAGAAGGCAAGGAAAGGGGGTGTCTCCCCTTCCTTGAAAAATGCAATAACCGTCAAGCGGTCGACGAGGCTGCTCAAAAAGCACTGTTGCAGTCTGATACTTACTATGACGCATCAGATACCAACGACGAATCTGATGACATTGACATAGAAGTAGTCTCTGCAAGACTTGCAGAGACTGGCATGAAGCAAGAGGACGATTCTAACAATGGCATATCACGAGACGATATCTTAGGTTATCTGAGTCGTAATTCTGAGTTTTCAGCTGCAAATCAGCAAAAAACTCCTCGCATTACACAGAAGTACCTTGTGGATATCATTTTGAAGCTTACCGATGTAGCAGAATACTCGGGCCGAGCTTTCATATGGTGTGATTCTCAGTACATGCTTGTTAATCCGGAAAATGTCGGCAAGTTTCTGGTGAATAATCTGACCGAAGAAGAGCAAAATGGCGTAACAGTTAAAATGTTCGCTGAGGTCGCTGAATGGCTGCATCTTAAAGCAGATAAATACAATCTGCACCTGAAGGCGCCTCGCCATATTATCTATTTTCGAAACGGCTGTTTCGATCTTAGAACAGCAGAATTTGTGGAGCGTGACCCAAATTGGCTTCTGTCTTTTCAACTCCAGGTTAAACTTAAACGGAAGCCTAAAAAAGCAACATATTTTCTCAGGCTTATAGCTGATATTTCCGACGGAGACAACAGCGTCAGGGAACTTCTGCTGCACTTTCTTGCCTACCTTCTGTTCCAGGGGGCACCAGCAAAAAAGTTATTTTTCCTTGGCTGCGCGCCAAATTCAGCTAAATCAAAGCTAATTGAGTACATGACTAAGTTGATCGGTCTACAGCATTGCTGCGCTGTCTCTCCTAATAAGTTTGCTGACAAATTCAGTGCCTCAGTAATACCGGGAAAGGCATTAGTGCACAGCATGGAGATTCCAGATACACCGCTTAGCGCAGAAAGCGTTGCAGTTCTCAAAAAATTAAATGGAGACAGCATGGAATTTGAAGCCAAATATCAACAACCATTTTCATTTACACCATTTGCTAAAATCGTGATGGCGAGCAATTATCCGTTAAGACTGAAAACTTTCGACAAAGGAATTATGAACACAAGATTGTGCATAGTGCCGTTTCTGGTCAGCACCCCAACTGACAAGCAGAACCCAGACCTGGTCGAACACCTGCTCAGTGAATCAGAGGGTATCGTGCAGGTTCTTCTGCCATACTGCAGAAAGTTATATATGTCTAATTTCAGCTTCCCAGAATGCGAAGCCGCTGACGCTTTATTTGTAGAATCTCTGGAAAATAAAAAGGACTCTGTTCGAGACTTTCTGATTGAATGTTGTACACCTGACCCTGAAACGGTCATGCCAACGGGTGTTCTCCATACACACTATCAGCAGTGGTGCAGTGAGCAACGCATAGAAGATCTCGGTATCGGTCCTTTTGTAAAAACTATTCGACAGTTAGTACCGCGTGCAGAAGTTTCCCGTCGCTATATTGATGGAAAACAGGTCCGGAGCATCGCCGGTATTCTCTATCGTGGGTCCAGTAAATAAACAATTTAATATAAATTTAGTATACCACATACATAATGTAATTGCAATATTTTGCAGTGAGGGTAAGCGTGGGCGGGTATGTATGTGTACTAAAAACCACAGAAATTCTACAGAGTTCGTGTTAATAGATAGGAGGTAATCTCATATGCAAATTAATAAAACAAATCCAGTCATTACAACTCATACAGAAGCTGTTCAGATCCCAGTTATTCTCACAACCAAAGATGTGGCTGCTATCTTAGGATGCAGTCTCGCCACCGCAAGACAGGTGCTTCGCAGTCCCAGCTGTCCAGCCCTGAAGATTGGCAAGAACTATAAAATCTGCCAGCAAGCCTTCTTTGAATGGATGATGTGCAGGCATTGTTAAACAAAACTACAGAAGCCGAGGTCTCCCTCGGCTTTTATTCTGGAAATATTTAAAATAAGGAGATGATTTTAATGGCAAAGCGACGTATTAATGGCGAAGGCAGCGTATATGCACAGCGTGATTCCGAAGGCAATGTGATCCGTTGGATTGCACAGCTCGCTGTCGGTGTCAACGAAAACGGTTCCATCAAGCGTAAACGAGCTTATGCGCAGACAAAAACAGAAGCTGTACAGCTTCTGGAAAAGATGAAGTTTGACTGCAAGACCGGTATTCTCATAGATAAGAGCAGCATTACCCTTCACGACTTAGGCGCTCAGATCGAACGAGAGCGGTTTGAGTTTAATGAGATCGGAGAAAGCGCTTACTATCGCAGCATGGAAACTCTCAAGCGGCTCTCTAAAATTTACGACCTTCCTCTGCAGGAAATCACGCCACAAATCTTACAGCGCTTCTTTGTCTCAGAGCAGCACTATGCGCAGTCTACCCTGAACAAGGAATACATTCTGCTGAACCGTATCTTCAAGGAAGCAACGAAACGAGGATTTATTACTGAAAATCCTCTGGAAGATATGCGCAGACCACGCAGTAAAAAGCGGCAGGTAGAAATCAGAGCCATGACAGTAGAAGAACAGCAGAAGTTTGTTTCTGTTCTGCAAACTGAGAAGATCAACCACCGAATGCAGATGCTCCTCTCCCTTTACACCGGCATGCGCATGGGTGAAGTTCATGCCCTGGAGGTAAAGCATATTGATTTCCGAAAGCACTGCATCTATGTTCGCAGCACGATTCATCGCGGTGAAAAAGGCGAAGCGATCCTTGGAGGATCTACGAAGACGAAGGCAGGCCAGCGCACCCTCCCTATGTCTCCGCAGGTAGAAGCGCTGCTTAAAGAATTTATTGGCGATCAGAAATCCGGATTGCTGTTCGTTAACAAGAAGAATCAGCCTCTGTCTGCCAACGTGGTCAACTGCCAGTTCCAGCGTGTTCTGGAAAAGTATGACATTCAGGATCCGATGATTGACGGCAAACTGACTGCCCACAGTCTTCGTCACACCTATGCTACACGCTGTGTTGAAGCAAGTATGCCGCCAAAAGTTCTGCAGACTCTGCTTGGTCATACGGACATCAGTATCACCCTGAATACATACTGCAACGCCTTTGACCAGTTCCAGGCTGAAGGACTGGCTAAGTTCGCAGACTATATGAAACAGCAGGGATTACTGTTGTAATAGAAAAATGCTATCCACGCGACTGTAAAAATCGCCGGATAGCATTATTTTTTTGCCTGTAATGTGTCTAACAAACCCTGGCTTTGAAAATAGGGCTACAAATAGGGCTACGCAAAAAACTTTTGCTTTTCCGCTCTCGCAGAGCATGATTTCACCCAATGCCGGACATCCTGAAAGCAGGCTCTGAAATCGTCGATTTTGCACAATGTCGGCAGGAGCATTCTGTCATTTCAAACAAGAAAAATCGCGTTTTTCTGAAATAAATTCTAACGGTTAAAATTTATTTTGAACACCTTTGAGGGCTACGGTAGGGCTATGCATCGTATTTTATGCCGTTTTAAGGGGTCTTAACACGCTCTTATTGAGAATTTTTTAACCACACAAAAACACCGGATAACGGCAGAAATACGCCATTTTCCGGTGTTTTCACTAAAATAATAAGAATGACAAAAAAGCCATTTTTTTGGTCGGAGTAACGTGATTTGAACACGCGACCTCTTGACCCCCAGTCAAGCGCGCTACCAACTGCGCCATACCCCGATATGGTTGCTATTGTAGCATTGTGATATCGAAAAGTCAAGGCGAGCACTGTCGAGAGAGCGATACTGAACAAATACATTTTTCACATACTTTGTTTTATCACGGACTAAATGATCTGATTCTATCAGAAATTATACAATGCTTTTCTCACAGCAATCCCATATAACTATCTCCAAACGCAAGTTATTTTATTTCAAAAACAACTCCCTGTCAGAGATCTCTGACAGGGAGTCATTGAAAAGGAGTTCAGTTTGCAGTTACTGCCGACTGTTTTGCTCCGTTTATTTTGATTTCTCTTTCTTTTTTTTCTTTACGATCAGTCTGTCGAACGCGGCCAGCAGACCAGGCAGCACAAACAGGATCAGAATTGTTGCACTAAGTGCACCGATGGAGATCGTACGACAAATCTGCTCTACGGACGGGTCGCCAAAGAGGAAACTAAGAACACCAGTTGTGAAAATCATAATGCAGGCAGAAGTCAGAATTGTATTGATTGAACCGCGATATGCTTCTTTCAATGCCTCTTTTCGCCCCATAGTATTCCGCAATTCTCTATAATGAGAACTGAATTCAATACCGTAGTCGATTGTGGAACCCATCAGGATACACTGCACGATGATCATCGCCAGATAGTAAATGCTGAAGCCCTGCAGACCAATGACAGAAACGGTGATATACACACCGCACTGGACCAGAACCACCAGGATTGCCGGAATTACAAAAGAGCGGAACGCAATGGCTACTACAAGATAAATTGCCGCCGCTGTTAAAATTGTAATCAGCAGCAATTCGCCATTGAATGTTTTGCCCATTTCATAGCTCATTGCGGATTCACCAATGAGATAATATTCGCCTTCCAGATTTTCATCACACCAGGTGGTCAGTTCATCATAAAACGCTGTGATCTCTTCTCCTTCACCCGGCAGAGTGGAGGTCAGGATCAGGCGGGACATTGTCTTTGCTTTCAGCTGTGATACACCGTCTGTAATCTCTGTCTGCATTTCAGTGATAGAATCCCGCATCTCATCATCCAGGAAGGAATCGAAGCGCGGATCTTTCAGCATGGAATTGCCCAGATGATCTACCAGATCTACAATGGACATGGTCCACTTCGGATCACTGTGCTTTACACTGTCGTGATAGAGATACAGCAGAGAAATGGTATTCTCGTCCATATCTTCAGAGAAGTCACCCATCAGATCTGTAAGCTGTGATGGTGCGTACTTCTTTTCGCTGACTACTGCATCAACCAATGTTTTCGCAGTCTTCAGGCTGTCGGCAGATTCTGCATCAAACTGACCTGCAAACTGTTCATTGCTCAGTACATCGCTGACCAGGAAATCTACAAAGCGCTGTACGGAAAGCTGCCAGCCTCCTGTTTTACCGGTTTCACTGCAGTATACCAGATACAGCTGCTCCATCTGCTTTGCATCCATGGAGAACAGGGATGCCAGCTGAGAAGATGTATATGCTGTGCCATTGACTGCACTGTTGATAATCTTCTGCAGCATTTTGATCTGTGCCAGATTTTCGCTGCTCATGGCGCTGCCAAAGAGGGACTGGTTTTCCACAAGATAGTTGAATACTGTCTGCGGTGTCAGCTTCCAGTTGGCAGAAGCAGATGCTTTGTAAGTATACAGCATCTTCATGGAAGCGCTGTCCATACCAAAGAGTGCAGCAGCATCATTGTATCCATACTGTCTGCCGGAAACAGTGTCGTTCATAATCTGCTGCAGGAAGCCCAGCTGGCCTGCTGTTTCACTGTTGAACTGACCGGCATAAGACGGATTTGTCACAACGTGATCCATCAGGAAGTTTACAAATTCCACAGCAGACATGGTGGTCTTTGGATTCGGGTAATACATACCGAATACGATTACGACCATGGTTTGATCCATGCCAAGAGCCCCTGCCAGTTCATCTGCTGTAAGCTGTGCACCGGCAGCTGCAGCCATAACCATCTGATGCATGGTTGTCAGCTGTGCTTTTGCAGCTTCATCAAACATCGCACCGTAAGTTTCATCCGGCAGAACGGTCTGTACCAGGAAGCCTGTTAACTCTGCCAGAGACATCGTCTGCACTTCTGTGCCGTTCATCATGCCGTAGAGGCCGAAGAGCTGCTGTACCTGCATCTCGTCCATGGAAAGGATCTGACCAAGGTTTGCCGCCGGAAGCTGCTGACCGGATGCTGCCAATTGCATCAGCTGCGCAGTTGCAGTAAGCTGTGCTTTTGCAGCTTCATCAAAGTATCCGGCATAAGATGGATGCACCATCACGTTGTCTGTCAGGAAGTTCAGGAATTCCACCATAGACATGGTTTTGCCTGCCAGATGGCTGGTATCCAGCATAAAGAGTTGCTGAACCATGGATTCTTCCATACCGAACATGGCAGCCAGCTCAGCGGCGCTGCGCTGTGCCTGGATGGCTTCTTTGTTGGTATACTGTGCCAGCATACTGATCTGCGCCATGGTGTCCGCATTGAAATTCTCTGCAAACATTGGATTGGACGCAATATCATTCTGCAGGAAGGAAACCAGTGCCGGCAGTGACATCGCCGGTGGTGTGTAGCCGCTGTTGTTTGCCTGATAGTACATAAACAGCATGTTTACAGTTGCCTCGTCCATACCAAGCAGAGATGCGATCTGTGCCGGACTCTGCGGTGTGGTCATTGCTGCCGCATCTGTAAAGGTGGATAACATCTGCATCTGATCCAATGTAGCTGCATCAAACATGCTGCCGTAAGTTTCGTGAGATGCCAGATCATTCAGCAGGAAATCCACAAAAACAGGCACGGTCATGGTGCCGGTATCGGCGCCGCCGTTTTCAATGTAATAATACAGGAACAGAGAGCGAACATCTTCTTCCTTCAGATCAAAGAACTTTGCCAGTTCTGCAGCAGACATTGGCTTTGTCAGGTTGGCCGGGTCTGCAAACTTTTTCATCATGTCTGCATTTTCCAGCATTTCCGGATCCATCTCTTTGGTGAAGGTTTCATTCTTCAGCACATCATTGGTCAGGAAGCTGAGGAATGTACCCACTGTCATATCATTGACCTGTCCCTGCGTATAATAATCATAATAGAGAATCTTCAGCAGGTCCGGGCTCAGTTCCATGTCAGAATTTTCGCCGGTCATCTCTCCCATCATGTCTGCAAGATCTTCAGCAGAATACTGTTTGCCCAGAGAGTTGCTGTAATTCATTGCACTGACGATATCGTCTCTGTCATCCAGTTTCTCTGCATATTCTGTGATCTTCTCATCGTCCTGATTTTCGTAAAGCATCACAATCGACTGCTCTTTCGGGAATACTGCTGCAATCGGGTCCGGTGAGCTGATGGAATATGCAATCTGGGTATTCAGCTGCATGAAATAAGCGCCGATGAACAGGCCTACCAGCAGCAGCGGCATAACAAAGCGGAACTTATTGGAGAAGAGCGCCAGCCAGCCTGTCGGTAATTTTGGTACCGGCTTGGCAGTTTTCTGCAGCGCCTTTGTAAAGAACATGGTCAGGCACGGCAGAACTGTCAGAACACAGATGACACTGATGAAAACGCCCTTTGCCAGAACAATACCCATGTCCATACCGATGCGGAAGCTCATAAAGCACAGCATCAGCAGGCCAACTACTGTTGTCAGCGAGCTGCTGGATACAGATGAAAACGCGTTGGTCAGCGCAGCCTTCATGGCCTGCTTTGGATCAGGATTCAGCTTCAGCTCCTGCTGATAGCGGTTCATCAGAATGATGGAATAGTCCATGGACAGAACAAGCTGCAGAATCGCTGCAATGGAGAAGGTATTCTCTGAAATACTGCCCATGAAAATATTTGTTCCAAGGTTCATGACAATTGCCATACCAATCGTCGTCATAAACAGAATCGGTTCCAGCCAGGAATTACACATGGTGAAAAGAATCGCCATGAGAAGACACATGGCCAGAGCAATAACCCACATTGGCATTTCCGGCGTATTATCGCCGTCTGTCATCAACTGCATATTGTTCTGAGAAAAATCCTCTGCCAAAGCAGCCTCGATGGCAGCTTCTTCCTCAGAATCATAATCATAATCTGTGTGGATCACATACTTGGTGTAATCCCCCTGATTATATCTGTCGCTATCCGCTTCATAATCTACGGAAGTAACATTTTCAATTTCGGAAAGCTGTGTTTTCATCTCCGATTTTTCGTCATCGGTCAAACCTTCAAACATAACACGGATCGTAGATTCCGTTTTTGCCTCGGTAAATTCTTCCTCCATCCGATCAAGACCCTGCTTCATGGAAGAAGACTCCGGCAGATATTTTGTCATATCGGTGTTGACTTCAACGAAGAGAAAGGCAATGGCACAGGCCACTGCTAACGCGATGGCAACGATTACAATCACAATTCGCCTTCGCACTATAAAATCTGCAATTTTACCCATAATCACCTTTTCCTTTCTTGACATTGCAGTTCTCTCTCATTATAATGAACACACATACTCAAAAGCAACCGACTGTTGATTTAGAAGTGCCGTGTTGAAATCACAACATGTTATTTTTGTTTTAGAGTCAACATTTTCATAAATTCTGTTGCTTCTTTGGAGGGATATTCTATGGAAAATCAACGAATCCGCCTGACAAAACAACTACTGAAAGATGCCCTGACCAAATTACTGAAGGAGAAGCCGCTGGAGAAAATCACCATTCAGGAGCTCTGCCAGACAGCACAGATTAACCGTACCACTTTCTATAAATATTACGGCAATCAGCACGACCTGCTGAAAGAAATTCAGCAGGAATTTCTGGATGCCGTAGAAAATGCCCTGCGTTTTAAAGAAGGACATGAAGTCCTCCCAAGCATTCTGCAGTATATCTACGAAAATCGGGAACATGTCGCCGCACTGGTAAACACACTGGATGAATCGTTCCTGCGCTCTTTGACGAATCTGTCTCTGATCCAGGTAACAGTCCATCGTTCTGTCCCTGAGGAATATCACAACTGGAAAGAACCTTATTTTAACAGCTTCCTGTTTTCCGGTACCTATTCCGTTATTCGTGACTGGCTCAACACAGAACATCCGGAGCCGCCGGAGCAAATGGCAGAACTGATCAACACCCTGGTTCTTCCGCTGATGCGGCAATAAAAAAACCTCCCATGGGCATTGCGCCTGTGGGAGGTTTTCTGTTTGTCTGCGCTCTTGTTCACAGTCACAATTTTGATTCTTTTCCATAAAATAAAGCATAGCTTATTTTCCAACCAAAAGGAGGAATCATTATGTCGGAAGCTTCCTATTTTCCAGCAAAAGAAGAAACCACTGCTGCGTCTAACTGCTTTAAAGAGGCCGTCTGCATCGATGCTATGCGCGTCTACGACTCCTGCGGCGATAAAGACTGCCTGGAAGACCTGCGGGTATACTTTACCCGGGATCGCCAGTGCCTTGTGGATGATGCATCTTCCGTGCGCATCAAAAATGTAGAGGTGCTCAACGTATTTCTTAATCTGGAGCCGGTGCCTTTTAACAAAGGTTTCTACTCCGTTGACATGACCTTCTTCTTCGATGTCTGTGTCGATGTATTCTGTTCCCTTACAAACTACCCGATTTCCATCGACGGTATTGCTATCTTCAACAAAAAAGTAATCCTCTACGGCAGTGAGGGCAACGTGAAAATCTTTAATTCTGACGGCGAAGGTGACAAAAATGAAAAGCCGGACTGCCGGAAAACACTGCCCAAAGCTGTGGTACAGGTAGCAGAGCCTATCGCGCTTTCTGCAAAGCTGTGCCATCACATTCCTTCCTGCGATGCCTGCTGCGGCATTCCGGAATGCATTTGCCAGCGGTTTGGCGGTGAATTTGAGCGGGGACCAATGAAGAAGAACATCTATGCTACCATCGGTATGTTCACCATCGTGCAGATTTTACGCAATGTTCAAATGCTGATCCCAGCCTATGATTTCTGCATTCCGGAAAAAGAATGCATCACGTCATCCGATAACCCCTGCGAAATGTTCAGCCGCATCGAGTTTCCAACCAGCGAATTCTTCCCGCCAAAAGTCGGCGACTTAAACTGCGGCTGCGATAAATAACGGCTGCAACCCATGAAAAAAGGAACCTGACTTTTCAGCCGGGTTCCTTTTTATTTATGCGATTTCCATGCGAATCAGTAATCGGTTTTCATCTACGCCGTACTGCACTTCTTCATCAGAGAAGCCATCCGCTTCCAGTTTCTGCGCCAGTATATCAGCGGTCATATCCGGGTCTGACACCAGATATTCCTCTGCTTTGCGCACAGCCTGTGCGTCCCAGTCTGCACCGCAGTTAGACGCACCGTATACCGCTTCATCCACTGTATAACCCTCGCCGCCCAGGGCCTGAACTGTTTGTTCATAAGAGAAAGCACGCTCACTGACCAGCACTTTGGCTCTTGCCAGTGCTTCGTCTTTTCTTCCTTCCTCTGTCACGATGGTAGAGACAATCTGCTCCTCTACAACAGGCTCTGTCGTCGCCTCGCCGCAGCCTGCCAGCGCGCCAACAGCCACCACTGCCGCTGCCAGTAAAAATAACACAATCACTTTCTTTTTCATAGTATCTCCTCTGATTACAAAAGGAACCGGTCTCCCGGATCCTCTCTGTTGCTATCTCCGCTTTTCGGTAAGATATTGAAAAAATGCCGCTTCATCCGGGAAGGCATCTCCCAGATCGCACTGCTCGTATTTGTAAGTACTGTCCAGCACAATACCGCCGTCTTTCAGTCGGCTGCGCAGAGAGCGCTTTTCCGGTGCATCATCGCCGTGATAGCGAGGATCGTAATATGCATCGGCACCCTTCAATTTCAGCACTACTTTTTTCTCCAGTTTTCCGCTGATTTTCAGCGGCAGACCGGTGATATTTTTCGGCTCATATTCTTTATCCGGTGTAAAACGCTTCACGATCACATGGTCTTCCTCTGTCACCACCAGCAGCAGCTTGGCCGGTGCAACATATACGCCGGAGCCTCTGTAGCCGGTTTCCTCGTCGTTCCACAGGGCAGCAGCTTTTACTGTAATATCCGGGTTCTGTTTCCGGTATACTTTCAATAACCGATCCAGCATAATTTCATCTCCTGTATTATTCCATAAAAGGAAATTATTCTGTCTTTTATGGTAACAAGATTCCACAGGGAAGTCAATTAACAGACCGTAAATTTTTATGTAGCAGGCGGCAGCTGCCGCCCAAAAAATTATACCTGCTGCTGTACGTCGCTGGACTTTGGCTTTGCAAAAGTCTCGCACTGTGTTTCATCCATAGTATCGCTCTTGTGGCTGTAAGTGCCAACGCATACACAGTCTGCATCGCAGCGGTCACCCTGGCAGTGGTGTACGCATTTTTCAGCTGTGCAGTGGATCTCCAGATCCATGTTCGGTACGTCGTGGCGATCTACGTTAGCGTGTGCAACACCCTGCATCTTGCTTACAAAAGAAGCACAGCAGGTATCATAGCGGTTTTCTGCTTCCGGTCCCTGCACATCAATGTCCGGCAGGCAGCAGCGGTGATCGCGGTAGTTTGCGCAGTTTTCCACATTGCATTTTAATTTTGTCATAAAAAGAAGGCCCCTTTCTGATTCTTTGCGTGCGATGTATCTCACATCTCTCCTGTATTTTGCGCAGATAGCCGGAAACTATGCGCCCGCTTTGTTCCAATTTTGATAAAATCTATTCAGAGTTTGTTCATTGTATCACATCTCTATCTGTGTTAAAATGTTGATATCAGTCAAATCCGGAAAGGTAGTATCGTATGAAAAGAAAATTTGCTGTGCTTTTCTGTGCCGTTGTGTGTGCAGCAGCTATGGCCCTTACCATGGCAGGCTGCGGCAGCAGCGAAGCAACCAATGACGTTACATTATCAAATATCAGCAGCGCCATTCAGTCTTACGGCACCGGCACATACAATCATTCCATGAATATCAGCGACCTGAAAACCACTTACAACATCGACAGCGGCGACGTACTGCAGTTTGTTGCAAAGCATGGCGGCGATGCAATGGGCAACGCAATGGTTATGATCGAAGCAACTTCTGACGATGCGGCACACCGTGTTGAGCAGAATCTGAACAATTTTGTTGGGATGTTCAGCCGCGTGGACATGGACACTGTTGTCCGCCACGGCAATTACGTCGCCCTGTTCAGTGACAGCAATGACGAAAAAATGGCCGCGGCTTTCTCTGAATTTATTGTAGCGGAATAAGCAAAAAGCACCGAAGGAGCAATTCCAACGGTGCTTTTTTATTTACAGAGCAGAAATTCTGCCTGCTCTTTTCTGTTAAACATTGTCAGCATAACATATCTCCTAGCGGTGCTCCACCACCAGATCTACGTCGTAGCTGTCATCCATATTGCGGATCTTCCGCTCTACCATGTCTTTCAGGTCTTCATCCTTGATGCAGAAATGATACGGCGCTACCAGGTCAAAGGAAATATGCACGCGCTCTCCCCACTCCACATGGAAGTCATGCATGGAAAGCTCTGGCGCAATTTCGTTGATCACCAGATCAATCTTATCGTGAAGAAAGTTAGTCTCATCATGGCCAACGGCGATTGGATCGAGATGTACTACCAACTGTATATTCAGCTCACTGCGCACCTGCCGCTCTATTTTATCAATGATGGCATGCGTTTCATCCAGGGTACTGTTGCTGTCCATTTCAAAATGTACCGTAGCAAAATACATCTGTTCGCCGTAATCGTGGAACTGCAGATCATGGTAACCCAGAATGGCATCATAGCTTTCAAAAATTCGCTTCAGCTTTGTCATCATATCTTCTGATGGCGCAGTACCCAGCAGCGGATTGGAAGTCTCGATAATCAGACGAACACCGGAGAACATAATAAACGCTGCCACTGCCATACCCAGATAACCGTCCAGATTGAAGCCGATAAAATGAGACAGAATAGAACCGCCCAGAACCACTGCAGTAGAGATCACGTCGTTGAGGCTATCCACAGAAGTGGCCTTTAATGTGGTGGAATTAATACATTTGCCCATTTTTCTGTAAAACAGGCACTGCCACAGCTTTGCCAGAATAGAACCACCCAGAATACCGATAACCACAAAGTTAAAACCAGTCTCTTCCGGAGAAAGGATTTTATCCAAAGAGGAACGACCAAGCTCAAACCCCAGCACAAACACGATAATCGATACGATCAGACCGGCAATGTACTCAATGCGGGCATGACCGTAAGGGTGCTCCTTATCTGCCGGCTTTGAGGCCAACTTGAAACCAACCATAGTTACCACGGAAGACGCTGAGTCTGTCAGGTTATTGACAGCATCGGCCATAATGGCGATACTGTTGAATAAAATACCGATGGTCAGCTTGGCTGCCGACAGAATCAGATTGGTGATGATGCCAACCAAGCCCGCCACTTTACCGTAAGAGGTGCGCACCTTCGGGTCATCGGTGTTTTTCCAGTTGCGGATAAACAGCCGAATAATTAAGTTTGTCATTCAGCCACCTCAACCGCTGTTTTCTCTGTACGATCAAACAGGTTATTGCCTTCGCTGTCGATGGCTACAATCAGCGGGAAATTTTCCACTTCCAGCCGCTTTACAGACTCACAGCCCAGTTCCGGAAATGCAATGACTTCCAGGCTTTTCACACATTGCGCAGCCAGCGCACCGGCACCACCAATGGCGCACAGATATACCGCTTTGTTTCGCACGATCGCATCAATCACAGATTGATCGCGCTCACCTTTGCCAATCATGCATTTCAGACCCTGATCCAGTAATGTTGGAGAAAATACGTCCATTCTGCCGGAGGTTGTCGGCCCGCAGGAACCAATGGCCATGCCTTCTGGTGTTGGTGTTGGCCCAGCATAATAAATGGTCGCACCGTTTAATGCAAACGGCAGCGGCTCCCCTGCTTCCAGCGCAGCCACGATTTTTTTATGCGCAGCATCACGGGCAGTGTATACAGTGCCCGTAAACAGCACGTTTTCTCCTGCACGCAAAGTTGCCGCTGCTTCTGTAATGGTATTGGAATAAACTACCTTTCGTTCCAATTGATACCCTCTTTTCCTTAAATAGTTCGATTTCTATTGTACCACAAAACATCCCGGTGAACATAGCACAACTTTCGTTAGCCAATTGCAACAAAAGTTTGCCCCGCCTTTTTACGTTGACAGCAGAAATCCCCTGTGCTACAATAAAACAAATACACTGCCACCGGGTAGTAGAATGTGGAAGCATTCGTTGGCGCATCGTCAGGTCTTAGAAGATGTGCACAGCGGGTGCTTTTTTGTCTGGAGGTGCTGCAATTTGTTTCTGAAAAATCTTTTTGGCAATTTTAGGCCATGGGACTGGTGTTTATGGCTGGGCTCTGTGGCCTGTATCATTGCATCATTTGTGATCTTCAGTTCTGATGATATTCTTACATTAATTTCTTCTGTCATCGGTGTCACCTCGCTGATTTTCATCTCCAAAGGCAATGTAGCGGGACAGTTTCTCATGGTGGCTTTCTCCATAGTTTACGGCATTATTTCCTTCTTCTTTGCTTACTACGGCGAGATGATTACCTACCTGTGCATGACAACGCCGATTGCCATTTTCTCCATCATCACCTGGCTGCGGCACCCGTTTCAGGATTCCAACGAGGTACAGGTAAATCATACTGTAAAACCATGGCAGTGGGTGGTCATTTTCACCTCTGCCACCGCAGTGACTACCGCTTTCTATTTTATTCTGTGGGCACTGGGCAACGAAAATCTGATTTTCAGCACCATCTCCGTCACCACCAGTTATGTTGCGGCTTTCCTCGGCCTGCTGCGCAGCCCGCTGTTTGCACTGGCCTACGGCCTCAATGACATCGTGCTCATTGTGCTGTGGGTCATGGCTACAGTGGAGGATCTATCGTATCTGCCAATGGTCATCTGCTTCGTGCTGTTTCTCATTCACGACTGTAATGGTTTTATCAGCTGGCAGCGGATGCTCCACCGCCAGAAAAAAGCATATGATCCTACAAAATAAAAAAACGCACTGCATTGGAGAGATCCTCACCCGGAGGAGTTCTCAAACGCAGTGCGTTTTTTAAATCATCTTTTTCTTTCTCAAAATAAAGAAACCAATGCCGATAGCTACCAGGCAGATACCCATAACAAATGGGAAATACGGAATCGGCAGCCATTCTACGTTCATGCCGTAGATGCCGGAAATCAACGTCGGGATCGCGATCAACAGTGTGATAGAAGTAAGAACCTTCATCACGTTGTTCAGGTTATTGGAAATCACGCCGTTGAATGCATCGGTGGTACTGGAAATAATGCTCAGGGAGTTGCCTGACATATCAATACCCTGCTTGATTTCAATAAGCAGGTCTTCCAGCAGATCATGGTCTTCTTCATAAAGCTTGATCAATCGGCCAAGACGCACGCGCTCAATGGTACGCTCGTTGGCCTTCAGAGAAGAAGACAGGTAAACCAGAGATTTCTTGATATCCAGCAACTTCATCAGTTCGCTGTTCTTCAGAGATTTCTCCAGATCTTTTTCAACCTGGCCACTGTAACGATCCAGCTGGCGCAGGTTCAAAATATAGCGTGTTGCAATGGCAAACATAATTTTCAGCATAAACTGCACACGATAGTGCGTGTACACACTTTTTACGGTACCGCTTGCAAAGTTATTTAAAATATCAGTTTCGTGCATACAGATGGTAATCACGTTTTTCTGTGTGAGAATAATACTCAGCGGAATTGTAGTAAATTCCAGGTCTTCTTCATTCTCTACACGCATCGGAATATCGACGATAACCAGTGTGCTTTCATCTTCTGCGTCAATATGCGAGGATTCTTCTTCGTCAGTTGCGGACCGGATGAATTCCGGTTCAATATGATATTCGTTCACCAGCATCTCCAGTTCTTCTTCTGTCGGTTTGATGCAGCGAACCCAGCAACCGGCTTCCCAGTCTTCAATCTGCTGGATTTTGCCGTGGATGTTGCTTTTGTAAAATAAAATCATTCTTATCATCCCTTCAAAAATCGGACGCAGCAGGCTGTGCGGCGCCCTTCTGGTATTCAATTGTCATGCATAACAACGGGTCCGGTTTCAAGACGCCACTTCCTTTCTTTGTTTTCTTTTTGAAGTACGTTTTCATTGTAACACTTTTGTAAATTGATTGCAAGGTTTCTTTATCATATCTGCCAAATTTTTTCTCTGCTTTTCATACAGTTCAAACAAATTCTGGAAAAGCAATTTTTGACCCTTTTCCCTATCTGTGCTATACTACAAACAAATCAGAAAATCGGAGGAATAAGCATGGAAACAGAAAAAATCCTGCAGATTCAGGAAGAACTGCGAACAATGCTGCTGGCAAACGGCGTGGCAGACGTTGGTTTCACCGCCATGGAAGGAGACGACCTGCAGTGGATGGAACAGGAAGGCATGGGCGTTGGCAAGTGCCGCTACGGTATGAGCATCGTTGTTCGCCTTTCCGACGCGATTGTAGATGAAATTGACGGCCAGCCGACTCACACTTATTTCAACCACTACCGCACCGTCAATGCTTTTATTGATCAGATGCTGCTGCGGGCAGGCATGCTTCTCAGCCGTCATGGATATACATATATTACAGTCGCATCCTCACAGAGCATCAACAAAAATGGCTGGAACTATAACGGTCGATTCTCTCACAAACATATGGCCTGCCACTGCGGTCTTGGCACTATTGGCAAAAGTTCTCTGTTTCTTCATAATGAACATGGTCCACGGGTTCGCCTGGGCACGCTGTTCACTGACTGCCCATTCCTACAGGAACCGCAGTATCCTGTTTCCGTCTGCGGTGACTGCACCATCTGCACCGATGCCTGCCCGGCAAAGGCAATTTCCGGCAAAGAATGGTGTGTGGGTGTAGATAGAATGGATATTTTCAGTCCGGAGAAATGCAGTGACCACATGAAAAAAGCTTACCAGCACATTGGCCGCGGCGCCGTTTGCGGTGTTTGCATGCAGGTTTGCCCACGAGGCAAGAAGTAATCCCACCAATTAAGGGTTTCTATGAGGTGCGGCTGACTCTGAAAAGGAGGCTGCCGATGAATGTTGCATACAAAGATTGCCGAATTTTTCCATCAACACAACTGGAACAACTGTTTCTTTCTGTAAAATGGGCTTCCGGCGCTTATCCGCTGCGGCTGACAAGTGCAATCGCGCAGATGAACACTGTATACTCCGCATGGGAGCAGCAGAAGCTGATTGGGCTGGTCGCCGCCATGGATGATGGAAACATGAATGCCTACATCCCCTATGTACTGGTTCGTCCGGAATATCAGGGACACGGCATCGGTACTGCACTGATGGAAAAAATTATGGATCACTATAAAAATTATCTGCGGATCGCCTTGATGGCTGTCAATGACCAGACCCATTTTTACAGCAGACTTGGATTTACTGCCGCAGAAGACAAAACAGCCATGTATTGCACATCGCTGTGGAATTAAAAAAACCGCTGGGATTTCCCCGGCGGTCTTTTTTTGCACAAAAAAGGAAGCCTTTGTTGAAAAGGCTTCCCCAATTAGCAGGATTTATTTAATCTTTCTGCACTCCAGGTAGTAACGCTTGTCACAAGCTTCGCCCATGGAGAATGTCTTTCTTGGCAGTGCGCCTTCCAGAATAACTGTACGGAACAGTTCTTCCTTCTGCATTGCAGGCAGAAGAATACCAACAGCGCCCTTCGCTGCCAGGTCACGTGTTACATCTTCACCGTGGATGTAGTCAACCTTACCGCCGCAGCAGGAAATGTACTCGTCGATGAAATCCTGTACTGTGCCAACAGCCAGTGTGTGCTTTGGCTTTGCGATCTCGATCACTTCATCCTTACCATTTACTACTACAGTGAAGGACTGTGGTGCCTCGCGGCCTTCCTGAGAATCACAGTAATCGCGGAGCGCAGCAAGGAACTTGTCGCCATCAACATCAAACACTGCACGATGAATTGCTTCGAACTCCAGAGAATCATCATGGAGGTTGCAAACTTCAACCATTGCATAGCGGCATGGGCTCATGCTGTTTGCAACGCCCAGTCTCTTCTTCTCTTCGTAGCAAGCCTTAGCAGTTGCCAGAGAGTGGTTGCCGTCACCAACTGCAAATACAAGCGGTGCCTTACCGAACAGGCCGTATTTTGCGTTGAATACTTCACGGGATGCCAGTGTGCCGCAGTCCTTCATAATTTTCATGTAATCAGGACCCTTCAGGCGATAACCTGCAACGTGGCCGCCATCCATGTTCAGATCAAAATCGTAAAGCTTCTCGCGCTCTTCTTTCAGTTCTGCCAGTGGCTCGATGATATTCTTATCCGGGTCATCGATGAGGATCATGATGTGTGGAGACTCCAGCAGCGCACAGCGGCGAACCTTCTGGCGTGGTGGAATACGCTCCAGAACAGTGCCCTCTGTTGCACGGATCAGGCTGCGGGAACCCTTGTTGTAATCATAATCTTCCAGGTCCAGCATACCGATAACGCCCTTACGAACCTTGCCGTTCTTCAGGATACGCTCAACGTAAACCATGCTGTTGCGGTA
The DNA here is from genome assembly GCA_045638545.1 of Acutalibacteraceae bacterium. Lineage (GTDB taxonomy): Bacteria > Bacillota > Clostridia > Oscillospirales > Acutalibacteraceae > UMGS1071. Next base: position 24,051 of record JAZUBL010000010.1, on the reverse strand, counting down.
TGTGTTAAATACCTCATCACGGAAGTACTTTGTCATTGTGGTGTTGATAGACTCTACTTTTTCATTAAAGTCAACAGTTTCCAGATGTGCTTCCGGGAAAATGATATTGTAGGAGGATGGATAGCCTTCCACTTCCTTCTCCACTGCTTCCCAATATTCTGGCTGGGATGTGAACTGGTCACATGCCACAACACTCCACTTTTCAAGATTTTCTTTTGGGATCATAATTTCTCCCGGTGTAAAAGGAACTGCGCTCATTCTCGTTCCATCCTTTCAACTGAAATATATATTTCATTGTAGCATAAAGATAGAAATAATTCCAGATAAAATTGTGATTTTCTCACAAAAAACAAACAGCGGAGGGCCTAAGCCCCCCGCTGCCGCGAGATCAATCAGATTATGCAGTTGCCTGTTCTGCTGCTGCCTTCAGAGCTGCTTCAGCAGCTTCTTCTGCAACACGAACCTTCTTCTTCTTGATCATCTTCATACGTGAGAATTCTTCTCTTTCTCTTTCTTCCAGAACTTCGTTAATAAACTTAATGTCAGCCTGGAAACGAGGAATCATGATGTTCTTCAAGGCGTTTGCACGTCTTGTTGTCTTTTTGATCGCGTCAGAAAGACGGAACACACTGTTTTCGATCTCTGCCAGTTCAGCAGACATACGCTTAACCTCTACGAATTTGAGAAACGCATCGTCTAATGATACATTACTGGAATGAAGACCGTATGGAACTTTATCCATCTTAACCTCAACCCAGTCTACCATCGGGAGCTCAACGCCCATAACGCTGCGGTATGCAACGTTCAGACCATCGTCAAATGGGATGGTGCTTGCGAGTTCGCCTGTATTACCAAGGGTAATGTTAGCAAGCTGGAGAGCATCGTATGCAGCCTGGAAGGTTACATCGATCTTGTCCTGAATCTTGCCTGCCTCGTCAAGCAGTTGCATAATCTCACGAATGAGAACATTACGCTTACGGTCCATCAACTCATAACCCTTTTTAGAGAGTTTGAGCTGCTTCTTCGTAGCGATCAACTGGCTTTTGGTTGGTAAAACTTTATTCGCCAATTAAGCTCACCTCATTCTTGGGAAGGTTATTTTTAGTCTTCGTACTTCTTTACGTAGTACTTGTCAAGGAGATCGTCTGGAACACGATCCAGCTCGATGCGTGGAAGTGTACCAAGGATTTCCCAACCGAGATCCAAGCTTTCTGCGATGGAACGGTTCTCCTTGAAGCCCTGTGTGATGAACTTGGATTCGAAGAGCTTACCAAATGTCAGGTAGCGCTTATCCTTCTTGGAAAGTTCTTCTTCACCGATAACGGATGCCAGGGATCTAGCGTCCATGCACTTTGCATAAGATGCGAAGAGCTGGTCAGAGAGAGCCTTGTGGTCATCACGTGTAAATTCAGCACCGATACCGTCCTTCATCAGACGGGACAGGGATGGGAGGATACCAACTGGTGGGTAAACCTTACTGTTGTCCAGGGAACGATCCAGAGAGATCTGACCCTCGGTGATGTAGCCGGTGAGGTCAGGTACTGGGTGTGTAACGTCATCGTTAGGCATGGTCAGGATTGGCAGCTGTGTGATTGTACCAGTCTTGCCGTGAACCATACCTGCACGCTCGTACAGAGAAGCAAAGTCAGAGTAGAGGTAACCTGGGTAACCCTTTCTACCTGGAATTTCACCCTTGGAGGAGGAGAATTCACGCAGTGCTTCAGCGTAAGCTGTCATATCTGTCATGATTACGAGAACGTGCATGTCGCGCTCGTAAGCAAGATACTCAGCAGCAGAAAGTGCACAACGAGGTGCGAGTGTTCTCTCAATGATTGGGTCGTTAGCCAAGTTGAGGAACATTACTACGTTCTGCAGAACACCGGATTCGTCGAAGGAAGTACGGAAGTACTCCGCAACGTCGTTCTTAACACCCATTGCACAGAATACGATTGCAAAGTTGTCTGCGCCACCCTTATCTGTGATGGAAGCCTGGCTAGCAATCTGAACTGCGAGCTCGTTGTGCTTCATACCAGAACCGGAGAAGATAGGCAACTTCTGACCACGGATCAGTGTCATCAGTGTGTCGATAGAAGAAATACCGGTGTGGATGTAGTTCTTTGGATATACACGGGATGCTGGGTTGATTGGATCACCGTTGATGTTAACGCTCTTATCTGGGAAGATAGCGCCAAGACCATCGATTGGCTTACCAGCACCGTTAAATGTACGTCCTAAAATTTCTGGCGAAAGTGGCATCTCCATTGGGCGGCCACGGAGTCTTGTGCGTGTGTTTGTCAGGGAGATTTCCTTGGAACCCTCGAAAACCTGGATAACAACACGATCACCATCGATCTGCACAATTCTACCCTGGCGCATGCTACCATCGTCGAGACGAATATCTACAGTCTCTTCGTAGAAAGCATTTTCAACACCCTCGATAACGATCAGAGAGCCATTAATCTCTTTAACGCCAATATAATCGAGAATCATATTATTAACCGCCTTCTCCGTGCGAATAAACTGCTTTTCCTTACCATCCTCGCACGGCAGATGATAAGAGTTTAAGTTCGGCTGTTAAAACCTACCGCAGCGTTAGCTCTTACTGGGAGATAACGGAAGCGATTGTGTTGTCGATATCGTTGATTATATCGTCAAATTTAGAAAGATCGTTGTTTGGTACTTCGTACTTCATCTTGATAACTCTCTCGTAGATACCTGTCTCAAGCAGACCATCCAGCGGAACAGCTGCTGCAACAAGCTGAGAAGACTTATTGAAGAGATGAACGATAACCTTCATCATATCTCTCTGCTTTTCGATCGGTACATATGTATCGTCTGGGTGGAATGCGTTCTGCTGCAGGAAGCCAACACGTACCACACGAGCAACCTCGATAACGAGCTTCTGATCGTCTGGGAGAACGTCAGCACCAACGAGCTTAACGATTTCCATCAGCTTATTCTCTTCCTGGAGAATGTCATTGATGATGTTACGGTACTCAATGAATTCTTCGCCCAGGTTTGTGTTGTACCAATCTTCCAGGGAAAGGTCATACTCGGTGTAGCTTGCCAGCCAGTCAATAGCTGGGAAGTGACGAGCATAAGCCAGGCTCTTATCCAGAGCCCAGAAGCAACGAGTAAATCTCATTGTGTTCTGTGTAACAGGCTCGGAGAAGTCACCGCCTGCAGGTGAAATAGCACCAACGATAGAGATAGAACCTTCAGTGCCATTGAGGTTGTGAACGTAACCAGCACGCTCATAGAACTCTGCGAGTCTGGATGGCAGGTATGCTGGGAAGCCTTCTTCAGCAGGCATTTCTTCGAGACGGCCGGAGATTTCACGGAGAGCCTCAGCCCAACGGGAAGTGGAGTCAGCCATCATAGCTACGTCATAACCCATGTCACGGTAGTACTCAGCGAGAGTAATACCTGTGTAAATGGAAGCTTCACGAGCTGCTACAGGCATGTTGGATGTGTTAGCAATGAGAACAGTTCTCTCAAGGAGCTTCTTACCGCTTCTTGGGTCGATCAGTTCAGCAAACTCTTCCAGAGCCTGAGTCATTTCGTTACCACGCTCACCGCAACCTACGTATACGATGATGTCAGCGTTGCACCACTTAGCGAGCTGGTGCTGTGTCATTGTTTTACCGGAGCCGAAAGCACCTGGGATACATGCTGTACCGCCCTTAACGAGTGGGAACAGGCAGTCCTGGATTCTCTGGCCGGTGATCAGCGGAACTGTAGAAGGAGTTCTCTTAGCAACAGGTCTCTCCATTCTGATTGGCCACTTCTGGCACAGTGTGAGCTGATGTGTTACACCGTTGTCATCCTCAACCTCGATAACAGTGTCGTGTACCTTGTACTGACCGGATGGCATTACCTTAGTAACAACAGCACTCTTGATCTTTGGGGAGAGCATGCACTTGTGAACGATAGCAGATGTTTCTGGAACTTCTGCGTAAATGTCGCCTGGAACCAGCTTGTCGCCTACAGCAACCTTAACTGTTACGTTCCAGAGCTTGTTTTCGTCCAAGGTTGTAGCCTTGGAACCACGGCTGATAAATGTGCCGGATTCTGCAGCGATAGCCTGCAGAGGACGCGCAATACCGTCGAAGATATTGTGCATGATGCCAGGGCCCAGTGTAATGTTCATTGGGCTGCCTGTGCCAACGATTGGCTCACCAAGTGTTAAGCCAACTGTTTCTTCATAAACCTGAATGGTGGTAAACTTGTCGGTAATACCGATAACCTCACCAACGAGGCGCTCGTGTCCGACATACACCATTTCCATCATGGAGAAACTGCGAGCATTGTTAACGGTTACAAGACAACCGTTGATGCCGCAAATAACATTTTGATTTTCCATCATTTACTCATCTCCAATTAATACAAATGGATAGCGGATCAGACCACAGCCATCCCCGAATTTTCTTCGAACCAGCTACGCTGTGCTGCCAGCATAGCATCGAGAGTAGCATTCAGTTCGATATGCATATCAATGTTCTCTGCACGAATGCCACCAATTTTAATTTTGTTGTCTACCTTAACGGTAGCGTTTGCGCCGAAGCTTGCACTTGCAACCTGCTGTGCCTTAGCGTCACCAGCCTTAACGTACACTACAGTACCTGGCTTTGTGAGAACCTTAGCCATCTCAGAAGCATTCTTCTGGAGCAGGTTTGTGTATTCTGGCTTTGCTGTGTATGCTACCAGCTCAGCAGCAGCTTTTTCAAATACACTGTCTGCAATCTTCTGGCGTTTCTCGAGCAGTACTTTACGAGCATCCATCTCTTTGTGAGACATGTCGCGAACAATACCGTTGCGGGACTCCGCAACTTCCTTCTTGATAAGACGCTCAGCCTCGATCTTTGCGGTGGACTCAGCCTCACGCAAGCTCTTGATCTTATAAGCTTCGATGTCTTTCAGAATTTTTTCGCGCTGCGCCTCAGCATAGTGATTAATGGCAGAGTAAAAACCACTCAATTTCTCCATATTTGAAGCCATTATTTACCCCCGTTCCGCCGCCTTTTAAGCGGCCAAAACTGAAAAATAGAAACTAAATCTTAATACCGACTGCCTCACGGACATAACGGGTGATAGCATCTTTTGTGCGACCATTGCCGTTCCTATCAGGGACCTCGACAATAAGAGGACGCTTACAGTTCATCTTAAGGTTGTAAACAGTATCAGGAATCATGTCTACGACATTCTGTGTAATGAGTACAACAGCAGTGTCTTCCACACGCTTCATTGCCTTGTTCAGTTCCTTCAGAGCATCTGTTTCGTTAGCAACCATTGTGCCTTCAATGCCGGCAAGACGCATGCCGACCAGGGTGTCCTCATTATCGCTTATTAAATAAAAGCGCATTGATGCCACCTGCTTTCTTTTCGCTTTAACTAATAAAAACTGTTAAACGTAACTAAAAGTCTCGTTTAAACTAAAATTCTTTTTGTTGAATAAGTTAAGTAAAATTTGAATCTTAAAATAGAATCAAACTGCAACCTTACCGAGGATAAGGATGGAGATCAGAAGACCGTACAGAGCAACACCTTCACCCAGAGCAACGAAGATCAGAGCCTTACCGAATGCCTTTGGATCTTCAGCTGTTGCGCCGATAGCTGCTGGAGCAGCTGCTGCTACAGCGAGACCGCCGCCGATACCGGAGATACCTGTTACCATGCCTGCTGCGATGAGGCCGAGTGCGTCAGAAGAACGAGCAACTGTGCCGTCTTCTGTGATTGTGATGTGCTCTGTTTCAACTGCTTCTACTTCGTGCTCAGCAGCGGAAGCAACAACTGGAACTGCGAATGTCATAACTGCGATTGCCATGAATGCGAGGAGCTGCTTAACAACAACACCCTTAGCCTTCTTGCCTTTTTTGAAAGATCTAATGCCAAAGAATACGGAAGCTGCGAGAGCGATGATTGGCAGAGCAATAAGTAAGTAAGTCATAATATTTTCCTCCAAAAATCAATAAAAATAATAAAACTTTTCTTTAAAATTTTGTTTGTTTTGAATAATTTAGCGAATCAATCGAAAATTACTTCTCGATCATTTCTGCTGCGTTAACCGGAACGTATTCACGGCCGCCACCTGCGTAGAAGCGGTTGAAGAGTTCGTAGAAGTTAAGTCTCATAACCTGGATACATACGAGGAGTGCTTCGAGAGCTGTGATAACGCCGTTACCGATAACAACGATGATAATGTAGATAACGCCACCGTCGCCACCAAAGGAAGTAGCGAGGGCGAAAACTACCTGCATCATACCTGCGTGAACCAGTACGAAAGCACCAACACGGAGGTAGGACATTACGTTGGACATTGTGGAAATCGCAACTTCCATCAGTTCGAAGAAGTTCTGAAGGATGAAGTCGCCGATACCAGCGCCGCCGAGGTTAAAGCCACGACCTTCAAAGAGTTCGGTCATTGGGCCGTGGAAGAAGATTGCAACCAGTGGCAGGAGCAGCAGGAGCAGCAGCCAGAGGATGTTGAAGCCGTTGAAGCCAACGAATTCGCAGTAATCTGGAACGATCAGGGATGCGAGAACGCCAGCGAGGCCGATGTAGAATGCAAGACCTGCGCAACCGGACATGCCAAAGATAGCTTCGCCGATTTTGCCGCGTGCAAACTTGTTGATGATGTTGATGATCATAGCTGCTGTCATCATGATTACGCCGAGACCCATGGTCGCGTAGATGATGTTCGCAGATGTGTCAGCGTTCATAACGTGGATGAACTTTTCACCGTGAGCAAATGCGATGCCCATACCCTGGTGAACCGGGTTCAGCCATTCTTCGAAACCGAAGATTGAGCCGTAGAAGAAACCAAATACCATGGAGCTGCAGCCGCAGTGGAGAAGAATTCTACCAACCTGCATCTTAGCGCATTTCCACATGAGGAGATAACCGATAAGTGCTACACAAGCGCCCTGACCGATATCACCGAACATGATACCGAAGCAGATTGTGTAAATGATTGCCATAAATGGTGTTGGGTCGATATCCTGTGGACCAGGCATACCGTACATTCTTGTAAAGAATTCAAAACCTCTGAAGAATGGTGGGTTATGAATTGTAACTGGTGGGTTGTGCTTTTCAACTTCCTTACCAGTCTTGAAGCTCAGCTCGATGAGCTTGAACTGTGCGAGTTCCTTTCTCAGCTGATCTTCAGCCTTCTTAGGAATCCAACCGATGATAACAAAGTTATCGTCGTATCTAGCTGCGCTGCGGCAGATAGCTGTGTAGTAAACGTTCTTTTCAGCGAGGAATGTGTAAACCTGCTGAATCTTGTTGAACTCACCGTTGATGAGGGAGTCCATGTTAGCCTGAGACTGGCTAACGATCATTGCTTCGTGATCTCTCTTCTGACGGAGAGCAGCAACAGTGTCCTCAGGACGACCTGTCATTGTGTCCAGTGTAACCTTCTGGAACTTAAGGCCAGCAAAAATACGATCTACATCGCTTGTGTTTGCTGCTGGTGCAAAGTAGAGACCCCACTGACGCTCTTCATCTGCTACACATGGTGTAAAGATAACGTTTGGATTCTCTTTGTATGCGTTGAGTTTGTCTAAGTTTTCTTTTGGCAAGGAACCAAATCTTACGTTAACGTACTCACAAGATGCGATTTCATCCAGGTTCAGGTTGAGACCAACAAAGTGGCCCATAGCTTCCATGGATTCCTCATACTCAGCGAGCTTTGCAGCTGCTGCAGCCTTGTTAGCTTCCCACTCTTTAACCTTGGATGCAACGTCCTTAGCATAAGCAATAGCTTCGTCTGCTGTCATGTAGAAGTTCTTGGACTCCTGTGTGCTGAGCAGATTGATCTCTTTGCCTGCCTTGTTCAGAGCGTCCTTCAGGCCCTGGAGAGCTTCTGTGTAAGGGTTTTCTTCACTAAATGCAGTGAAGTCAGGTGTGTCGCCGTACTGAGACATAGCGTCGTCTGCATGGAAGAAACCAGATCTACCACAAACGGTTGCTACAGCGTCAATATCAGCCAGCTTGCCAATAATACTTACTTCTTTCAGCTTTACTACAGCCAATTAATCGACACTTCCTTTCATTGAAAATTGACGATGGTAAGTAAATTTGCGATCTTTGCTGCTGGCATGTCGTAGCGGATACCCTCAAGGATATTGGTGATATCAGCAATTTCTGCCTGCTTAACAAAGATATAGGATAACATAACCACGCTGGCGTGGCTGGAGAAGTGGATATTGTGACGACAGATGTTGTACTGTGTCTTAATCGGAATATCCTCTTCAAAGGTTTCCTGCTTCTTCAGGTAACGCTTACCTGGTCTGGTCTTAGCCATAACTTCATGTACTTCCTGTACATCCCTAGCTTTGATCAGCTTCTCCATAAAGTCCTTTTTAATGGTGGAGAAAGGCAGGATTGCACCGCGGATAACATCTGCTGGTGCGTTGAAGAATGTTTTCATTCTTACGATTCGAACGTAGTTGTCCAAATCAAGATAAGAGTTGAAGATTTCACGGAGTTGATCAGCGGCTTCACCCTTGTAGTACTTATTGATCATACGGAATGTATCCTGATACAGATAAGTATACAGAGCATTTTCAATTCCTGTGTAATCGAGCAGCTCTCCTTCAGCTGGTCTGAACTTCTCCACGATCTTCTGATATGGAGTTTTGTTCAGTGCTGCGAGCAGGTCATCAAAGGTCTGCATATGACCCAGAGCCTCAACGTCGATCTTAGTCTGAGCAATCAGGTAAGGCGGCATATAAATTGTATAGCCATCTGTCTTACCAGAGTTCAGAACTACGAGGCTGTGCATAACCTGTTCAATCTCACTGCGCCGGATCAGGTATTCAGACATGCGCTCACCAACGGATGAGCCATATCTACCCAATGATGCGCAATCCTCAAAGAGGCTTTGCTTGAGTAAAACTTCTAACTGGGAACGAGTAACTTCGCTCTCGCTCACGTCAGCCAGAATGCTGTTGTAGTAAGTACGATTCTTGAGATAGTAACATACTTCCTGAGTGGACTTACAAGCAAGTAAGTCTGTGAAATTCTGCTCAGTGAGTCTATTACCAAATCTTGTTCTCGCTCTTGCCAAAACAGCGTTGGAAGACATACTGGAAAGCATTAAATCACTCCCCTATCACTTTTGCGACGATTGTTTTTACCCACTCGTCACACTTTCTGCTGTAAAGCTCATCCAGCTGCTGTGACAGGTTTGTGTTCTTTCTTTCAACAATCTCCCATTTGTCCTGAGCGGCTTGTTTTTCCGCGGAAACATTCTGCGGAATGGTCTGTCGGGCTTCTGCCAGATATTCCTGACGCAAAGCAACACGTCTTTCAGCAACCTCGCGTTCGGAGTTCACTCTTTCTTTGTTGATTGCTTCAGTAGCTTCTCTAGCTTTTCGGTCCATTTCAACGATTTGTTTGACAATGTCCTGCACCTTGACCGCACCTCCTTTAATGCAACAATTTCATTGAGCTTTGAATTGTGGCTTGTCGGCATACACAATGTATACACCGCCACCACCATGGGCATCTGTGTTGTAACATGATGTACAACGTAGGTTTTTCATGGCCACACATAACCATACCGGCTGCATAAACTGTAGAAGCCGCTATCAGTCTATACGGCTGGTATTTAGCGTTCATGCGATGACCACTTGTCTGTCAGGCTACTCCACAGTAGCCCTTGATGATAAAGATGTATTGTGCTTCCAATCATGCCGATGATCCGATGCATGAGAAACTTCTCATTAAGCGCATCAAAATCACACTTATTGAAAGGGTGGAATCCGTTTGGTCATTTTGCCGAAACCTACAAAAACGTTCCCAGTGGGCAATTGTAAAATTTCTATAAATGACCATAGAAATCCACGCTATGACAATACAACAATAATATATCAAAGAAACTAAAATAAATCAAGTCTGTTTTCAATATTATTTATTAATAAATTCATAAAAATTATATATTTCTGCCTTGACAAACTGGTTATTTAGCACTTCGGTGTCAAAAGTGTTTATAACTTTTGTGCATTGTGGCTAATATTTGCGTTTGTGAAATAACTAACCATTTTACAATATCTTGTATGTCATTTTCACGAAGTACACAAGGCGAAAATGCTCGAAAAACTGCTTCGTCATTTTGACATGTCCGCCATAAAAAAACTGTCATCCTCCGTAGAAAAACAATACAAAGCCGTTGTTAAAATGATGTAAAACCCTACTTTAACTCCATCATCCTGATTGGAACCTTTTACAGTCTGTTCTCAACTCTGTAAATTTTCTGTTAATTTTTTATCAGTTCAGTAACAATATCGTAAGATATGACAAGCTGTCACCCAATCTTTTTCGGCAGAAAAATTCCATCTCTTCTTCCCTTTTCATTATATATAGGAAAACACACCGGAGATGTGTCCTGTTTTCTTCCCCCAAAAAACAAAAAAGCCGCACCTTCTCAGGTACAGCTTTCCATTATTTGTGAGGTTAGTTTTTCAGACTCTGCATTGGTGCAGGGATTCTGCCGCCGCGATGGATAAACTTTTCCGGAGAATTACGGTTTACATCCATGATCGGGCCATAGCCGAGGAGACCGCCGAAGTCTACTTCCTCGCCAGCCTGTCTGCCGATTGCAGGAATTACACGCACAGCAGTTGTCTTGCTGTTTACCATACCGATTGCTGCTTCGTCTGCAATAATGCCGGAAATGATCTCTGCGGAGGTATCGCCAGGAATGATGATCATATCGAGACCAACAGAGCAAACTGCTGTCATTGCTTCCAGTTTGTTCAGTGTCAGAGCGCCGCTTCTTGCAGCCTTGATCATACCTGCGTCTTCAGAAACAGGAATAAATGCGCCGGACAGACCGCCAACGTGGGAGGATGCCATAACGCCGCCCTTCTTAACAGCGTCGTTGAGCATTGCCAGAGCAGCTGTTGTGCCGTGTGCGCCGCAGCTTTCCAGACCCATTGCCTCCAGAATGTAAGCAACGGAATCACCAACAGCCGGTGTTGGTGCCAGAGACAGATCGATGATGCCAAATGGAACATCCAGACGACGGGAAGCCTCCTGTGCAACCAGCTGACCCATACGGGTGATCTTGAATGCAGTCTTCTTGATCAGCTCTGCTACTTCTGTCAGGTCGTAGCTGTCTGCCTTGGCCAGTGCTGCGCGTACAACACCAGGGCCGGATACACCAACGTTGATCACAGCGTCAGGTTCGCCTGGGCCGTGGAATGCGCCTGCCATGAATGGGTTGTCTTCTGGTGCGTTGCAGAATACAACCAGCTTTGCGGCACCGATGCACTCACGGTCTGCTGTCAGCTCTGCAGACTTGCGAACAACTTCGCCCATCATGCGTACAGCGTCCATGTTGATACCGGCTTTTGTGCTGCCGATATTTACAGAGGAGCAAACCAGGTTGGTCTCTGCAAGTGCTTCCGGAATACTGTTAATGAATGCTTCATCGCCAGGACCAAAGCCTTTATGTACCAGCGCAGAATAACCGCCAATGAAGTTAACACCGGTGGTATTTGCCGCTCTGTCCAGTGCCTTTGCAAAAGCAACCGGGTTCTGGCCAACGCATGGTGCTGCAACCAGTGCCATAGGTGTTACGGAGATTCGCTTATTGATGATCGGAATACCGTAATCGCGGCTGATCGCCTCACCTGTCTTCACAAGATCACCTGCATAGCGGCAGATCTTGTCATATACCTTGTCACAGGCTTTGTTGATGTCTGGATCCATACAGTCGAACAGGGAGATACCCATGGTAACAGTACGAATGTCCAGATCTTCATTTTCGATCATATTGATCGTTTCCAGAATGTCACGTGTATTAATCATGTCGTTCTCTCCAATCCCTTATATAATTTAGATTCTGTGCATGGAATTGAAGATATCCTCGTGCATTGTGTAGATCTTCAGGCCCATCTCTTCACCGATTTTTTCCATGGAATCAGCCAGTGTGCTGAATTCCACAGTAGAATTGGTGATATCTACCATCATAATCATTGCAAACATGTCCTGGAGAACAGACTGTGTAACCTCCATTACGTTTACACCGTACTCTGCACATTTTGTGGAAACATTTGCCAGAATACCAACCATGTCCTTACCAATAACCGCAATTACTGCACGCATTTCTACTACCTCCAAAAAATAAAGATTCATCATTATTATGGGAGAAATACCGCGAAATGTCAAGGATTTTCCCCGCTGTATAATTCTGTTTACGAAAATTGTAAAAAATAAACAACGCAATGCTTATCTTTTAGATATGTGATACAAAAATACAAAGTTGTAACTTCCTTATGCTACCATCTGCAAATAAATTGTGCTATAATAAGCTGAAATATATACAATTGTATGTTTTAGCACTTTAAATTACTTGTTACTGGAGAGACAATCATCATGAAATACCGTTATATCTCTGATTGCCATATCCACAGCCAGGTCTCCTTTGATGGAAATGACTCCGCTGTGATGCTGTGTGAAAATGCGGTCCGCATGGGCCTGCATGCAATCACGATTACCGACCACTGCGACTGCAATATGTATGAGGATCAGGAAGCGATGGACGTTGTCCGCCGCTCTCTGATGGAAACTCAGAAAGCAGCCATCATGTTTCGTGACCAGATCAAGGTATATCATGGCATTGAGCTTGGCCAGGCTACTCAGAATATTTCTCTGGCAGAAAAAATTCTGTCAGAGTTTCAGTTTGACTTTGTACTGGGTTCCCTCCATAATATTGTCGGTATGCCGGACTTCTACTTTGTAGACTATACAAAGTGCGACATTGTCCGCCTGCTGGATCAGTACTTTGAACAGATCATGGAAATGATTAACCTTGGTTGGTTCGACTCCCTTGCCCACCTTACCTACCCGCTCCGCTATATTCAGGGCGACCATAACATTGAGGTAGGCTACGAAGTCTATGAAAGCCACATCGATTCCATTCTTCATGCGCTGATCCGCAAAGACAAGGCATTGGAGCTGAATACTTCCGGCCTGCGCCAGAAAATCGGCAATACCATGCCATGTCCAATCGTAATCAAGCGATTCCACGAGCTGGGCGGCAAACACGTTACACTCGGCAGCGATGCCCACCGCTGGGCAGATATCGGCTCCGGCATTGAAACCGGGCTGGATATTCTGAAAAATGCCGGCTTTGAAGAGTTTACCATCTATGTAGATCGTCAGCCGCACAAACTGCCGATTGCTTAAAAAAGTAATCAAACATTTCCATACATAAAATTTTTCAAAAGAAAAACAATTTTGAGAGGAGTTATCATCATGAACAAAAAATTAATCCAACTTCTGAACGAGAACGCCCGTCTGACAAACGCCCAGCTGGCCGTAATGCTGGACACAACAGAAGAAAACGTAAAGAGAGAGATTGCTGTTCTGGAAAAAACAGGCGTGATCCGTGGTTATAAGCCTCTCATCAACTGGGATAAAGTTGGCGGCGCCCGCGCTTCCGCTCTGATTGAGCTGCGCGTTGCACCTAAAAAGGAAACAGGTTTTGATACTGTTGCCAATACAATCATGCAGTTTACTGAAGTTGAGAGCGTTTATCTCATGTCCGGCGGTTTTGACCTGGCTGTTATGGTGCACGGCAAGACCATTCAGGACATTGCTATGTTCGTTGCAAAGCGTCTTTCCACTCTGGACGGCGTTCTTTCCACTGCAACCCACTTTATTCTGACAAAATACAAAGAAGCTGATGTCATCCTGAACGACGATGACAAGGACAGAAGGGAGTACACACTGTGATCGATTACACAAGCAGAATGAACCGGGAGATTTTAGAGGTAAAACCTTCCGGCATTCGCAGATTTTTTGATATTGCTAGCGAAATGGATGACGTGATCTCTCTTTCCATTGGCGAACCGGACTTCACTACCCCATTCCATGTACGCGCTGAGGGTATCAAAACACTGGAACAGGGCAAAACTTTCTATTCTCCAAACCGTGGTTTCACCGCCCTGCGCAACGAGATCGTAAGCTGGATGCAGAGAAAATACAACGTGTCTTATAACGCTGACACAGAGGTGCTGGTAACCGTTGGCGGTTCCGAAGCAATTGACATGGCCATCCGCACCCTGGTAAACCCGGGCGACGAAGTGCTGATCCCAGAGCCTAGCTTTGTGTGCTATGTTCCAATGACACAGATGGCGAAAGGTGTGCCGGTTATTATCGAAACAAAGGAAGAAGATAAATTCCGTCTGACAGCCAAGGCGCTGCGCGAGAAGATCACACCAAAAACAAAGCTGCTGATCCTGCCATTCCCGAACAACCCAACCGGCGGCATCATGCGCCGCAAGGATCTGGAAGAAATTGCAGAAGTTGTAAAAGAGCACGATCTGCTGGTTATCTCCGACGAGATTTACAGTGAACTGACTTACGGCGGCAAAGCTCACGTTTGCTTCAGTGAAATTGAAGGTATGTGGGAGCGCACCATCGTGATCAACGGCTTCTCCAAAACATTTGCTATGACCGGCTGGCGTCTCGGCTTTGCAGTTGGTCCGGAGCAGATCCTCAACGCTATGACAAAACTGCACCAGTATGCGATTATGAGCGCACCGACTATGGCGCAGTATGCTGCCATTGAAGCGCTGAAAAATGGCGACGATGACATCGTTTATATGCGTGATCAGTACGATATGCGCCGCCGACTGATCGTAAACGCATTCAATGATATGGGTCTCACCTGCTTTGAGCCGGAAGGCGCATTCTACGTATTCCCATGCATCAAATCTACCGGTCTTACCTCTGAGGAGTTCTGTGAAAAACTGATCCGTCAGAGCCGCGTAGCTGTGGTGCCGGGCAATGCATTCGGTGACTGCGGCGAAGGTTACGTCCGTGTTTCCTATTCCTATTCTCTCAAGCACATTCAGATCGCCCTGGAGCGAATCCGTGAATTTATCAAAAATCTGTAAGGGGCGCTGTTTATGAATCAGAATGCAGTTTATCTGGCTGCCTGCGACACTTATGAGTACACTAAAATCAAAGCATCGATCGATACGATCTTCGAACAGCTTGATCTGGACAGCCTGATTAAGCCGGGCATGAATGTAGTCATCAAGCCAAACCTGCTGATGCGCTCCAAGCCGGAAGCCGCTATTATTACCCATCCGCTGGTAACAGCAGCCGTTGGCACCCGCATCAAGTCTCTTGGCGCTAATGTGACAATCGCAGAAAGCGGCGGCGGCCTTTACAATGCAGCAACCATGAAAGCTATGTATTCCGGCACCGGCTACGAAGCAATGGCGAAAAAATTCGGTCTGGAACTGAACCACGATCCTGGTTACAGCGTCATGGAAGCGCCTCACGGCCAGCGCTGCAAATCCTTTAACATTCTCAATCCGCTGGTAAAGGCAGACCTGATCGTGGACATTGCAAAGCTGAAATCTCACTGCCTCACTGTAATGAGCGGCGCTGTGAAGAATATGTTCGGCTCTGTTCCTGGCCTGATGAAACCGGAGTTCCACTGCCGTTTCCCGGAGAAAACAGACTTCGGTATTATGCTGGTAGACCTGTGTGAAACGGTCCGCCCACGCATCGTGATCGTAGATGCTATTGATGCTATGGAAGGCAACGGCCCCTCCGGCGGTCAGGCAAGACACGTAGGCGCTATTATCGGCGGCAGCAGTCCATATAACGTGGATCTGGTCGGTGCAAAGATCATGAATATGGATCCAAACGAGATCTATATGCTGAAATCTGCGATCGATCGCGGCCTGTGCCCTGATTCCTACACAAAACTGGATCTGCTTGGCACACCGATCGAAAAGTTTGCAAAAAAAGACTTCGTTCATCCGGAATCCAAGTCCAACGACTTCATCCAGCGCGTACCAGCTCCACTGCGTCCGCTGGCAAAGAAAATCACCACGCCAAAGCCGGTCATCCGTGAAAAAGACTGCATCGGCTGCGGTAAATGCCGCGAAAGCTGCCCGCAGCACGTGATTGCCATCCGCAATAAAAAAGCAGCTATTCTTTATAAACGCTGCATCCGCTGCTTCTGCTGCCACGAAATGTGTCCGGTAAGAGCAATCGATATCAAGCGATTCAACTTATTTAATCTGTAACAAATCAGGACGAGCAATCGTCCTTTTTTTGAATCCGGAGGATTTACCATGAAGGAATATACTTTATCTGCTAATGCAAAAGTCAATCTGACACTGGACGTGACCGGCCGCCTGGAAAATGGCTACCATCTGCTGGAAATGGTCATGCAATCCATCTCCCTCCACGATACTGTGATCGTAAAGAAAAATGACTGCGGACAGATCCGTCTCACCTGCAGTGTACCGGAAATTCCATGTGATGAACGCAATATTGCATGGCGCAGCGCAGTTTCCTTTCTGGAGCACTGCGGTATAAACGAAGGCGTAGATATCCACATTGAAAAGCGCATTCCAAGCCAGGCCGGCCTTGGCGGCGGCAGCGCAGACGGCGCCGCTGTGTTTGTTGGCCTGAACCAACTGTTTGAAACAAATGTCAGCGAAGAAACACTCTGCGAGCTGGGCGTTAAAATCGGTGCAGACGTGCCGTTCTGTATTGTTGGCGGCACACAGCTGTGCACCGGCATCGGTGAGATCATGGAGCCTGTCTCCCCTATGGCAGACTGTACCATTCTTCTGTGCAAACCGCTGATCAACGTCAATACAGGCGAGGCATACCGTGCCATCGACAACGGTGTTATTGAAAAAAGACCGGATACTGCCGCTATGTGTGACGCTCTGAAAAACAGCGACGTTCCTGCCATTGGCAGAGCGCTGTGCAATGTGTTTGAATCTGCTGTGCCGCTGCCGATCGTGGACGAAATCAAGGCTGTTATGCTGGAAAACGGCGCACTGGGCGCCTGTATGTCCGGCAGCGGCTCCACTGTCTTTGGCGTTTACAATGACGCAGAAGCTGCCGCACAATGCGCAGAACTTCTGAAACATACATACAGCGACGTTTACCTTGCTCATCCTGCAAAAGCAGGCGTAGAAATAAAATAACCATGCATAATTCCTGAAATTCTGCCGAAAATACCATTGTATTAATGGATTTGAGGTGAGTTTTCATGGGTATCTTTGATAGGATCATGCTGTCGCTGCTGCTGATCGGCGGTATTAACTGGGGCCTGATCGGTGTCTTTCAATTCGATCTGGTTGCATGGATCGGCGGCGGACAGGATGGCGTTTTCAGCCGCATTATCTACATCGTTGTAGGTCTTGCGGCAATCTGGTGTATTTCTCTGCTGTTCCGCGGCGGCGAAAAGCATCACCACCATCATCACACAACAACAACCCAATAAATGCAGAAAAGCTGCCGGGAACTTCCCGGCAGCTTTTCTTTTTTGTATGATTATCGTTCGAACTTCAAGAACTGATCATTCTGGAAACTGAGCGTACCTTTGTCTCCCTCACTCATCAGCGGGAACACATCTTCCGGCACAGTCAGGATTTTAACTTCTTCTGTTTCTAACTGGAACGCTACCATGTACTTCGTTTCGATCTCTGTATCGAAGGAAGTTGGACTCTCACCGGAAAGCATTCGGCGAGGTTTTTCTGATGTTGTTTTCTCCAGCACCACTGCTTCATAGCGCTCCTCCGGAGCTGCAATTGTCTGCTTGAACTTCCGGCTGCTTCTAACGCATTTGACAATAATAAATGCCAGCAGCGCTGCAGCAGCAATACCTGCAAGAATCAGAGTGATTGCAAACCAACCCGAATCTTCAGAAGTGGAAATCAACCACGGAATACCGTAGGAAATGAAGGACATGATGGCAGTTGCCATACACAGACCGCAGAAGACAGACAGCAGCGCCTTGCCGAATCGAACGTTCAGCAGCGCAGCAATGAGAGAGCCTGTCCAGCCGCCGGTACCCGGCAGCGGAATACCTACAAAGAGCAGAAGACCCCAGAATTCAGCAGCTGCAATCTTCTTTGCGTTTTTGCCGCTGCCCTTGCTTTCCAGCTTGATGATGACTTTCCGGATACCCGGCACTTTTTTCAGCAGGCGGAACAGCGGTTTAATGAATAACAGGATTAAAATAACAGGAATAATATTACCAAAGATACAGATCGGAATTGCCAGCCAGATTGGAATCTGCATCAGGCCTGCAACAATCAGGCCGCCGCGCAGCTCCAGGATCGGGATCATCGATACGATGAACACAACCAGCTCGCCCGGCATGATTGCACCCAGGGTCTGTTCAAACCATAATGCTATGGACTCTGTCATAAATTATAGTTCCTTTCTTTATACAATGGCAGAATCCTATCGGATCTGGCCATTGCCTCTTACAATAAATTTAGTGGATGTCAGCTGCTCAAGACCCATTGGGCCTCTTGCGTGGAGCTTCTGGGTAGAAATACCGATTTCCGCACCCATGCCGAACATACCGCCGTCTGTAAAACGGGTAGATGCATTTACATACACAGCAGCGCAGTCTACCTGCTCGGTAAACTGGTTGGCGCGGCTGTAATTTTCTGTGATAATACACTCACTGTGACCGGTGCTGTACTGTGCAATATGATCCATTGCAGCTTCGATGGAATCTACCACACGAACTGCCAGCTTATAGTCGAGATATTCTGTTGCCCAGTCATCATCTGTTGCCGGCACTGCATCCGGAAGAATTGCACAGGTCTTCTCACAGCCGTGGAGTTCTACGTTTTTCTCGTCCAGTTTTGCTTTGATCACAGGCAGTGCCTTTGCTGCAATAGCCTCGTGTACAAGCAGTGTTTCCATTGCGTTGCATACAGATGGACGCTGTGTTTTAGCGTTGTGGATGATTTCCGCAGCCATTTCTACGTCGGCAAATTCATCAACGTAGGTATGGCAGTTGCCTGCACCTGTCTGGATCACCGGCACTCTGGAATTTTCCACAACAGAGCGGATCAGGCCTGCGCCGCCGCGTGGGATCAGCACGTCAAGATATGCAGTAAGACCCATCATTTCCTTTGCAGATTCACGGCTGGTATCCTGCACCAGCTGGATGCAGTCTGCCGGGAGACCAACGCTTGCCACTGCATTACGCATTACGTTGGTAATGCACTGGTTGGAGTGGAAAGCTTCCTTGCCGCCGCGGAGGATCACAGTGCTGCCTGCTTTGAGGCAGAGCGCTGCAGCGTCTGCTGTTACGTTTGGACGAGCCTCGTAGATGATACCGATCACGCCCATTGGTACGCGTACTTTCTCAATGCGCAGACCATTCTGCAGACGGTGGCCTTCCAGTACGGTGCCGATCGGGTCTTTGAATGCAACGATCTCATCCACGCCCTGTGCCATACCTTCCACACGGTCTGCTGTCAGACGAAGACGATCCATGAGAGATTTTGTCATACCATTTGCCTCGCCGTTCTGCAGGTCAATGGCATTTGCCGCAAGAATTTCCTCTGTCTGTGCGCGCAGTGCTGCTGCAACAGCCTGCAGAGCTGCATCTTTTTTATCCTGATTTGCGCCCAGTACACGAGCGGCCGCTTTTGCGTTTTGTCCCATTTGTTCCAATGCTGTCATGGTAAATGCCTCCGTTTCAGTTTTATTCTGCTTGTTTTCTGCCTGCAAATACAGTGCCGATCTGGCCGCCGCCAAACAGTACGTACAGATTTTCCGGGTCTGCGCCGCTCATAACACAGGTGCTGATGCCGCGCTCTGCAGCGTATTTTGCAGCGTGGATCTTTGTCTGCATGCCGCCGGTACCTCTTGCTGTGCCCGGCTCGCCGGCAAGCGCTTCAATTTCCGGTGTGATCTCCTCTACGTACGGAATACGCTTTGCATCCGGATTTATGCGCGGATTGCTGTCGTACAAGCCGTCGATATCTGTGAGGATCACCAGTGCTTCAGCGCCTACAATATCTGCTACAATCGCAGACAGAGAGTCGTTGTCGCCAAAGTGACTGATACCCTCCAGTTCTGCAATGCTGACGGTGTCGTTTTCGTTAACGATCGGGATAATATCCATCTTCAGCAGTTCACGGAAGGTATTCACCACGTTGTCGCGGCTTTCCTTATATTTTACGTCTTCTGCTGTCAGCAGAACCTGCGCTACAGTCTGGTTGTACTCACCAAAGAACTTATCGTACATGAACATCAGCTCACACTGGCCTACTGCCGCAATCGCCTGCTTCTTCGCAGTATCCCTCGGTCGCTCCAGAATCTTCAGCTTACCCATGCCGACGCCTACTGCGCCGGAGGACACCAGAACTACCTGTTTACCGGAGTTCTGCAGATCGCTGATCACTTTGCACAGGTGCTCCATGCAGTGTAGATTCAGTTTGCCGTTTTCGTAGGTGAGCGTGGAAGTGCCTACCTTCAGCACCACTTTGCTCGCTTGTGTAAATGATGACATATTACTTCCCTCTTCCAAATTTGCGAATATACAGTGTAATTATAGCATAAAATTCCTACGAATGCACTATAAAATACCATTACAAAAAAATTTAACAAATTTTACAATTCCTTCACCGATTGAACGGGAGGGGCTTTTCCGGCAATCAGCGCAAAATGAAAGGATCGCTCCCCGCAGGAAAGCGACCCTTTGTTTATGTTATGCTGTTTTTACAGAACTTATGCTTCAACAATTGCCTTTGTATCTCTTGCAATCATCAGCTCTTCGTTGGTTGGGATTACGAATACCTTAACCTTGGAGTTTGCTGTGGAGATTTCGCCGCCGTTGCCGCCTACCATCTTCTTGTTCAGCTCAGCGTCAACTTCAACGCCCATGAATGTCAGCTGATCGCAGATTGCCTGACGGTGGCCAACGTGGTTCTCACCGATGCCTGCTGTAAATACGATTGCATCGCAGCCGCCCAGTGCTACTGTGAAGCCGCCGATGAACTTGAGGATCTGATACTGGAGCATCTCGTGAGCCAGGATTGCGCGGTCGTTGCCTTCCTGCTCTGCCTTTGTTACGTCACGGTCGTCGCTGGAAACGCCGGAAATACCGAGGAGACCGGACTTCTTGTTGAGGATTGTGTCCATTTCCTTAGCGGAGAGGTTTTCCTTCTGCATCAGGAATGTCAGAACGGAAGGATCCATTGTGCCGCAGCGTGTACCCATCATGAAGCCATCCAGTGGTGTCAGACCCATTGTTGTATCAACACACTTGCCGTCCTTAACAGCTGTGATGGAAGAACCGTTGCCCAGGTGGCATGTGATGATCTTGGAGTGCTCTGGGTTGCCCAGCAGCTCGATGCACTGTGCGCTTACATAGCGGTGGGATGTACCGTGGAAGCCGTAGCGGCGAACCTTGTACTTCTCATAGTACTCGTATGGAACTGCAAACATGTAAGCCTTTCTTGGCATTGTGGAGTGGAATGCTGTGTCGAATACAACAACTTCCGGAATTTCCTTGCCGAAAACTTCCTGGCAAGCTGTGATACCCTGGATGTGTGCTGGGTTGTGGAGAGGTGCCAGGTCGCAGCACTCTTCGATACCTGCCAGAACTTCGTCTGTTACCAGGCAGGATTCCATGAACAGGGATGCGCCCTGCACAATGCGGTGACCGATTGCGCTAACCTCGGAGAGGGATGCAACAACACCGTGATCTGCGTCTACCAGTGCATCTGCAACCAGACGGAAAGCATCCTTATGGTTTGCCATGTCAACAGTAATTTCTGTCTTGTAGCCAGCTACTTCGTTCTTGTAAGAGAAGATACCAGCGTCCATGCCAATTCTTTCGCAAACACCCTTTGCCAGAACAGACTCATCGGTCATGTCAATCAGCTGATACTTCAGGGAAGAACTGCCAGCGTTAATAACTAAAACTTTCATAAATTCATCCTCCATTATTTATAACCAAAATTTAATCAAATCCAAATATTTTTTTGACAAATAGTTGTAGTTTAGTATATCATAGATTTAGTTAAAATTACAAGGAGTTTTCGCACAAATGTCAACAAAATTTCAGATTTCCGCCGTGATTTGCGAACTGAATCCGCTTCACTGCGGTCATTATTCTTTATTTGAAAATATGCGCCAGAAAAGCGATAATTTTTCCATCGCTGTTATGAGCGGAAACTATGTACAGCGCGGCCAGCCTGCCATTTTTGATAAATGGACCAGAGCCGAAACGGCGCTGGCAGCCGGCATCGATCTTGTTATTGAACTGCCTGCGCCATGGGCTGTTTCCGGTGCGGAATACTTTGCCCTTGGCGGCGTTTCCATTTTGGATGCTCTGGGCTGCGTGGACAACCTGTGCTTTGGCAGCGAGTGCGGTGACATCGATGCGATCCGCTCCGTTGCTGCTGCCCTCTCTACACCTGCTTTTTCCGCAGCGCTGGCAGATGTTCGAAAAAACGACAGCGGCAGCTCCTTTGCCGTACTGCGGCAAAAAGCCGTTGCGCAGCTGTTAGGCGAAGAAACCGCTGCTGTTCTCTCTCATCCCAACAATACCCTGGGGATCGCCTACTGTCAGGCCATTGATAAACTCCGGTCATCCATCGTACCAGCTACAATTCCCCGCCTTGGCGCATCCTATCATCAGGAAGAAATCCTGGAACAGGATCAATTTCCATCTGCCACCCAACTGCGGAAACTGTTGTCCGAATCTGCTTCCTGCGATCTTTCTCCTTTTATGCCGCCGTCCTGCACAGAAATTCTCAACACAGCCATAGAACAGGGGCTCGGCCCTGTATTTCCGGAAAAACTGGAGCTTGCGGTGCTGGCAAAACTGCGTACCCTCTCCATGGAAGATCTGGAACAGCTGCCGGATCTCAGTGAAGGACTGGAGCGTCGTCTGTATCAGGCAATTCGCAGCGCTGTTTCTCTGGAAGAACTTTACGATACGGTAAAAACAAAGCGATATTCTCATGCCCGCATCCGCCGGCTGATTCTGGCTGCATTTTTAGGCATTCAGAAGCAGGACCTTACAGATTCACCACCTTACGCTCATGTACTGGGCATGACAAAACGAGGCGCAAAACTGCTTTCACAGATCAAAAAAACGTCCCGCATTCAGCTGATCACAAAATACAGCGATGGCAAACAGCTGGAAAGCGCCTATGCACAGCGGATCTGGAACCTGGAAAACCGCGGCGTTGACTTATACAGCCTGGCATACCCTGT
This sequence comes from Acutalibacteraceae bacterium, assembly GCA_045638545.1. GTDB lineage: Bacteria > Bacillota > Clostridia > Oscillospirales > Acutalibacteraceae > UMGS1071. Next base: position 1,017 of record JAZUBL010000010.1, on the reverse strand, counting down.
TCCGCAGCCCTGCGGAAAAAATGCTTCGGCAAAATTTCTGATCCGATAACGTTGTATTCTGCTGAAAAAGGTGTATTTTATGGTTGCAATTACCAGATAGATTTAACATTCTTATATTGATTTCACAGAAACTGTAATTGTAAGTGACATTATCACACAAATACAGGTGATTTTATCACGGAGCAAACCATTCCTCCTGTCTATAATAAATCCATGCTAATGATTTCATCCATCCCTTGAAATTGGCATTTCAGGCTGCAGGTGTATTTCCTCTGCTCCCTTGCGGATTTACAACTGCAGCGGTGCATGGCTTTCTTCCCTGGTACGAATGGTTAATGGACATTTTCCCTGAACAAAAAGCTATCGCCAATTGAAAAACCAATAAAAAAAGCAGTACTGTTCTCCCAACTCAGTACTGCTTTTTTGTGCGCATTTTTCTGCCTGCCGTAATATTATAATGGTGAACCAACTGATTGGAGGTGGCAGGTTGAAGGTAAAACCCCTTGGGAAAACCCATATCCTTCTGATTTTTACCGCTGCAGAGGCCCAATATTTCGGCATTCCCGTCAGCTGCGGCTGCGCGTTGATCCTCCGCACCCATGCTGCCTTTTTTTCGGATACCTTCCGCCAGAAAAAACGTTACCATGTTCGCACCATGCCGCAGGTTTTTCATTTTGATTCCTGCACTGCCATGATGAATCTGGTAGAACGGCTCTGTCGCCTGCCGATTTCTCTGCCGCCTGTCCGCCTGTTTGCCCAAAAGAAATGCTATGACCTGATTTTGACTCCAACCTGCCGACACTTTTATCTGCTGCGCAGCCTGTGCAGTGAGTACGGCACCCTGACCGGATGCACGCAGATAGATGCCGCTGCTGCTGCGGAATACGGTACGCTGCTCTGTTCGGACGTTCTGAAGGAAATGGGTCCTTATCTCGTTACTCCGCCGTCAGATGGATCAGATGGGCAATAGACGGGATGCTCTCTCCCTGCTGGGAAGAAGTCGGAGACATCAGTGCG
>JAZUBL010000009.1:0-7885 GCA_045638545.1 Acutalibacteraceae bacterium | reverse complement strand
GCTAGTAAGACCCCTTGAAGACCACAAGGTTGATAGGCTGCGTGTGTAAGCATGGCAACATGTTCAGCTTGGCAGTACTAATAGGTCGAGGGCTTGTCCATAAGATTGATTCTTGATCAGTAGATGTGAAACAAACCTCGTATATCTGGAATTCTTTATTCAGTTTTGAGTGTGCTTGAAGACCAACCGAAAGGTTGGTCTTTTTTGTTTACCAAGCATAATTTTGTAAGGATGATTATATTGAATATAGCACAAACTTTTTATGATAACTTGGCTTCGCAGTACGATAAGCTCTTCTTGGACTGGCAATCTGCAGTACAGGAACAGGCAGAAATTCTGGACAGACTCTTTCAGCGTAACGGATTTGATGGTACAGCAAAAATTCTTGATTGTGCTTGTGGCATTGGCACACAGGCAATCGGTCTTGCTTCTCTTGGATATGATATAACTGCTTCAGATCTAAGCACGGGGGCGATTGCTGAGGCGAAAGTACGAGCGACAAAGGCCAATGTAAAAATTCATTTTGAAATTGCTGATTTTTGCGCTTTATCTGAAACATTTTCGGAACAGTTTGATATTGTTATTGCAATGGATAACGCTTTGCCGCATATGCTTTCCAGTGCTTCATTGGAGAATGCGGTCAGAAGTATTGTGAATCAAATCAAGCGGGGCGGTCTGTTTGTTGCCAGTATTCGAGATTATGACAGCTTACTGCAAAGTAAACCGCCCTACGCTCCGCCATATATTCACAAAACACACGATGGCCAGCGGGTTTCCTTCCAAACATGGGAATGGAACGAAGACTGCTACAAGCTGATTCAATATATCATTGAAGATGAGAAGGCATTGCAGATCAGCAAGTTTGAATGTGAATACAGAGCCGTTCGCAGAGATGAGCTGTCAAAGCTGCTTTATTCCAATGGATGCAGCGACGTGGCATGGGCGTTTCCGGAAGAAACGGGCTTTTATCAGCCGATTGTAATTGCCAGAAAATAAAGAGTTAAACTTTCGGACAAACAAAAAAGCTGCTCCCAACTAGGGAACAGCTTTTTTATTTTGCTTATCTCTGACGGTTCAGCTGCTTTACGCGCTCAAACTCATCATAAACTTCCTTGGAAGGTTTCTTTGTGATCAGGCTTACTACGATGTTTACGATGCAAGCTGCGATGAATGCAGGGAGCAGTTCGTAGATGCCGAGAACGCCGCCCATTGGAGCCAGCAGGTACTTCCAGATAAATACCAGAGAACCGCCAACTACCATGCCGGCCAGTGCGCCCCACATGTTGCTGCGTTTCCAGAACAGTGCGAAGATAACAACCGGACCGAAGGTTGCGCCGAAACCGGCCCATGCAAAGGATACGATGTCGAAAACAGAACTGTTTTCGTCCCAAGCCAGGAATACTGCGATCACGGAGATACCCAGCAGGGTAGCTCTTGCAATGATCATGGAAGCACGCTTGGATGTTTTGATGCGGAACAGACCGTTGATGATGTTCTCAGATACACCGGAAGATGCAGCCAGAAGCTGAGAGTCTGCGGTGGACATGGTGGATGCCAGAATACCTGCCAGGATGAGACCTGCCACGATTGCTGTGAACCAGCCGTGCTCACTGAGAACGCCTGCGATGTTAACGATAATAGTTTCCGGGTCGCTCAGCGGAGCCATTGCGCCGTTGGAAACCATGCCAAGGCCGATAACACCGATGAGAACGCCAACTGCCAGGGAGATAACAACCCAAACAGATGCTACGCGGCGGGATGTCTTCAGCTTGCGGCTGTCGTCAATCGCCATAAAGCGGAGCAGAACGTGCGGCATACCACAGTAACCAAGACCCCATGCAAGCATAGAGACGATGGTCAGCACAGAGTATGGATTGGAGCTATTGGTTGCAGGATCAAAGATCTCGTTGAGGCTCAGATAGCCTGGGAGTGCAGCAGCATTTTCGAAGATGTTGCCAACACCGCCTGCAGCGCCAATACCAAAACCGAAAACAACAAACAGAGCAGCAGTCATAAGGATACTCTGGATAAAGTCAGTGGTACTTGCCGCCATAAAGCCGCCGATCGCTGTGTAAGCAACGATAACAGCAGCACTGATCACCATTGCCAGGTGATATTCGATACCGAACAGCGCTGCAAACAGCTTACCGCAAGCAGCAAAGCCGGATGCAGTGTATGGTACGAAGAAGATGATGATAATTGCAGCTGCAACTGCCATCAGGATCTTGTACTTGTCACGGTAACGATTGGAGAAGAAATCCGGGAGTGTAATTGCATTACATTCCTGTGTGTAGTTACGGATTCTCTTCGAAACGATCAGCCAGTTGAGATAGGTGCCGATCGCCAGACCGATGGCTGTCCAGGTGGCGTCTGCCAGACCGGTTGCATATGCAACGCCAGGCAGACCCATGAGCAGCCAGCTAGACATATCAGAGGCCTCTGCACTCATTGCTGTGACAAGTGGGCCCAGTTTACGTCCGCCGAGGTAGAAGTCGTCGACGGAATTGTTGCGCCTGGAACACCAGATGCCAACAAGCAGAACGAATAACAGGTAGGCACCGATGGTGGCTAGCATGAAAATTTGTTCTGATGTCATGACTTTTCCTTTCTTGTGATATTTTTGACAAAATCAAATGATTAAAATCATCTAATTATACCATACTCCGGCCGAAAAAGCATTACTTTAGCGAAACTTATGAAGATTTTGTAAAGAAAAATTGTACAAAAAAGAGGTGTTAAATTTCTACACTGTTTTAAAAGATAAGAAATTGTATGGAAAAATACAGATTCTTTGCACTGCCGCTGTAATATAAAGAGAGATTCACAAAAAAAGATAGCGCATTTCGCACTGTCCCTGTAATATGAAAATAGGTTACCGATAGAAGAGACAGCATCTTTATGCTGTCTCTCAAAGCTCGGAATGGGAAACAAAAAAAGACAGTGCATTTCGCACTGTCCCTTGTAATATGAAAATAGGTTATTAGAAATTAGAGAAATTGAACACGGAGAAGGCGTCACTTGCACTGTTATAAACGTACAGCTCGTTACTGCTGCCGGTGATATATTCCATCGGCATGCTTGGGCCGTCCTCTGTTTCTACCTGCAGGAACAGAGTTGCTGAGCCGTCTTCAGAAAGAATAGCGCCTTCTACTTCAAAGTCATCGATTGTACGGTATTGGTTGTTTCCATGGAGGTTGTTGTAATAGCCGGCAAACATCTGCTGCAGTGCATCTTCTGAGAGGTTCAGCTGACGGAGAACCTCATCTTCACTGATTTGCCGTTCGTTTTCGATATCATAGATGAAAGTTTTGATTTCGCCCTGATATGCGTAAGTTGGGTAAGTAATATTGTGAACCACAATATTTACAAATCGCTCGCCGCCAGATGGAGCTGCAGTATATTCCACCCAGCTGTAATTGTCCAGCTCCTGCAGGTCTTCCTCATAATCTCTGCGGATCTCATCGATTTCCCCATTGATTGCGTTAATGGCCGGATTGCTGTCTCCGGTAATTTTTACCAGCATTGCAGAGCTCTGACCATTTGTGTTCTGATATGCAGTTTCCCAGCCGATCGTCGGCTTTGTTTCTTCTGGCTGGCTTTCCGGTGTGGAAGACACTTCCTCCTGAGAGGAAGATGTTTCAGATTCCACAGCAGAAGCAGCGTTAGAAGAGGAAGGTAAATCAGATGGGGTATCTGCTGTTGGCTGGCCGCCAAAGCTGCAGCCTGCCAGCAGAGAGGCGCAGAGAGCGCCGAGAATCAGGAATACACCAAGTTTTTTCTTCATGAAAAAATCTCCTTTTACGATGACTTCTTAAGTTAATGGTACTCCCATTTGTGCTGCAAGTCAAGATAATTTTTTCACATTCTTAACTATATGTAGTTATATTGTTCAGTTGCTATAACAATTAGTAGGTATTTTCTGTCGGGTAAGGGTCTATAGGGGGTGATGTTGTGATAAGATGTGCAGTAAAAAAGCAGCCTGCTGAAAATTCAACAAGCTGCTTTTTTTTAGAAAATCATAAATTGTACAGTTGCATAGCCAATTGGGAAGTAAGCCAGAATGTGGAATACAAACTCCCATACGCCTTCCAGGCCGATCACTGTATCGCGGCATTCCATACGATCGGACATATTGTAGATCATATAAGCGAAGATGCCGATCAGGTTGATGATGGCGAAGATTGCGCCGCGCATATAGTCCAGGTGCTCAAATGCAGTACCGGTCATGCACATGGAAGCAATGAGCAGGCAGATGTGACCAAACACATAGAACGCGTTGTGGATTTTTGCAGGGCCGGAGATTACGTATTTGATGTCTGTCAGCATCAGGAATGCTGGGAAGATACAGCCAAACACGCCGTAGCCGATCATGGCCAGCATAGCAATGCCGTTAATCCAGATGTAGCTGTCGAAATTCCAGTACATCATAATGCCGCCCAGAATGAAGATGGAACCGAGAACCAGTCTCCACAGACGCTGTACCCAGCGAACCGGGCTGTCCGGGTCACCGAGCATGATGGTATCGATGCGGAGCAGATCGTGGTCACGCCACGCCTTGCCCCAGCAGTAAGGGAGGATCTGATTACCGACCATACCGGCCAGCAGCAGGACATATATAAAAATAGAATGCCAGAATCCCATGGTAAAAAATCACGCCTTTTATAAAATAATAAAGAATATGCAATATCCAATAAATGTTATTGTACCATAAAAGCAGGGGAAAAAGCAAGATGCATCATACAAATGCCCTTATTTTGGTGATGATTACAAGAAAATTTTTGATATTTTTAACAAATCGTAAATATTTTATGAAAAAATTGAAAAAAGGTGTTGCAATTATGAAAGGGGTATGATAATATATAGAAGTCGTCAGGGAGACGACAAACAAACGAATAGTTGGTGTCGATGACGATGAGGGTCCACCTGTTCCCATTCCGAACACAGAAGTTAAGCTCATTTGTGTCGAAGATACTTGGCTGGCGACGGCCCGGGAAAATAGATAGATGCCAACACTAGAGCGGCCATCCAGTAGGGTGGTCGTTTTTTTATGCCGGTACGCACCGGCGGGCAATTAAAAAGGAACCAGAGAGTTTTCTCAGGTTCCTTTTTCTTTTTGGCGGGATTCAATTTCCTGTTCAATTTGCAGAATGAGCTGATGGGGCGGTAAGTCTAGTGCATTAGCAATACGCCACAATGTTTCAACGTTAGCCTGTTTACTGCCATTTTCAATCATAGCCAGATGACTGCGCGCTAATCCAGCAAGTCCGCTGAGTACATCTTGTGATAGTTTTCGTTCTTTTCTCAATCGGCGTACAACGGTGCCTACCGCTGTACGATCAAACTCTAACATAACCCCACCTCTTTTCCTTATTGTACGGAAAAGGATAGATGTTATAGTCTATTATCGTAGACAAAATGAAGTTTTGTGTGCTATAATAAACATAATAATAGAAAATTGGGGGAAGTTCTATGAAAAAAGCTCGAGTTTTAGCGGTATTATTAGCAGTGGCAATTATCACAGGTACTTTGTTTGGGTGTAGTAGTGTAGAGAGTGAGGAACGTGTAGAAGCTAATATTGTGATAGAAGATGCACAGAAAAAATCTAAAGAGTTTCTTGTTTATATTGATGGGTTAATTGAGGATGAAATTCATCTGCAAGTCTCTATAAATAGTTCATCTGGAGATGAACTTCGCTCAATTGTAAAGGAGAATAATTTTCTTCCTAGTGATATAAGTTATTCTCTTTCTGATGAAAAGTTGAGGGAGTTAAGTACGAAAGTTAGCGATACAATGGAATCGTATTTGCATAGTTTCTATGATTGGGATGACGACATTACTGAATTCGAGGATCGTATTATAGAAGCACTGTCTATTTTAGAAAGGGTTCGGTTGTCTGAAAATGATGAGGATGCACAGCGTATAATTATTGAAGCAGGTTTACTGAGTGAAGAATATGTGTTAAGTGAAAAGTTAGATAAGAAAACACTTGAAGATTTAGCTGCTGCTAACTTTAATACAGAGTTAAGCATGATGGAAAATTTTGCGGAGTTTTCTATAGATGATAAAATTGAAGAAGTTAAACAAGATATTAGAAATCAGGTACGAAAAGAAGCAGAGGCTTATTTAGGATATAATGTAAATAGTGGAGATTCTATGGTGGGTACCGTTTGGGTAACAACTGCGATGATGAGTGATGGTGTTGACCTTTTTGCAGATGGTAGTGTTTATAAGATTTTGTGGCACTTTAATGAAAATCAAACGGTAAGAATAGATTTTTATCATGCAAATGGAAGTATGGTGGAAGGAAATCAGAGATTTGACTCTTCATTTAGTACATACACTTGTGAAGGGAATGAGATTATTTTAGATGGTGATATCGGAGATGGAAAGACTGCTGGAAAAATTAATGACAATAAAATTGTCATTGAGAGTGGCGATGATTACATTACTTTAGAAAAGATTTAAAGCATAGTTTTTCTCTAGTCACAAACTGTTTACACTCTTTAAATATTTTGTTTGAATATTAACGGAGCGAATGCGCTATAATAATGACAGTGAAGGACAGAAACGCTGCGAGGGCAGACGGAGCGATCTGGTTTTCAGGCGGTACCCCCTAACAGCCGCCGGTAATGTCATAATAACCCCATAATCTTGAACGGCAGCGGATCAGCTGCCGTTTCTTTTTTGTCTGCAATTGCAGCGCAGCGCTGCCATCGCAAGGGTTATAATCGTTTACCACATAAAGCAGCCGGTCTGCTCTGTTCAATGCCAGCAGACTTTTCTAAGGCAACAGCACAATTCCCCCGCGCAGCGGGGGAACCACAAGCACACTGGCAAAAAAGAAAGCCTGCCGGCTCCCGATGGAGTCAACAGGCTTTTCTAAGGCAACAGCACAAATTCCCCCGCGCAGCGGGGGAATCACAAGCGCACTGGTAAAAAAAGAAAGCCTGCCGGCTCCCGATGGAGTCAGCAGGCTTTTCTATTGAATATGGAAGGTATGTATTAGAAATCAGATTTCCAGCAGGCCCGGAGCCAGATCTGCCATCTTTGCGATGATCTGCTCGCCGTCTTCTCTTGTCTTGCCCTTGCCGGACAGGTAGATCTTGATCTTTGGCTCTGTGCCGGATGGACGAACGATCAGCTTGTTGTCGTCTTCCAGACGGAACTCGAGAACGTTGGACTTTGGCAGGTCGATTACGGACTCAACGTCGCCGTCAACACGCTTGGAAGCCTGGTAGTCGCTTGTGCCGATTACCTTGAAGCCAGCAAACTCTGTTGGGCCGTTGTTGCGCAGGTGATCCATGATGTTTCTCATCTGGATCATGCCGGACTCGCCTTCGAATGTGAAAGTGAGAACCTTGTTGAGGAAGTAGCCGTGCTGCTTGTAGAGGTTCTCCAGAGCGTCAACCAGTGTGAGGCCCTTTCTCTTGTAGTAAACAGCCATCTGGCAGATCAGCATGGAGCCGTCAACAGCGTCCTTATCGCGAACATAGCCGCCGGACAGGTAACCGTAGCTCTCTTCGAAACCGAAGATGTAGCGCTCTTCCTGACCCTTTTCTTCCAGGATAGCGATCTGGTCACCGATGTACTTGAAGCCTGTGAGAACGTTGATCAGCTGAACGCCGTAGTGTGCAGCAACCTTTTCTGTCAGGTCTGTAGAAACGATTGTCTTAACTGCAACAGGATCCTTTGGCATCTTGCCTTCTTCAATACGGCTCTGGGAGATGAAGTCGAGGAGCAGAACGCCAACTTCGTTACCGCTGAGGAGTTTGAATTCGCCGGAAGCTGTATCCTTAACAGCGATACCTACGCGGTCGCAGTCAGGGTCGGTAGCCAGCAGCAGGTCAGGCTGTACAGTTTCGCACAGGTCGAGGCCCTTCTGCAG
>JAZUBL010000008.1:0-30343 GCA_045638545.1 Acutalibacteraceae bacterium | reverse complement strand
TCACAGAACGACATGGCTACGATCCGACTTGATCCTCGACGTAATCAAGTCCGCACTGGATGACTGCTCTGCACGTCTCCGCGACATTACTTCCATCGGCATTGGTATGCCTGGCGCTGTAGATAACGTAAACGGCGTTGTAACTTTTTCCAGCAACCTGTTTGTTGAGAACTTCCCGCTGAAGGAAATGCTTGCTAAAGTAATCGATGCACCAATTTCCATTGAAAACGATGCAAATGCTGCGGCATACGGCGAATATATCTGCGGCTCTTTAAGGGGCTGCAAAAACGGCGTTGCGCTGACACTGGGCACCGGCATTGGCTGCGGTATCATCAGCAACGGTGACCTGTACCGCGGCAGCACTGCTACTGCCGGCGAAGTAGGCCACATGGTGGTGCAGATGGGCGGCCGTGAGTGCAACTGCGGACGCCGCGGCTGCTGGGAGCGCTATGCTTCCGCATCCGGCCTCATCATGACCACACGTGAGTTCATTACAGAAAATCCGGACAGAAGTTCCAATATTATGCCGCTCATCGGCGGCAACCTGGCTAATATTGAAGGCAAAACTGCGTTTGACGCAAAGAAGCAGGGCATTCACCTGGCTGGCGAGATCGTGGATACCTACATTCAGCACCTTGGCCTTGGCCTTGTAAACGTGATCAACCTGCTGGATCCTGACGTGATCTGCCTTGGCGGCGGCGTGGCCGGTGCCGGCGATGAACTGATGGAACCACTGAGAGAATACGTTTCCCGTGAACTGTATACACGCAGCGGCAAACCAACACAGCTCCGCCTGGCTGCACTGGGCAACGATGCCGGTATTTACGGCGCAGCTTATCTTGGCAAAGCACTGCTGAACAAGTAAAATTCTGTAAATAATATCCCCCTGCTGATTTTTGGCAGGGGGATTCTGTGATTTTGTTCGCCTTGACGATTTAATATAGGAGTGTTAATTATGGGGAAATTCGCAGCGTATTGGGAACAAAGAGAAAAATTCAGAAATCTGACGCTCAAAGAGCAGCTGAAATCGTTGGAAGAAAGCACTGGCGAGAACAATCTCATCATTGGTCAAATCTATATAAAAGAAAAGCGATTCTTAAAACTTACCGATAGAGAACAGAATAAAACAGCACTTGCAGCGTTATTTGAAAAAGCAGAGATCGTCAAGGACTATGGTTCCATGGGAATGGGTGACGTAGAATATCGCTGGATAATTGCGGTTCGCAATTTGTTGATCGGTGTTTTCGGAATCGCTCATTACGGCGGTCCTCTTCTCGTTGGTGGAAATTATAATGTGTATCGGTTTGATCAAACACTGCAAATAAGCGATCTTAACATCGCAGACATTGAACGCTTGTTATTTGATTGATTTTCCCCTTCTGCGTGCTGCATCCCTGACAGATAAATACCTTTCCCCTGCCTGACAACTCTACGCAAAAACAAAAGCCACCGCAAAACTGCGGTGGCTTTTCTTTATTACTTAAGTTTGCACTTATTTCTTCAGTGTGAGAACTTCTTTTACAGCTGCAACGATGTCTTCTGCGCGCATCTGATACTCTTCCTTCAGGAATGGCAGCTTGCCAACCTGGCCGAAGCGATCCTTAACGCCAACAGCGCGGAGCGGTACTGGGCACTCTTCGCAGAGAACCTCTGCAACTGCAGAGCGGAGACCGCCAACAATGTTGTGGTTTTCTGCTGTTACCACGCAGCCTGTCTTCTTTGCAGAAGCAACGATCGCCTCGCGGTCGATTGGCTTAATGGTGTGGATGCTTACGATGTCAGCATTGATGCCCTCTGCTTTGAGGATCTCGTTTGCCTTCATTGTCTCCTGCACCATGATACCGCTGCAGAAGATGGAAACGTCTGTGCCTTCCTGCACAGTGTCTGCCTTGAAGAGATCGAACTTGTAGTCGTCGCCGAATACATCGTCGATTACCTTACGGAACATACGAATGTAAACAGGACCTTCGTATGCTACGATCTGCGGCAGAGCCTGACGGAACTGGTTTGCGTCTACAACTTCGTAGATTACAAGATCCGGAATGCTGCGAAGCACACCGATATCTTCCATGCTCATGTGTGTACCACCGTTAAATTCTGCGGAGATACCAGGGTCAGAACCGATGATTTTTACGTTCTGCTTTGCATATGCGATAGAAATAGCAATCTGATCGCAGATTCTTCTGCTGGAGAATGGAGTGAAAGAAGAGATGAACGGAATAAAGCCGTAGCTTGCCATACCTGCTGCTACAGAAGCCATATTCTGCTCAGCAATACCTACATCAAATGCACGTTCCGGGAATTTGCTTCTCAACGGAAATGTGCCGTTCGGCTTGGAAAGGTCAGCGTCAATGACAACAATATTCTCATTTTCAGCCATCATCTTTTCCAGTTCCGCACATAATACCTGGCGAATTTCCATTAGTTAGCCCCCCTTACCTGTTCCAGTGCTGTAGCCATGGTTTCTGCAGTCATTGGGATACTGTGGTTGCCATAGCCCATCTCTTCGATGAACTTAACACCCTTACCCTTGATTGTCTTCAGAATGATCATGGATGGCTTATCGGATGCCTTTGCTTCGTTGATTGCAGCATCAATTGCATCCAGATCGTGACCGTCTTCAAGTTCGATGGTGTGCCAGCCAAATGCGCGCCACTTGTCGCCCAGAGGCGCAAGGTCACAGATATCGCTGACATCGCCGTCGATCTGCATATTATTATAGTCTGTAAATGCGATAACATTGTCCAGCTTCTGATGTGCTGCGAACATTGCTGCTTCCCAGATCTGACCTTCCTGGCTTTCACCGTCACCAATGATAGTGTAAACGAATGCGCCGTCTTTTCTCAGCTTGGAAGCCTTTGCAATACCCATTGCGCAGGAGAAACCCTGACCAAGGGAACCGGTTGTCATATCAACACCCGGTGTTTTGTGCATATCGCAGTGGCTTGGCAGATTTGTGTTGGACTGGTTCAATGTGAGCAGCCAGGACTTATCAAAGTAGCCCTTTTCCGCCAGAATGGAATACACAGCAGGACCGGCGTGACCCTTGGACACGATCAGTCTGTCTCTGCCTTCCATATGTGGATTGGATGGATCTACACGCATGTGCTTTTCGTACAGCACTACCAAAAGATCCACAATTGATAAACTGCCGCCAATATGGCCTACACCAAGTGTACCGATTGTTGTAACAACATTTTCTCTGACTTTGGTGCACATGTTTTTAAGTTCACCCATAAATATCCTCCAAAAAGCAAAATCAATTCGTGTTAATTATACCATGTACACAAGAAAAAAGCAAATAAATGTCATTTTTTCTCAATAAATCTCTATTTCCACGAATCCCCCTCTATTCCAACGCCGGAAACAGGGATTTTTCACAATTTTCTCAACTCTCTTATTGAATTTCTGTTGGAAAATAAGCGTACTTTTCTATCATTTCCTGTTTCTTCGGCTCTATTCCATGGAATTTCTGCAATAAAAAACGCAGCCTGTGCAGAAACTCTGCGCGCTGCGTTAAAAATTATTCTTTAATGGAAAGCATTGCCGCAAGGCCGCCGCGCTGCACACCCATCACACGATGAGAATACAGCAGATCGGAGTGGCATCTTGTGCAGACACCGCCCAGATGGATCTGCTCTTCCGGCACGCCGGCATGGGCAATGATCCGCTTATTCAGCTCCCACAGGTTCAGCTGGAATCGACCGTTATCCTTCGGTTCCAGCACCGCTTCTTCCGGAATATAAGGAAGCTTGCGGATGGCATTGACCACCGGATCATCTACTTCGTAGCAGCACTGGCCGATAGACGGACCGATGGCCGCAATGATGTCCTTCGGATCGGTGCCGAATTCACGAACCATGGCTTCCACAGTATGTCTGCCCATTTCAGCTACAGTACCGCGCCAGCCTGCGTGAGAAAGACCAATCGCTTTCTTCACAGGATCTACAAAGTAAAGCGGTGTACAGTCTGCGTAATAAGTTACCAGTACAACGCCCGGCTCATTGGTGATGAGGCCGTCCACGCTTTGCAGATCTCTCGGCTTTGTGATGCCGACGCCTGCCTCGTTGGAAGTTACTCTGCGAACCACCGTGTGGTGATCCTGCGCAGAAGCCACCAGCTTGTTGAAGTCATAGCCAACAGCTTTGCAGAAACGGCGGTAGTTTTCCAGTACATTCTCGTCCGGGTCACCGCGGTTAAAGCTGAGATTCATGGAAGCGAATTCATTTTCGCTGACACCGCCCAGTTTTGTGGAAAAACTGTGACAGATAAAGTCCAGCTCCTCATAACATGGGAAGGTGAGAAATGTCACGCCGCTCTGCTCCTGCAGATGCATGTTGCCGATTTGCTTCCTGGTCATTAATAACCTCTTCTGCGGCGTACTGCCCAGTATGTAATAAATACGATGATGAACAGACCGATGAGGCCGCCCAGTACGATGTAGTTTACAATATCAGGGATCACTGCAAAGTGGCGGATGCCCAGGTATACCATGTAGCAGGAAACGAGGAACAGCGCTGTGTTCGGAACGATCAGACGCTCTGTCATGTCGTGGCGAAGGCCTACAATGTTGAAGCGAACACACAGCAGTGTGATCGCGCCGGTTGCCATACAGCAGGTAAGCTGAGACATAAATGGCAGACGGAATGGTACAGCATCGCCCATTGCCATGATGATGATCAGCATAACGGTGGTAGCCACACCAACCGCCATGGTCAGAAACGAATAAATTTTAGTAGCCAAAAAAAATCCTCCTTTTACCGACTCAGGAAATTTCCGTCGGTTTTTTCGGTGTTACATACACCGTTTTATTATTGACATAAATCACCATGCCCGGCTTTGCGCCGTTTGGCTTATGCACATGGCGAATCTGTGTATAATCGATCGGCACCTGTGCGGATTCTCTGCATCGGCTGAAGTACGCCGCGATCTCCGCTGCCTCTAAAATGGCGGTGTCGGTAATTTCTTCTCTGTCAGAAACAATGACTGTATGAGAACCCGGGTGGTCTTTCACGTGGAGCCACATATCATTATTATTAGCCTGCTTTAATGTCAGCTTATCGTTCTGCTTGTTGTTGCGGCCAACAAGAATCGTAAATCCATCGCTGGAGCGGAACTCCATGGGCGGCAGACCGGCCGGTGACTTGGCTTTCGGGTTCTTTTTCTGCTTTGCATCGCGAACATACCCCTGCTCTGTCAGCTCCTGTCGAATCTCACCAAGATCCTGTTCTGTCATGGCGCGGGATAAAGCATCCAGCACTGTATCCACATACTGCAGCTCTGCCTCTGCCATGGTGATCTGCTCCTGCAGTTTCTCCTCGGCAGTTTTGGCTTTGCGGTAATCCTTATAATACTTCTGCGCATTCTGAGAAGGTGTCAGCAGCGGATCCAGCTTGACTTTGATCATTGGCTGGTCCTCTTCGTAGAAGTTATACAGCGCCGCCGCTGTGTCGCCTTTCTGGATCTGATACAGATTTGCGCTGATCAGGTCACCGCAGATTTTCAGGTGTTCTCGCTCGGTGCATTGCTGCAGCTCTCCTCTCTGCAGATTGATCTTTCTGCTGAGACGCTCGGACGCATTATTGAGAATACGGGTCAGACCCTGGGATTTTACCTTCATGCGCTCCAGTCGGTCGCGCTCGTGGTAAAAATCATCCAGCAGTGCAGAGAATGTTTCCGACTCTGTATATTCTGCCAGATGACCGTACTGACTGATCGGGAAGAATGAAAAGTCCATCGGCTTTTTGGTTGCGGCATTCACAGCCATATGCGGTCTGCCGGTCACGTCCTGCGCCATCTGCTGCAGTGTTTTCAGTTCTGCCAGAAGCAGCGCTTCCTGCGCCGGACTTAATAACTCTGCCGGTATCCGTTCCGCACCGCAGACGCGGCTTTCGATTTCACGGCAGACAATTGGCGATACACCCTGCAGCGTATCCAGCAGCATATTGGAAAGTTCCCGCTGACGGGCGCTTTCCTTTAAAATATGCACCACCTGTTCCGGTGTTTCCGTCAGCAGAGACAGTTTGTTCTGCGGCGGCGGACTGCGGTACTGCAGGCCCGGCAGCACAAGGCGTTCCGAACTCATTTCCTCATCAACGCGCTTCAGCGAATCGATGATCTTCTCACTGCCGTCCAGGAAAATCACGTTGCTGTATCGTCCCATGATTTCGATGACCAGCGTCAGGCGGACTAAGTCGCCCAGCTCGTTGAAGGCATCAAAATCAAGAAACAGCACACGCTCCAGTTCCTCCTGGCGCACACGCACCAGCTTTGCGCTGGCAAGCCGCTTGCGCAGCAGCATGCACAGCATTGGCGGCTGCTTTGGGTTCTCAATGCTCTCTGTGGTAAAATGTACCCTTGCACTGTTTGCCCGGGCAGAAAGCAGCAGCTTGCAGGTCTCTGTCCTTGTGCGGAGAGAAAGCACCAGCTCCTCTCTATTCGGCTGATAAATTTTATCTACTTTTCCATTCAGCGCCAGGTCTTCAATTTCTTTGCGAAGATGGCGCAGAAAAATACCGTCTAATGCCAAGGCTCTCCCTCCTCTCGGTCTATCCTAATGGTAAAATCTGAACTATAAATAAAGTGTCGGCTCTTTCAGGGCAGATTTTACAAATTCCACACCTGGGAATGCTGCGCGGAGTTTTTCTGCCAGCGGCTCCATGGAAACGTCTTCTGTGTTAAAGTGACCTGCATCTACCATGGTGATGCCGCCCTCTGCTGCAGCCAGCAGTTCATGGTGCTTGCTCTCGCCTGTTACAAAAGCGTCAGCACCAAGACCCATGGCATTGAATACCAGAGAAGATGCCGCACCGCAGCCAACGGCTACTTTCTTTACAGGATGGCCGCCGTCTGTATACTTTACGCCGCCGCAGTTCAGCTGCGCCTTCACATAAGCTGCAAAAGCAGTCGGCTCCATTTCGTTGGCCAGTTCGCCTACAAGGCCTGTGGCAAGGCCAGAGTCTTTATCTGGTGCAAAGCCTTCGATGTTCTGCAGACCCAGCGCTTTTGCAAGGCAGAAATTCACGCCTTCTGCCGCGAAATCATAGTTTGTGTGGGCACTGATGACAGAAATACCCTTTGCTGCCAGCATATATGGGATGGAATCAGCAGAAAGTCGCTTCAGCGGTGCAAAAATTACCGGGTGGTGACTGATGATCAGCTCTGCCCCCATAGCCGCTGCTTCTTCTACCACAGATTTTGTTACATCTAATGCAACGAGCACTTTTGTTACCTGTGCGTTTTTATCACCGACCAGTGTGCCTACGTTGTCAAACCCCATTGCAGTGCTGAACGGCGCAAGGTCGTTGATAAAACGGTCAATTTCATAAACAACAGCCATGGTTACGCCTCCTTCTGCGCAATGAGCGCTTCCATTTTTGCAACCAGCGCTTCTACCGGTGCAGCGCTGTCCGGGTTGCTGCCGCGGCGCATACCCTCTGCCTTGTTGCGGAAGAAACGAATCTGACGCTCAATGTAGGCAACACCTTCCGGTGTGGAACCATCCAGCAGACCAACGTACTGGAACAGTTCTCCTTCGTTTTTGCTGTCCGGATCATACACTGCCAGCATTGCAGAATATACTTTGCCGTCTGCAATCGCAGCCTGCTCGCCCTTTACGTGGAAGCCGTTTTCCTGCAGATAAGCACGGAGATCTTCTGCTGCTGTCATTGGCTGCAGGATCAGATGCTTTTCCGGATTCTTCACCCATGGCGCCGCTTCCAGGATCTGTGCAATCAGTTCGCCGCCCATGCCTGCAATAACAATATCGTCCACTTCGTTTGGAAAAATCACTTCCAGGCCATTGGAAAGACGAGTCTGCACCTGATCTTCCGCCTTATATTTTCTCACGTGCATTGCCGCTTTCTGCAGCGGACCCACGTTAATATCTGCCGCAATGGCACGTTCAATTTTTCCCTGCTTGACCAGATAAATCGGCAGATACCCATGATCGGTGCCAATATCCGCCAGTTTGCAGCCTTCGCGCACAAAAGAAGCACAGGCTGCCAGACGATCATCTAATTGAAACAGTCGTTTTTTCAACACCGTAAATTCCCCATCTCTACGAAAAGTGATATGCGCAGCTTTCACCACCGTGAAAAATGCGCTGTGATTCCGGATGCATTTTTACGGGATCCTCCCGCCGCATAAACCGGTTGTTCCGAAAATAAAATGGAAACAAACCGCCCGGCTGCGTTTTGAGCCGGGCGGCTTGCTTTTTGGGAACAAGTTGTTCTTATTTGCTTGCCAGGTGTGCGTTGATCTTCTCAACCATTTCGTCACAGTTTACACCGTGAACTGCGCAAGCCTCTTCCAGAGTTTCGCCGCGAGCTGCAGGACAGCCAAGGCAGTGCATACCCATTTCCAGGAAATAAGGTGCTGTTGTTGCATCCATATCCAGAATATCGCCGATGATCATATCTTTTGTAATTGCTGCCATAATGATAATCCTCCCATTATCCTATTAAAAATCCTATTGTTTTATTATAATACCCCTTTCTGTTTATTGCAATAGGATTCTTGCGAAAATTCCTGTCCTGCATCCTGTGGAAATATCCAAAAGAATCGCTGTTTTTTGCCGGATTATCTCCATTATTTTCTAACAGAAACTTAACATTAGGACTGGATTTTTTATGAGAAATCTTTTATAATGGATATAATTGTATGTAGTATGTCTTTTTATACGTTTTAATTGGTCGAGGCTATGAAATGGTTGAGAAAGGATGTGATGACGCTGCGACTCAAAATAAAACAGTTTGACGAGAAATTAATTTTTCAGGTTCAGCGTTTCCACTGCAAACCACTCAGCATTTTCCTGCTGTCCTTCACAATTATGGGTAACGGCGGTCTGCTGTGGGCTATTGTTACCGGATTTCTTTTTTTCAACCCGGATACCAGCCGGTACGGACTCTATATGGGTATTGCGCTGGCTCTGTGCGCATCTGCCAACAACTTCCTGTTCAAGTCTCTTGTTTCACGAAGAAGACCCTGCGATATTCATAAGAACGTGCCGCTGCTGATCAACCGTCCATTCGGTTCTTCGTTCCCATCGGGACACACTGCAACTTCCTTTGCCTGTGCAATGCCGATGATCCACATGGATCCGCGCCTTGGCATGGTTGCACTGTTTGTTGCATTTGTAATCGCATTCTCCAGAGTATACCTGTTCGTGCACTATCCGACCGACGTTATCTTTGGTATTCTGTCCGGTACCATGTGCGGCATTGTTGGTATTCAGATCGTTCGACTGTTCCTGTACATCGTGCCGATCTCCTACTTCATGATTTAAAATGGAATTCTATTGCGCCTTCGAAAAATCGAGGGCGCTTTTTGTTTGGAAAATTTGGCAAAAAAGAAAAGCTCCGCAGTTTTGTTCTGCGGAGCTTTTTTCTTTTTACAGATTGCTTTTTCAATTATACACCCATCATGGCGCCATTGAGCAGCGGGGTGATTTCCTCTACACTGATGGAGTCGCCGACTTCCACCGCCTGGGAAATAATTTCCTGTGGAACAGTAACGCCTGCTACATCTTCGTTCACAGCGTTGATCTGCATGGAAATATATGCGGTATTGATCTGGATCAGCTGGCTGAAGTCTACATTCTCCATACCCTCCATGCCTTCCATGCTGCCTGCAAGGCTGCCGATCTGGCTGAATACCTGTGTCAGCATGGCCTGCATATCCATATCACATTTAAGCAGGGTATACTCATCAGCATCAATGTAATAGGTTACCGGTACGGTCACGTTGTTAAACATGGCCTCCATGCCGCCCATATCGCCCATCATGCTTTCGCCGCCAACAGCAGACATCGCATTCATTGCGTCCTCCAGATTCATCTGGCCGGACATCACAACTGCTGCTTCACCGTTTATCTGATCCATACCGGTAATCTGCAGTGACATTGCACCCTGCAGCATATTCTGCAGCTGCTGTGCCTGCTGCATTCCTGCCTCATCGCCCCACATGGTGCCAAACTCCTGCTCCAGCTCTGCTGCATCTTCGCCGGACACAGAGGTCTTCTGCCATGTTACGCTGCCTGTTTCCATATCCTGCTCGCCAAGGTATGCGGTGTAGCTGTTACCATTTGGCACAAGGTACATACCGGTGTAGGCGCTCTGTCCGTAAACAGAAGCATTCATCTCCATCATCATCTGCAGCGGGTTCTGGGAGTAAACCATATCCATGTCCATATCCATGGTCATTGGCTCCTCACCCAGCAGCGGGCTTGTAATACCAATGTCCATATCCATGGAAAAGTCCATGGCAGTCACGTTGTTCATGTTGGTCTGCACTTCCTGCATCAGAACAGCAGGGTCCATCTTTGTTACGTCAGGGGTTGTTCCGCCGCCTGCACCGCAGCCTGCAGCAATCGGCACTGCAGTTGCTGCTGCCAGTGCAATTGCTGCCATCTTAATGCCAAATCTTTTTTTCATAAGAGTTTCCCTCTTTCCTTGCAAATTCAACTTATAATAAGATTATAACATACCACAAATTTCGCCGCAAGAATGCGGGCTGCGCCAATAAAAAAAGAGCCCGGAAAAATCCGGGCTCTGCTTTTGTGTAAATTAACGGACAATGGTAAAAGCCATATACGCTGCATACAGCAGTACCATGAAGCCGCCTTCGATACGATTGATTTTCTTCTTTGTGATCGCGAACAGATATACCAGAACACCAGTACCGATGCAGATAATCATATCTGCAAGAGACTGCCAGTCCAGTGTCAGCGGTGCAATGATAGAAGATGCTGCGATTACGAACAGAATATTGAAGATGTTGGAACCGATTACGTTACCAACTGCAATGTCGCTTTCGCCCTTTCTTGCTGCCATGATGCTGGTTACCAGCTCTGGCAGAGAAGTACCAACAGCAACAACTGTTACACCGATGAGTGTATCGCTGAGACCAAAAGAAGAAGCGATGGTGCTTGCACCGTTAACAACCAGCTGGCCGCCGCCGATAACGCCTGCCAGACCAAGTACTGCCATGATGATATTCTTCAGCAGGTTTGGTTTCTTTACTGGTTTCTCTTCCTTCTTTTCTTCCGGATGCGGTGCATCGTTCAGCTTTGGTGCTTCGTTTCTGCCCTTAAGGCCGGAACGAATGGTTGTGTACAGGAAGATGCAGAACATCAGAGCCAGCATAATGCCGTCGCCTCTGGATACCAGATCAGTCACTGTACCGCCGGACAGCCAGAAGTCTGCGCTGACTGCCAGCAGGCCAATACTTGCCACGAACATCAGCAGGAAGTCTTTGTTCATGATCTCACGCTCTACATGGATCGGCTTGATCAATGCACAGGCGCCCAGTACAACGAGAATGTTGAAGATGTTGGAACCGGTGATATTACCGATAGCAATACCGGTATCGCCGGTGATGGAAGCCGAGATACTAACAGCGGCTTCCGGCGCACTGGTACCAAATGCTACGATGGTCAGACCGATGATCAGCGACGGAATGCCGAAGAATCGTGCAATACCGGAGCTGCCCTCAACGAAGACGTCGGAGCCCTTAACCAGCAGAACAAAACCAACTATCAGGAACACATAAGGATAAACTACCTGAATAAATTCCCACATTAGTGGATTTCCTCCTTTCCTATTCAATTTAATTGCAATAAAAAAAGAAAAAAGACTTTTATTGCAACACAAAGTTACAATAAAAGTCTTGCTCTAATACATAGGTATTATGTACGGTCCCGGATGCCGAAGCAACGTGATTGACGAAACCGTACGGTATTCTTTCCACATCAGAATGAATACCAGCTACTCCCCTTTATTAAACATCATTATAAAGGATTGTCAACAGTTTGTCAACGAAAAACTGAAAACTATTTACATTTCCAATGTTTCGTTCAGCCTACCGGTACGATACTCTTCCAGATCCATGGTCACATACTGATAGCCAAAGGATTTCAGCCGCTCTGCAACCATCAGGTTGTCCTGATAAATCTGCTCCATACCGTCCTCGTCGGTTTCAATTCTGGCAAGGTCGCCGTGATGGCGCACCCGCACCTGTGCAATGCCCAATGCGTGAAGAAATGTCTCAGCCTGGGCAATCTGCAGCAGAACTTCCGGCGTAATGGTTGTATAATACGGCACACGGGATGCAAGACAGGCACAGGATGGCTTATTCCATGTGGAAAGGCCATATGCTTTGGAGAGCTGGCGGATCTCCTCTTTTGTCAGTTCCGCCTCTACCAGCGGAGAAGAAATATTCAGCTGTTCCAGGGCTTTTCTGCCGGGACGGTAGTCTGCAAGGTCATCCATATTGCTGCCTTCCACAAGGGTCATCTGCTGGGTCGCTGCAAAAATCTTCATTTTCTGAAACAAAAACTGTTTACAGAAATAACAGCGCTCCGGTGTATTTTCACAGAAACCGCGAACACGGAAAATATCTACCGGCAGAACATACTGGGAAATGCCGTACTGTGCTGCAAATGCGTTGGCGCTTTCCATATCTTCGCCGGTCATCATGTCGCCTTCTACCGTTACTGCAGCTGCGTTTTCTCCCAGCACAGACCAGGCTGCCCACAGCAGAAAGGCGGAATCCACGCCGCCGGAATAGGCTACCGCTACTCGTTTTTTCTCTCGCAGAATTTCCTGCAGCTTCTCAAACTTTTTCTGCAATGCTTCGTTTAAAGCCATCTTCTCTCCCCCTTATAATTCTACCGGCACAAACTGGTCGATCTCCATACTGTCCGGTGTAATGCGGCAATCTACCGCCAAAACGTGTACGCCGGCATCTGCGGCTTTTTTCAGTGCGGCTGCAAAATTCGGGTCACGCTCTGTGTTTGGTGTAAAATATCGAACCGGCTGCATCTGGATTACAAACACCGCGTAGGCTTCATAGCCATCATTCATGCAGTCGATCAGCTCCTGCAGATGCTTGGCGCCCCGCTCTGTCGGCGCATCTGGAAAAGAAACCACGCCGTCATTCTCCAGCGTTACACCTTTTACTTCAATAAAACACTGTTTGCCGTCAGCCTCCACGTAAACATCAAAGCGGGAGTTTCCGTATTTTTTCTCCCGCTTGATCAAGGTAATATTCTCAAACAGACCGCTGCGGGGCAGCCATTCCTCCACCGCCTGATTTGGTGCCTGGGAATCCATATTAATCAGATACGGCCCCTTTTCAACGGTGATGAGGGAATATTTTGTTTTTCTGGCAGGATCATCGTGCTCCTGCACATAAACTGCGGCGCCGTCCTGCAGCAGCTCTTTGCATCGGCCTGTGTTTTTCACATGGCAGATCTCCACGTTGCCGTCAATTTCCACGTGGGCAATAAAGCGATTCGGCCTGCTGCGAAAGATACCGCGCTTCATATTTTCGTATTTCATTTTTTCACCACACAACAAATGCGGCACCAATGGCACCGCATTTTCATTAGATCTATCCGATTACAGCAGTGTCGCTCTCAGTTCCTCAGCGGACTTTGGAGACAGGTAGCCCGGTGCAATGTCAAAAATAGTCTTGCAGCCAACAGCACCTTCTTTGGAAAGCTTATAAGCAGCACGGGCATAAGCCACCAGCACACTTGCAGTAAATTCCGGGTTAGAATCCAGCTTCAGGTTAAACTCGATTACCTGAGAGTTCTCACCGTCTTCACCGGTTCTGCCTGCGTGGATCACGCTGCCGCCATGTGGAATGCCGCAATGGTCACGCTTCATTTCTTCCATGGAAATAAAGTGTACGGTAGTATCGTAGTCAGCAAAATACTTTGGCATGGTTTTGATGGTCTCTTCGATCTTAGCAAGATCTGCGCCTTCTTCTGCCACTACAAAGCATTCTCTTGTATGCTTCTCACGGGTAGTCAGCTCTGGATTCTCGCCGCTGCGCACAGCGTTTACAGCGCTCTCTACCGGAATAGTATACTGTCTTGCATCAAGAACGCCTGCAATGCGGCGAACTGCATCGCTGTGCCCCTGGCTGACACCCTTGCCCCAGAAAGTATAATCTTTGCCATTTGGCAGAATAGCACCTGCCATCATGCGGTTCAGAGAGAACAGACCCGGATCCCAGCCAATGGAGATCACAGCCACATTGCCGCCTTCTTTTGCAGCTGCGTCTACGTTTGCAAAATGTTCCGGAATGCTTGCGTGGGTATCAAAGCTGTCTACCACGTTAAAACGCTTTGCCAGTTCCGGTGTCTGCTTTGGCAGGTCTGTTGCGCTGCCGCCGCACAGGACGATCACATCGATATTCTGTGCATTTGTGTCCAGGTCTTCCATTTTATAAGCCGGCACACCGCCCACAACCTTCACTGTGGATGGGTCACGTCTTGTATAAACGCCGGTCACTTCCATGTCCGGACTCTGCAGCGCAGCAAGAACAGCGCCTCTGCCCAGATTACCGTAGCCAACAACGGCGATTTTAATTTTTTCCATAGTTCTGCTCCTCTCAAATTAGGATAGAGTTATTATAACATATCCTGTTGATTCGTACAGTATTTATTTTGCAAAAACGCAGATTTTTTTACAGCAAAACTTTGTAAAAGTCCCGGAAAATCACACTTTTATAAACAATAACCATTCCTGTTATCCACTGCTAACCGCATAGGTCTGCGAAAATTTTTCAAAAAATTTCAAAAAAACTATTTACAAACAGAAAAAGGTGTGTTATATTATGGTCACGATAATCATTCTTAAATTTGCAAGGAAGTGATCCGAATGACAACAACAGCAACCCCTGCGCGGAAGCAGAACTTCAGCGCAAAACGACAGGCAATTCTGGAGGTCATTCGCTCCACAAATTGCCATCCCACTGCTGAATGGGTTCATCAAAAGTTAAAAACACAGTACCCAAACATCAGTTTAGGCACCGTTTATCGTAATATCGCACAGTTTAAAGAAGATGGCCTGATCATCAGCGTCGGCATTGTAAACGGCCATGAGCGTTTTGACGCTTACACAGCTTCGCACGGACATTTTGTGTGTAAAGGCTGCGGCTGTGTTATGGACATTATGCATGACTATGTTGCACCGGAAATTATCTGTTCCGCTGCACAGGACATCAACGTGATGATCGACAGCCATGAGCTGACTTTCTACGGCTACTGTCCGGAATGCGCCGCCGGTAAGGCATCTTCCCTTTAACAGTGTCAATCTATTTTAAATTTTAATTCAACTAAATTTTTATGAAACGAGGTATATTGTTATGAAAAAGTTTGTATGTCTGGTATGCGGTTACATTCACGAAGGCGACGCAGCTCCTGAATTCTGCCCACAGTGCAAGGTTCCTGCAGATAAGTTCAAGGAAATGGCTGGCGAAAGAACATGGGCTGCTGAGCATGTTGTTGGCGTAGCACAGGGTTGCAGAGAAGACATCATGGCAGACCTGAGAGCAAACTTTGAAGGCGAATGCTGCGAAGTTGGCATGTACCTGGCAATGGCTAGAGTTGCACACAGAGAAGGCTACCCAGAAATCGGCCTCTACTGGGAAAAGGCTGCTTATGAAGAAGCAGAGCACGCAGCAAAGTTTGCAGAGCTCCTGGGCGAAGTTGTAACAGATTCCACAAAGAAGAACCTGGAAATGAGAGTTGACGCTGAAAACGGCGCAACAGCTGGCAAGTTCGACCTGGCTAAGAGAGCAAAGGAACTGGGCCTCGACGCAATCCACGATACAGTACACGAAATGGCTCGTGACGAAGCAAGACACGGCAAGGCATTTGAGGGTCTCCTCCAGAGATACTTCGGCTAATCCATAACCGAAAAAGAGCGGCGAGTTCGAACAGCCGCTTCTCCGTATAACAACTGAATAAACACAGAATTTCGCAGAATTTTTTAAAGTTCTGCGTTTTTCTGCTGTTTACTTATCTTTACTAAAGAAGGTGTTCCTATGGATCCAAAGGCTTTATTTAACATTACCTATGGTCTTTACTTTTTATCCGCCAGAGAAAATGATCGTGACAATGCCTGTATTATCAATACAGCGGTTCAGGTAGCCAACAACCCTACCAGAATTTCCATCTCTGTGATCAAAGGCAATACAACACATAACATGATCGCCGCAACCGGTGAATTTAACATTTCCGCACTTGCAACTGACGCACCGTTCTCCCTGTTCCAGCATTTCGGTATGCAGTCCGGCGCTGACGTTGATAAGTTTGCAGACTTTACCGACGTTGCACGCAGCGAAAACGGCCTGCTCTACCTGACAAAGTACGCAAACGCTGTGATCTCCTGCAAAGTAACAGAGTCCCATGATCTAGGCAGCCATACCCTGTTTGTTGGTGAAGTGATCGACGCTGAGGTTCTCTCCTCCACTGCATCCTGCACTTACGGTTACTATCAGAGCAACATCAAAACTGCTGCACCAAAGCCAGCTGCAAAAAAAGGCTGGAGATGCAAAGTCTGCGGTTATATCTATGAAGGCGATGTTCTGCCGGATGATTACCTGTGTCCACTGTGCAAGCATGGCCCGGAAGACTTTGAGTACTTCGAGGAAACAGCTGCTCCTGCACCGGCTGCTGCTCCTGCACCATCTGCAGGCGGCAAAAAGTGGGTCTGCCTGGTATGCGGTTACATTCACGAAGGCGATACTGCTCCGGAATTCTGTCCGCAGTGCAAAGTTCCAGCAGATAAGTTCAAGGAAATGGCCGGCGAAAGAACCTGGGCAGCGGAGCACGTTGTCGGCGTAGCACAGGGCTCCAGAGAAGACATCATGGCCGACCTGAGAGCAAACTTTGAAGGCGAATGCTGCGAAGTTGGCATGTACCTTGCAATGGCAAGAGTTGCCCACAGAGAAGGCTATCCGGAAATCGGACATTACTGGGAAAAGGCTGCTTACGAAGAAGCAGAGCACGCTGCAAAGTTCGCAGAGCTCCTGGGCGAAGTTCTGACAGACTCCACCAAGAAGAACCTGGAAATGCGTGTTGACGCTGAAAACGGCGCAACAGCCGGTAAGTTCGATCTGGCGAAGAGAGCCAAGGAACTTGGCCTCGATGCGATCCATGACACCGTGCACGAAATGGCACGCGATGAAGCACGCCATGGCAAGGCTTTTGAGGGCCTGCTGAAGCGTTACTTCAAATAATATAATAATTCCGACAGATGGGTCTTGTACCCATCTGTTTTTTTATGCTATCATAATATGGTAGAATGATGGAGAAAGAAAGGATATTGCACTATGCGCAGCACAAAACAAATCTCTCCGGAGCAGGTATACGATCTGTTCCCGTATCAGAAAGCTCCGAACAGCAACACTTTCTTTTGCATGGTCATTGAGGATGGCGGGGCTCATCCCTATCTCCGAACCGGGAACACATACAAATATATTGAAGAGCGTGAATTTATCGAAATTCTTTCTGAAATATACCCCGGATGTCTGCGATTCTCCGACATTCCCTATTCCGCTCGCGAAATACAGTTTACATTAAAAGTCGAGCCATATAAGCTTGTTGATCAGGTTCTTTTAGATAGCCGGACAGGACAGCTGCATCGAGAAATTATGTGGTGCTGGGGTCACGCAATGTGCGGCGATACGATATTGGTTCCTCTTTCTGCTGATGAAGCTAAAAAATTACGCAAAAATGTTGAGCATCGGCAATATTGATGATGACAGTCTATTTGTAATTCACATAAAAAGCCAATGACATGGCACTTGGGGATGCGCTCCTTTTGGGGCGTGTCCTTTTTTATTTTATTAAAAAAATTAAAAAAGAAAAGCTCCCGTCTCTGCAGACGGAAGCCTTTCAGCAATTTAAATATGGAAGCGGTCGTATGGCGCAGCGCAGTCAATGCACAGCATTTTGCCATTCTCCAGACGGATGAAGCTTTCTGCTGTCATTTCTCCGCAGCATTCACACTGCACAGAGCGGAAAATTCTCGCCTTCTCCGGCAGAGTGATCGTTGTCTCCTTTACGTCAAACAGTTCCTCCGGCTCTTTGCTCTGGAAATACCCAAAGCTTTCTTCTCTTGTCATTGCCGGATATGAACGAAGCACAAGCCGCACAGAACGACCTGTTTTGCGATTGTAAAAAGAAAAGGCCTGTTTGCCTGTCATGTGAAATAACAGGTTGCCTTTGCCAACGCTGCAGCCGAGAATAACCTGCACCGCATCAATGCCGCAGGCATCATTCTCTGCAACGCAGACGACCTGTTCATCAGCAGAAAATTCCAGCTCCAGCAATTTGATTGCATACATGGCTGCCTGGTAGCCAATGGTCAGGCCGCCGCACTCGTGACCGTGAAATTCCACACACTTCTCCCAGTATTTCCGATCCATATTCCTCTCTCCTGCTCTTTTATTCTGTTCTTACTATATCAAACAGTATTTTTTGTTGTCAACACGCAGGTACGTGGCTTCCATAAATCAACAGATAATTTCGCCATATTTCTCTAATCCGCTTGTAATTTTTCCCATATTCATGCTATATTTAGGATGGAATTTATTGTTCAACAGAGGTGAAGTAACCATGGTCTTTAAATGGAAGATTGCAATTCCGCAGCTGACCGGTAATGAAAAGCGCAGACTGTATCTTTATCTGCCGTCATCCTATCGTTCCGAGCCGCAGCGACGCTATCCTGTGCTGTATATGTTCGATGGCCACAATCTCTTTTATGACAGCGATGCCACCTACGGCAAAAGCTGGGGCCTGAAAGAGTACATGGACAGAACAAAAACACAGATGATCATTGTAGCACCGGAGTGCAACCACCACCCGGAAAACGGAAGACTCTCGGAGTATTCTCCGTTCACTTTTGACGATAAAACTTACGGTCACGCAAACGCCCGCGGCCAGATCACCATGGACTGGATCGTGAACGAGCTGAAGCCGTACATCGATAACCATTATCGCACCCTGCCGGACAGAAAAAATACCTTTATCTCCGGCAGTTCCATGGGCGGGCTGATGGCACTGTATGCCGCAGTGGAGTACAACCATATATTCGGCAAAGCAGCAGCCCTCTCCCCTTCTCTCTGGGTAAATCCGGACAGCCTTGCAAAGATGATCACAAACGCAAAGATGCAGCCGGACACCGTCCTCTACATGGACTACGGCCAGATTGAAATGCAGCAGCACAAGGGAATGTTTCCAATCTATGCCCGCATTATGGCGCAGCTGCAGGAAAAAAACATTCTGCTGACCAGCCGGATGATCCCCAACGGTGAACATTGTGAAGCCAACTGGGAAAAACAGCTGCCATTTGTGATCAATACTCTGCTGTATCATTAACAGAAAACAATTGCAATCACTATAAAATATCAAAAGAAAGAATGGAGTACAAAATGAAAAACTTTGTATTTATGTCCCCGAACTTCCCAACAAATTACTGGAAGTTCTGCCGCGAACTGAAGAACAACGGCCTGAACGTGCTGGGCATTGGCGACCAGCCATATGAAGAACTGCTGCCAGAGCTGAAAGACAGCCTGACTGAGTACGTAAAAGTTCCAAACATGGAAGTATACGATGACGTTTACCGCGCTGTTGCTTACCTGGCATGGAAGTACGGTAAAATCGATTGGCTGGAATCTAACAACGAATACTGGCTGGAGCAGGACGCAAAACTGCGCACAGACTTTAATATTACAACCGGTTTCCAGACAAAGGATATGACAAAGATCAAGTTCAAGTCCAAGATGAAGCCATACTATCAGAAAGCCGGTATTCCAACTGCTCGCTTCTATCTGGTTAAGGATAAGAAGGGCTGCCTCAAGTTTATCAACGAGGTTGGCTACCCTGTAATTACAAAACCAGACAACGGCGTTGGCGCTTCTGACACCCACAAGATCTCCAGCGAAGCGGAATTGGATAACTTCTTTGCAACAAAGATCGACGGTGTACAGTACATTATGGAAGAGTTTATTCCTGCAGAAATCAACTCCTACGATGCCATTATCAACTCCAAGGGCGAGCCAATGTTTGAAACAGGCAACGTAACACCAATGTCTATCATGGACATTGTAAATACTGCAGACAACTCCCTCTACTACATTGTGAAGGATCTGCCGGACGATGTTCGCGCTGCAGGCCGTGCAGCTATTAAGAGCTGGGGCGTTAAGAGCCGCTTTGTGCACTTTGAGTTTTTCCGCCTGACAGAAGACCACGCTTACATGGGCAAAAAGGGCGACGTTGTTGCACTGGAAGTAAATATGCGTCCATGCGGCGGCTTCACACCGGATATGATCAACTTTGCAAACAGCATCGACGTTTACAAGCTGTGGGCTGATATGATCGCATTTGATGAATCTACTCTGGCAGACGGCCAGCATTATTACTGCGGTTTTGCAGGCCTCCGTGACGGCAAGAATTTTGTAATGACACATGAGGACATTATGGCAAAATACGGCGCTAACATGAAGATGGTAGACCGTATTCCGGATGCACTGGCAGCTGCAATGGGCAACCAGATGTACCTGGCAAACTTCGATACATTAGAGCAGCTCAACGACTTCTACGCAGACGTTGTTGCCTGCAAGGACTAAACAAAAACATATAGCGAAAGGGCACATTCTCACCAGGAGTATGTGCCCTTTTTGCATACAAAAAGACCCGGGCATTTCTCTCATCGGAGATCCGCCCGGGTCTTTTTTATTGCTGTATTACCTTAACAGGTACTGCAGCGGGAATTACTTCAGCAGGCCAAACCAGCCAATGCCTTCGTAGATCCAGCCAGCTTCTACCAGCATATCACATTCTTCTGTGCTGCCCTGATATCGTATGTTTTTTAAAACATACAACATGCTTTTCTTTCCGCAAAAAGACCCGGGCATTTCTCTCATCGGAGATCTGACCGGGTCTTCTTTATTGCTGTATTACCTTAACAGGTACCGCAGCGGGAATTACTTCAGCAGACCAAACCAGCCAATGCCTTCGTAGATCCAGCCAGCTTCTACAAGCATATCACGTTCTTCTGTGCTGCTTGTGTAGTGGTGGCTGCCGCAGTCTGCATTTGGATTGTACAGTCTGAACTGAGGAACTGCAAGCTCGCTGTTCGGGTCAGCAGAGTTCCATGCAACGCCTTCGTACTTCCAGCCGATTGCTGTCAGGTTGTCTACTTCTTCCTGGCTCATGGTGTAATGGTGGTCACCAGAGTTTGGATTGAATACGCGGTATACAGGAGCGCCGTGTTTGATCGGTGCATTCCATGCAATGCCTTCGTAGTTCCAGCCAGCTGTTACCAGATTGTCTCTTTCCTCTGTGCTGCCGGTGTAGAAGTGTTCGCCGGAGTTTGGATTGTAGAGACGGTACATTGGAGTTGTTGGTTCTCTTTCTGCATCTGCAATTTCACGATATGCGCCGCAGTTGTTGCAGGTTTCGTCCTTATCATTGGAGTAAACGTGTGCAACGCCTGTGGATACCTTTACTTCTGCAGAAGCAATCTCTGTTTCCTTCTTGTTTACAGTGCTGAATGCGTGTACTTCGTAAGTATCAGCTTCTGTTACACCAAACTGACACATTGGAACTGTAACGATCCAAGCGCCGTCGCTGTTCTTTTCAGCTGCTGCCTTCTTCAGTGTTGCATCCTTGCCTGCGTTCTTAGCCCAGAGTTCTACACGAACTGCTGTTGCATCAGCATCCACATTGTCAACCAGTACGTTCATCTTCTCGTTCTTCTCAGTCAGAGAGGTCAGAACAACAGGAGCCAGTTCACGTGTTTCTTCGCCGCAGATATTGCAGGTTGCATCTCTGTGGTCTGTGTAAGTATGAGTTACACCTGTGGATACCTTTACATTTGTGGAGTTCAGGAATGCTGTTGGAGTGCCATCCTTTGCAATGTAAGCGTGAATCTCATATGTGTCAGCCTTTTCAACACCGAACAGACACATTGGAACTGTAAGTGTCCAATCACCGTCGATAGTTTCTGCTGCCTGGATCCACTTCATTGTTGCATCCTGACCAGCGTTTACTGCCCAGATTGCCACAACAACTTCGTCCACGTCTTCTGTGATGTTCTCCATATCTACTGTCATCTTCTCATTCTTTGCAGACAGAGAAGCCTTTACGATAACGCCTTCCTCGATAAGTACACCATGGTTGGTGAACATATAAGTTACGCCGTCGATGGTGTTAGAACCTGTTGCGAGAGTGCCGTCTTCGTATGCGTAGTACTTGTTGCCTTCCAGTTCAAACCAGCCATCGTTGACCGGTGTGCCTGCCCAGTAATAGTACCACTCGCCATCCTTAGTAACAAAGTCACCGCGGAGCAGCTTACCGTTCTTATTATTAAAGGTGTATACAACACCGTCAAACTCGATACGTACAGTTGCAGCGCTTGTGCCGTCAGTTACATAGTGGCCTGTTTCGTTTGTATGATACCATGCTTCCGGATCCGGGTCAGAGCCTTCCTTTACCCAGTCATTTCTGCGTGGTTCACCAGCCCAGTAATAATAACCAAAGCCGTTAAAGTAGCCGCGGAGTGTCTTACCGTCTTCTGCAAAGTCGTAGTAAGCACCCTTTGCCTTTGCTTCGTTGTCAGGGATTACGTGTGTGCCGGTTGTCATAATGCCGCTCTCTGTATTGAAGTGATACAGATCTTCGCCAACGTATACCCAACCGAACTGCATCTTACCATTCTTGTAATAGTAAGTATTGCCGTTATCCTTCTTTACAAAGCCTGTGTAGCCGCCAATGTGGAGACCATTATCAAATTCCAGCTCAACGCCGTCGAGTGTAACCTTGCCGTCATAGCCAGCGCCGTTTTCATCGAAGCAGTAGCTGTCGTCGCCTACAGTGTACCAACCGGAAGTCAGTACGCCGTCCTTGGAGTAGTAGTTGGTACCGTTCTGATCGAAGATACCTGTGAACTTGGTCTGACCAACGTTAATACCAGTCTCACCAAAGTCGTAGTAGTATTCGCCTACCTTCTTTACGCCGTAGTACTTTTCACCACTGTCGTAATATGCGTAGCCGCCGTCTTCATATACCCAGCCGTTCTTCAGGGAGTTTACGAGTGTGTATTCATCCTTGAATTCCTTGTAAGTATCGTGGAAGTATGCACCCTTTTCAGTTGCACCACCAATGATAACTTCCTTGTTCTCGAATGGATACAGGTTAAATGTCTCCTGATTTTCCTTATTCTGTGCGAAGGTGTACAGTGCGTTTGCACGCAGGTAAATGGTGTAGCTTACGTTACCCTCATGCACAGCATTGAGCTTGTTCTTTGCATCCCAGTTTGCATCTGCCTTTGGAGTTGCCTTGATACCGCTGAGGATGCAGATTGGGTTTGCTGTTTCAGGATCGATTGCCTTTGTCTGGTCAATCCACTTCAGTGTGATTGTCAGCTCGTTTGTTTCCTTATTGATTTCTGCGCTCTGCATTGTGAAGTATTCGTTCTTCAGTGTCAGCTCAGAAATATCAATATCGAAGTTCGGATCGAACTTGATAACCGGCTTAACTTCTGTCAGAACACTGACACGCTCTGCCAGCTGCAGCAGGAAGTTCCATGCGGAAGCATCTGCTGCGTCTGCGCCTGGGAGCATAAATGTCAGCTCTTCCAGTTTTTCCGGAATTGGAATCTGAGTCATGTCGATTGCGAAGGAGTAAGAAGTTGTCATCGGCTTGGTAATGTCGATGGCAGTGTAAGTTACATTATCTTCTGTTGTTGCGTTGGAAACGGTACGATCCCATGCCAGGATGCGGTCGCCGCCAGTAGCGCTTTCAAAGTCGAAGCTTGCTTCGCCCTTGTTGTAAATTGCAACAGTTACAGAACCGGAAGATGCATCCGGATTCATAACAGATTTTACAGTGATCTTTACGTTCTTAATGCCTGTGTCTTCTGCTGCTGTAAAGTCGAAGCCATTCATTGTACCAGCTGCATTGCTCATGGTAAATGTAACGTCGCTTTCAAGAATCTGTACAGCCTTGCCCTCGTAGAGTGCTGCTACCGGCAGAGTAATTGTCTCGCCGTAAACAACGTCCATGTTTGCTCTTGTGAAGTAAACTGCATCCGGAACAACAACATTCATGATCTTGCTGCCAAGTACCTGGGTGCCCAGCATCAGGTTCACTGTTGTTTTGCCGATTGCCTTTGCTGTGAAGATGCCGTCCTCGGAGATTGTACCGATTGTTTCATCTGCAACAGCCCAGGTTGCACCCTCTGGGAGCTCAGCAGGGTTACCTGTTGCGCTTACGCCAGTTGCAGTCATCTGCATTGTTGTGCCGATTGTCATGTAGTTCTTTTCAGCTTCAATAATTGCATGGTCAAATGCAGTGGAGCTTGGAGCTGTAGATACCATCATGAGGGAGGTACTTACGGAACGTTCAAAGCCGTCGGATGGGCTGCTGATCAGGGACAGTTCTGTGTCACCTGGCTGCTTTGCAATGTAAGTTGTGGAGCCGCCGCCATCCAGGTTAACTGCTTGTACACAGCCTGCTTCCAGCATGATCTGTGCGATTTCCTGCATGCTGCCGCCGCAGGATACTGGTTCCTGACGACCGTCGAGAACCATAAATACAACCTTACGGGTCTTTGTAATACCTACTGCTGTACGGCTTGCACGGTCATTATAGTAAGTACCGGATGCAGATACTGCAATCTTGCCATCCTTAACCAGTGTGGAACCGAAGCATGCGATACCTTCCTGTACCTGGTCTTTCATTGCGTAGTATTCTTTTGTAGTGCCGATATATGCACGGCCGTCCTTCAGAATACCGAAGAAGCCATCACCGTTTGGTGCATGATATTCTACGCCGCCCATTACCAGCAGACCACCAGGTTCGCCGGTAGACATGTTATAGCCAGCGCCGTTGATGCTTGCGATAACGTTGTAGTTTGGAATGTAGTTCGGGCTAGCAGGGTCACCATGGTTTGCCTGCGCAGCATTTGCCTGATCGCGTACACGCTGCATCTTCCAGCCTGCAGCTGGGTTATTGTCAGCGTAGTTTGCGTATACGTTTACGTATGGGCTGTTAATGTCAGCTGTTGCAGTGTAGTAAACAACCTGCTTGCCGTCTGCTGTGTTTGCCTTGTGGATTTCCTGTGTAATGCCAGGAGCCAGTGTAGTGGACTCCAGATAGAAGTCGGTGTAGTAATTGTTGCCGTTAACCTCTGTCCAGTCACCTGCCAGCTTGCAGAGGTAATCTGCAAATGCATAGCAGCTTGCCTTTCTCATGTCAGATACGTCGCTGGCCTTGAATTCTCTTGTGCCTTCCAGTGTTGCAACAACCTTATTCGCTGTGTACTCATTGAATACTGCTTCGCGAATTGCGTTTCTGCTGGAAGCACCGCCCAGTCTGTTCTGCAGGAAGTACTCTGCACGGGATTCTTCTGTCAGGCTTTCTGTGAAGTATGCTTCAAAGATGCTGCAGAGGATGCCGTTGCTGTATTCCCTGTTTTCCAGCTCATTGATCACATAATAACCGTCCAGGTCGCCCAGGAAGTCAGTATGGCTGAAGGAGCTTGGCTCAACGTAGTCATTCAGGAAATACTTGGTGCCGATCTCTTTGATCATTTCATCCATAGAGCCGGAAACACCATGATAGTCTGCCAGTGTCAGCAGGTCAACCAGGTCGCCTGCCCAACCAGCAACGTCAGCGTGGTTTACGCTGCCCTTGTTGTGATAGGAAATATCCATTGTACCAAACATATGACCGATATCTGTAAAGTCACCGTTTGGCAGTGTCATGTTGTGAATGTTCTTCAAGCCAGTAACGTGAATCATTTCTTCATCGGTTGTTACCTTCTTGTTGTGCTCTTCTTCAAACTTGAGTACATAGTCTCTGAAGTCTGTGTCTTCATAGCCCGCCATAATATTCCAGGAACCGGAGTTGTAGCGGTCTACGCCAGTACGTACGTACTTGATGAGGATCTTCATTGGATCCTTGCCAGGATTTTCCTTTGTGTAAGCTACTGCCAGCTGCTCAAGGAGCTGCAGGTTCTTCAGGAGATCCTCGTAATTATCGATAGATGGTTCGCCGTAAGCTGCAATTTCTTCATAAGAAGTGTATTCGCAGCGTGTGCAGGTTTCGTATGCATTCCAGCCAATGCTGTAGTTTGTTGCATGCTGTGCCGGGTGCTGTTCCAGGTCATGATCCAGCTTTGGTTCCGGCTCTTCCTTTGTTGCCTTTCTGCACATTGTACATGTGAACTTTCTCACACCGTCTTCTGTACAGGTTGGAGTTGTTGTCAGGAGACCCTTGTTCCATGTATGGTCAATCATTGGAACTTCTTCCTGTGCAACGAACACTTCATCACATCTGGAGCAGTGAGAGCCTTCTGTGTAACCAACTGCTGTACATGTTGGTTCAACAGCTTCGTCAATCACTTCGTCGTGACCTAGTTCTTCTACAACTTCCTGTGGTACCAGGATTGTTTCGCATCTGGAGCAATGCTTGCCTTCTGTCAGACCGGAATCTGTGCAGGTTGCTTCTACTGCTTCATCAATCACTTCTGCATGACCAAGTTCTTCTACAACTTCCTGCGGTACCAAGATTGTTTTGCATCTGGAGCAGTGCTTGCCTTCTGTCAGACCGGAATCTGTGCAGGTTGCTTCTACTGCTTCATCAATCACTTCTGCATGACCCAATGCTTCTACAGGTGCATCTGTATAAGCGTGGAAACATCTTCTGCACAGGTGTGCTGTGTAGCCATCCTCAGTACAGGTTGGCTCAACAACATTGTGTGCATAGTTATGATTTAATGCATCAACATAGTCATCGTCATATGCGTAATCACAATTCTTACAATCATAGGTTGTATAGCCCTTTTCGGTACAGGTTGGTGCTGTGATAGATGTCTCGTAAACGTGTTTTGCTGGAGAACCAACTGCTACAGTCAGCTCCTCGTTTACATAATCACAAGCGTCACACTGTACATAATAGGTTGCTGCTGTGTCGCAGGTTGCTGCGCTTGCCATTTCAGCAGAAGGAGTTTCCTTTGTATAGCTGTGGCCCATTGCACTGCCTGCTACTTCAACTGTCAGTTCTTTGTTCACCACATCACAGTTGTCGCACTGTACGTAATGAACAGCATTTTCAGTACATGTTGCTGCTACTGCAACTTCTTTTGATGCCTTCTTGTCGAATGCATGACCTTTTTCTTCACCAACTGCTACAGTCTTTGTGTTATGAACTGCATCGCAGTTATCGCACTGCACATAATACTTCGCTGCTTCTGTACAGGTTGCTTCTGCTGCCAGTTGATCAGATTTCTTTTCGTTGTAGCTATGACCGTTTGCCTTGCCAACTGTCACGGTCTTCTCTTCGCTGTCTACGTTACACTTATCGCACTTTACATAGTAAACTGCTGCATTTGTACAATCAGCTTCACTCTTTAATGTGCCGCGGAGTTCCTTCACATAGCTGTGACCTGCTGGTTCAGTTTCATCATCCTGATAAGTATTGTTACAGCCATTTACGCAAGTGTATGTTGTGTAACCACCTTCTGTACAGGTTGGTTCTGTTACAACCTTCTTGTAAGAATGACCCTTTTCATCCTTATAGTTGTCAATTCTCTCATAATCACAGTTTGCACAACTTGTTGTTGTGTATCCCTTCTCTGTACAGGTTGGAGCTGTTACAACCATCTTGAAGGAGTGACCCTTAGAATCACCAACTGCTACTGTCTTTGTTCTGTCGATTTCATCACAGTTGTCGCACTGTACATAATGAGTTGCTGCTTCTGTACAGGTTGCTGCTGTTGCTTCTTCGCCGGAATCTTTAGATGTAAAGCTGTGACCCTTAGAATCACCAACTGCTACTGTCTTTGTTCTGTCGATTTCATCACAGTTGTCGCATTGTACATAATAAGTTGCTGCTTCTGTACAGGTTGCTGCTGTTGCTTTCTCTGCAGATGCCTTCTCATTAAATGCGTGGTCGTTTGCTTCACCAACTGCTACTGTCTTCTCTTCACTTACCGCTGTACAATTATCGCACTGTACAAAGTACTTTGCTGGTTCTGTGCAGGTTGCTGCTGCAGCCAGCTGATCGGATTTCTTCTCGTTGTAGCTGTGAGGAATTGGATCGCCGTAAGATACAGTCTTTGTTCTGTCGATTTCATCACAGTTGTCACACTGTACATAATGAGTTGCTGCCTCTGTACAGGTTGCTGGTGTTGCTTCCTCTGCAGATGCCTTTTCATTGAATGCGTGGTCGTTTGCTTTACCAACCTCTACTGTTTCTGTTTCGTGAATCACGTCACAGTTATCGCACTTCACCTTATATACTGCAGGATCTGTGCAGGTTGCTTCGCTTACCAGTTCGCTGGATGCCAGCTTCTGCTCGTAGCTGTGGCCCTTTGCTTCGCCAACCTTTACTGTTTCTGTTTCATGGGTCACGTCACAGTTATCACACTTCACCTTGTATACTGCAGGATCTGTGCAGGTTGCTTTGCTTACCAGTTCGCCGGATGCCAGCTTCTGCTCGTAGCTGTGATCATTTGGCTCGCCGTCTGCTGCATACTTATCTTTGCTGATTTCAGGACAGCGAGTACAGATCAGATAATAGGTTGCCGGCTCTGTGCAGGTTGCAGGGGTATGAATCTGATCAGACACCTTTGTCAGGTCAGAGTAATCATGACCCAGAGGTTCAATAACTTCAGATTCCTGTGTCTTTCCGCAGCCATAAGAACATACAAGACCGGATTTGAGACCTGGTTCTGTACAGGTAGCTTCCTTAGTTTCGGCAGCTACCATGTTATGATCAACTTCCGGATAAATTGTTTCGTTTGTTCTGCAAACTTGACAATATCTGTATGTCACGCCAGCCTGCTGACATGTAGGCTCTTCAATTACAGTTTCTTTCCAATTATGACCCAGTGCGGATTCTGCTACTTCAACTGTCAGTTCCTTGTTCACTGCATCACAGTTGTCGCACTGTACGTAATGGATTGCATTATTAATACAATCTGCTGGTGTTTTTACCTCGTCAGATGCCTTTGTTTTGTAGCTGTGGCCATTTGCTTCGCCTACTGCTACTGTTACAGTATCACTTACTGCATCACAGTTGTCACACTGTACATAGTAAGTTGCTGCATTTTCACAATCTGCTGCAGTTGCAAGAGTCTCAGATACCTTTGTTGTGTAGCTGTGGTCATTCTTTTCGCCTACTGCTACTGTTACAGTATCACTTACTGCATCACAGTTGTCGCACTGTACATAGTAAGTTGCTGCGTTTTCACAGTCTGCTGCAGTTGCAAGAGTCTCAGATGCCTTTGTTGTGTAGCTGTGGCCGTTCTTTTCGCCTACTGCTACTGTCTTCTCTTCGCTTACTGCGTCACAGTTGTCACACTGTACATAGTAGGTTGCTGGATTGTCGCAATCTGCTGCAGTTGCGAGAGCCTCAGATGCCTTTGTTGTATAGCTGTGGCCGTTTGCCTCACCAACCGCCACTGTCTTTTCATCACTTACCTTGTCACAGTTGTCGCACTGTACATAGTAAGTTGCTGCATTTTCACAGTCTGCTGCAGCTGCAAGAGTCTCAGATGCCTTTGTTGTATAGCTGTGGCCGTTTTCTTTGCCTACTGCTACTGTTTTTTCATCGCTTACTGCGTCACAGTTGTCACACTGTACATAGTAAGTTGCTGCATTTTCACAGTCTGCTGCAGTTGCAAGAGTCTCAGATGCCTTTGTTGTATAGCTGTGGCCGTTTTCTTTGCCTACTGCTACTGTCTTATCTTCACTTACTGCATCACAGTTGTCGCACTGTACATAATGAACAGCCGCTGTTGTGCAGGTAGCTTCATCCTTTACCTCTGAGGAAGGTTTTGTTGTAAAGCTGTGGTCGAGGAGTTCGCCAACTGCAACAGTCATGTCCTCACTTACTGCTGTACAGTTGTCACACTGTGCATAGTAGGTTGCCTGAGCTGTACAGGTTGCGTCTGTTGCCTTCTCTGTAGATGCCTTTGTTGTAAAGCTATGCGGAATTTCGCCTTTATAGCTTCCTTCTTCAATAAAGCTATATCCGCACTCATATTGACAAACATAGCTTGTATAACCCTTTGCGGTACAGGTTGGTGCTGTTACAACACGCTTCATGGCGTGGTTCAATGGGGCACCAGATTCCACTGTTTCTGTATCGCTTACATCATCACATCTCTCACACTTAGCCTTATGAAGTGCAGGAGTTTCACATGTTGCAGGAGTTACCTCTACACCGGAATCTTCAGTATGTGCGTGACCCAGTGCCTCACCGTCTTCAACAGTTACCGTATCGCTGATTTCGCCACAATCTTTTCTATCACATACTACCCAGTAAATATCAGGATTTTCACAATCTGCTTTAGATTTAAGCTTACCAGGCTTTTTCAGCTCATAGCTATGGTTAAGTGGTTCACCAACGGAAACTGTCTTATCTTCGCTTACTGCGTCACAGTTGTCACACTGTACATAATAACTTGCTGGATTATCGCAGTCTGGTGCAGTTGCGAGAGTCTCAGATGCCTTTGTTGTAAAGCTGTGGCCA
>JAZUBL010000007.1:0-36319 GCA_045638545.1 Acutalibacteraceae bacterium | reverse complement strand
ACCAGAGAGGAATACTATCAGGACTGCGAAGACCGCAAATCCATGGCCGGTGACTCCTTCGCTTATGACAACACCGGCTTCACAGCGGAATTCACCGCAGACAGAGAACGCATCGTGTTCTTCAGCGTGCCGTATGAGGATGGCTGGAGCGCAGAAGTCAACGGCCAGCCTGCAGAGATTTACAAGGTAAACGTAGGCTTCATGGCGGTAGTTGTATCGGAAGGCGAAAACACCATCCGCTTCAACTACCACACACCAGGCCTCACTGCCGGCATTGCTGTAAGCGCCGTTGGCTTTGGCCTGTTTGCCGCTTACGTCATCGGCTGGTCTGTGATCCGCCGCAAACGCAGCGCAAAACGCGCTGAAGATTAGGCATTGTTCCCATAGTTTTTGCAGGGAAACTGCAAATTGTTTACAATTAAGCAGTTGCGTATTTCGCAGGGTTTATGCTAAAATGGATAAACGAGCATAAAAATGACGAATTATGTGAAAACTATGATATATTGGGGACAAGATAACCATGAGAAAGCATAAGAAATTAGCAGCGATCCTGGCTGCCTGCGCAATGTCTGCTGTAATGGCCTGCACAGCGCTGGCACCATGCGTATCTGCAGCAGAAACAGCACAGGATCCTGCCACAATGGAACAGTATAATCTGGCAGATGAAAACTGGGATGAACTGATCCATCTGGAAAATCCGAACGGTCAGGCAGATCCGGAACCGGTAGAGGAAGTTTCCTCCGCCGTGGAAGAAACAACTGACAGCTGGAAGGGCAACACTGCTTCTGACGGCGGTATGTCCAAGCTGCTGATCATCGCCATCATTGCTTTTGCACTGGGCGGCATCGGCGTAACCTTCTTCATTTACTCTCAGTTTATTTACAAGGCAAAGCTGAAGAGAAAGCTGGCTGCAAAACAGGCAGAAGAAGCTGCAAAAGAAGACTTCAACCTGAACGGTCCGGTTCAGCTGGACTTTACCGACCACCGCAAGGAAGAGCCGGAAAAGCCGGAACCACCAAAGGCAACTCTGCCGCAGGAAAAGACCCACACACAGAAGGTCAACGACTTCTTTGCAGAGTTTGAAAAAGAGACAAAGGGCTCTGGCGGCATGAAGACAGACCCATTTGCAAAGAAAAAAGCATCTGCACCAGCTGATAAAAATCCGCTGAGCAAGGATGATGAGAAGAAGCTGAACTCCGTAGACTGGGACAACTTCTTTAATAATCACTAAACACATTGGAGCAGACCTTTGGGTCTGCTTTTTTGTTGACAAATTATAGTGCAGTATTGTAAGATAATACTGTTATGCCCCCTTAGTTCAATGGATATAATAAGCCCCTCCTAAGGGCTAGTTGTGAGTTCGATTCTCGCAGGGGGTGCCAGATAAAAAGAGACCGTCTGTCTGTGTACAGGCGGTCTCTTTTTTTATGTTATTTCATAGGGTGATTTCCCATAACACATTTAGTAATGACACTGCGAACAGTTTCCTGGGACGCTTTGCAATCTTCTTTGACCCATTCCATAATAATGGCATGGATACCATTTAGGTAAAATGGCATTATATATTTCCGTTCCTCCTCAGGAAATCCAAAACGGATCAGGATTGGCTCAAAAATGTGACGGTACATCCGCCCATAAATTTCATCATATCCCAGGTGAACAGCATTATGCAGTGCTACTTTAAAAACTCTGTGCTTTTCCCGGATATAATTTAGATACGGATCCATATATTCACCGGTGATAAAATTCAGTTCTTCCAGTGCACAGTTCTGGAAGTTCTCTGTGATATTCTGTGTATCTACCGGAAAATAAGAAAGGAAATCGTCGATCAGATACCGCATGGTTTCTTCCAGCAAATCTGCCATAGTTTCGTAGTGCAAATAAAAGGTGGAGCGGTTCACACCGGCCTTCTGGCAGATCTCCTTGACAGTGATGTAAGCAAAATCTTTCTTTTCCAGCAGTTCTATCAGAGCCTGATCCATTTTTTTGGCTGTATTAAAATACTTGCTTTCCGATTTATTCAGAAAACCGCCTCCCTTCTAAAATTGAACGGATTATTGATTTGTAACCTTCCGTGCCAGTTCTACAATTTCAAATGCATATTTCGCTTTGCTTTTTGCCAGAAGCTTTCTGTAGATCGGATAGTTAACAGCCACAGCTCCAAAGCCAATGCACCCGAGACCGATTCCAAGGCCAGTAAGAGCGACTCCGCCGCCGATAACCTGCATGGCAAGAGACATACCAAGACCCGCCACCAAAGCGGCCGAGATACCGAAGGTGTAGGCAAAGATGTTGGCCGGCATTTTTGCCTGGCGGTCCAGCCTGCGCAGCTCTTTGATTTTGGAGCTGTCTTTGGGTGCATATTCATTTGCAAGGGATTCTGCATAAAGTTTATCTGTATTCATGGTGTAATACCTCCTCGTGATGATGTCTTTATTATACCCGGCTGAACAGGCAGAACAGAACGACACGAAAGAGGAAAGTGTTGTTTTCATTGAGAAGCCGTACGACACGAATAAGGGGAAGTGTTGATTTAAAGAAAAAAGTATAAATAAAAAGGGAGACGCCCCGGCGATCATTGTCCGCAAAAACTGCTGCGGACCATTCGCCGGGGCGTCTTATGTAGTTAGTAGCTAGTTAAGTTCAGTGTAGTCGAATCTTAAAGCAAAACTGGCTTTAAGCACTGAACTTTAATTTTTTGTAGAAAAAGAATCTACGCGAATCTTATTTGATTTCGCCAGCTTTTCTCTTCTCGGAGCACTCGATCATGAAACGCTCTACGATCAGGATGAACCAACCTGTGAGAACGAATGCCAGTGTCATGTTTGGCAGACCAAATGTGCTGAGTACTGGAGTGATTGCATAGTTGAGCATGCAAGTTACTACCAGGCCGAGGAAGAACAGGAACCAGTAACGGCCACCGTTGAGCTTGCTCTTACCAAATGTGTCAAGAGCACCGATTGTCAGCAGTGCGGAGTAACCGTACAGAGCGTAGTTCATCATGCCCATGTCTGCGCCGAAGATGAAGCCCATGCCAACGATGAATGCGGATGCGAAGCATGCCTTGAGGCCGAACTGCCAGTTGTACCAGAGGTAACCAGCAATACAGATGAAGGAACCAATCCAACCATCCATAACCCAAATTTCTTCGAAGCTGTTTGTGAATACCAGCATCCAATCCTGCCAATCCCAGGAGTTCCAGTCGAAGCCGCCGTCGAACATCCATGTGGATGGTGTTGCGGATGTAGCCAGAACGCCTTCACGGCCGTAGTCGAGCAGGCCTGTGGAGAAGGAGATGAGGATGAAGAACCAAGTCATCATGATGAATGGCAGTGTGAAACCTGGAAGACCAAAGTGGTTAGCAAACTTGTTGATGAAGATCTGGAGTGGAACGATCAGAACGGAACCTACGCCCAGAGCGATCCAGTATGTCCAG
Organism: Acutalibacteraceae bacterium; assembly: GCA_045638545.1. GTDB lineage: Bacteria > Bacillota > Clostridia > Oscillospirales > Acutalibacteraceae > UMGS1071. Next base: position 32,883 of record JAZUBL010000007.1, on the reverse strand, counting down.
ATTGCGCCAGGTGCGTGACCTGTGAATGTTGCACAACCGATGGAGAACAGGTTTGGAGCAAAACCGTACAGACCAGACTTGATTGCGTTCTTGTCGCAACCCATCAGGTATGCGGTCAGGTTGGAAAGGTTAACACCAATTGTTACAGCTACTACATACTTCCAAGCATCCCAGCTTGCGAAGTCCCAGTTTGCCATCTCGAGGCCTGCGATCCAGAAGGATACATAGAAGAACATGCCGGAGATAACGTTTTCGATAAATACTACCTGTGCAATACCATTAAAGAAAGCTTTAATTGGCGCAGGAAGTCTTTTAATATCAATACCCATTTTTAAACCCCCTAATTTCGTTGTTTAATGTTAAACAAACTTTTCGTTGGTTTACCAATGTTGGTCATGTATGCTGTTTTCAATTTACATTTTTGTTGATTTGAAAAAGCCCTGTCTTGACCTCCTTTCTTCCATTGTTTGAACCAACAGGCAAATCAACGTCATTATTACAGCGTATTTCTACACTGCAACCATTATAAAGATATAATAGTTACCATAATTTTATAAAAAAAAATGTATTATGTCAAGATTTTCAGAAAAAAATATGGGCTTGTCCCAGGGGTATATTTCCATAAAGTCACACTTTAAAGGCAAAATGCTGAGAGATTCGGATAAATTTAGTCCATTTTTCGTCAAATCGCAGAGAGCTTTGGAAAGGCCTCCAAACAACCCCTGTAATGTTTGGAAGAATTTCGTTAAAAGAATCATCTCAAAAAGTTGTCAAAAATCATATATTTTCTCAGGATCCGGAAAAATATGGTAAAGTCTTCCATTTTCTGCTGTCTCTGCTGCCCATACTATCCTTATGCCGCTCTCTCCCCGTTTATGAAAAAATACCGGCCGGCATCGGAGAAAATCTGCAGTAAAAAAAGACCGGGGTGCCCGGTCTTTTTCCGTATTATTTGGTGCCTTCGCCGCACATCCATTCTTCGCCGTCTTTGCCGTGAACGGTCACGTTCACAAAGCCGGCCTCGGTCAGCGCATCATGGAACTGCTGGAAGGTCAGGTTGGTCATATTCAGGGTTCGCACATAGTACTCCACCTTCTCCGGCAGGTTCTCTCTGTGGTGAATATCTGCTGCAATAAACACCTTGCCGCCCGGCTTCAGCACACGGCGGATCTCCTTCAGATCGTTTGCCAGATCCGGCCAGAAGTAGTAGCTTTCGATGGAAAAGATTTTGTCAAAAGTATCGTCTGCAAACGGCAGATCGGACACGCTGCCGTGAACAACGGTCAGCTTGCCGCTTTCCACGTCTGCGCTGTTTTCTTCTCTGGTGCACTCTACGGCTGTTTCGGAGTAGTCCACACCAAACAGTTTGCCGTTTGGTACCAGCGGAGACAGACGCTTTAATGCACGGCCGCCGCCGCAGCCAATATCCAGGATGGTATCGTCAGCAGCAGGCTGCAGCAGGTCCAGTGTCCAGCCGGTCACTGCTGTGTGAGATTCCCGCATGCCGTCCAGCACTTCTTTGCCGTTGTCGCCGTCCGGAAATCTGGCGTTCTGTAAATATTCATCGCGTTCCATGGTTCTGCCTCCTTAGCGGGAAAATTTCTCTCTGTGGATCTGATTCAGCGGCAGGTCTTCCAGCGCATATGGTGCCGGGTGAGACGCTGCAATGCCCATAGAGAGGATGGCTTCCAGTTCATAAGTTTCCGGGTAGCCCAGCAGGTCGCGGAGATAATCCTTTGTCGGGCGGCCGTCCGGAGATTCACGGAGACGACCCTGGATCCAGCAGCTGCCAAGGCCAAGGTGATCAGCCATCAGGTGCATATTCGCCATCACAATGGAGCAGTCCTCTGCCCATACATCTGTCTTTGCCGGGTCAGCAATTACAACAATCGCGCAGTCCGCGCCGCTGAGCATACCGGAACCGTGCTCGCGGAATGCTGCCAGCTTGTTCAGCATCTCCTTATCGCGCACCACGATCATCTCCCATGGGCGGCGGCTGCGGCCGGAAGCAGAGTACAGGCCTGCCTGCAGCACCAGCTCGATCTTCTCCTCCGGAATTGCCTCTCCTGTATATTGGCGCACGCTGCGGCGCTGTTTCATGATGTCCAGTAATTCCATAATTTCCATCCCTTTCGTTTCGTTCTGTTTTCAATATACTATAAAAAAAGTCACGGTGTCAATGCAGGGGCATTTTCCGACAGTTTATCTGCCTGTATAACGTTCGCCGTGATAAAGCCCGCTGGCTGGGCAAGCATGCTGCAGCAGAATCTCTTCCGGGTGGGCGGTAATAAATCCTGTCAGCCATTCTTTTACATTGTTGTCGGTTACCTCCGGCAGAAGCGCTGTGTTCTGATAATCAAACTCCGGTGTCAGATAGTCTTCGACCAGTGACCATGCGCCCTCATATTTCTGCAGAGCGATCGTTTCGTGATAACGGCTTGGGTCGCCTCTGTCCACCAGATACAAGGTGACCGATTTTCTGTCCGGTATGATTTGCAGGAGCAGTGTTTCTATAAAGCTGTTTCGCTCGCTGCGGAGATTGTCAGGGAGTGGATCAGCAAACATGGCGTTGAGTTTCTCGTTGTTCCGCAAATCGAACCAGGTGAGGAAATCCTCCGCCCACGGTTTTGTCTCCAGAAGAGCGATCAGGTCATCCATGGTATTGTTCCGGAAAAAGTCACCGGGCAGCGTTTCCGTACCGCCTGCGCCGTCTGCATGAGAATAACCGCCCCGCCAGCCAACGCCCCACTGAATTTCAATCCGATCCGGGAAGCACCAGAAGATAAAATCCGTTGGTGCTGTTTCGCCGCAGCAGGAGGACAGGGGCCGTTTGCAGATGGTTACTTCTTTGAGCAATGGCTGGCCTGTTTTCTTTTCAATCAGCTGTCCGTCCTTTAAGTCAAAGCGGTAATTGTACTCTGCCGCGCAAAGATAACAATATTCCGTGCCGTTAAATTCCTGCGATGCGTAACCTGCAAAGCTCACGCTGCAGCGCGGGCAGAATTTTGCCGCAGCGATCCGCTCCTGTGCTTTTTGCAGCGCTTCATTGATATGCTCCTGCGATGGAACCGGCGGCGCCTTTTGTTTCTTTTTGAAGAATCCCATAATCACCCCTCCTTTTCTTCATCGTAACATACCGTTTGAAAAAAGAAAACCCCGCAGAGGTAATTTGCGGGCGTTGTAAAAACAGGCGGTGTTTAGTATAATGGAAGAAAAATCAGGCAGGGAGGCGCGGGTATGTATTCTCGTGTTTATATAGAGATCACCAACATCTGTAATATGGACTGCTCGTTCTGTCACGGCCATTGCCGTGCACCGCGGCAGATGACAGAAGCGGAATATGCACATCTGCTGGAGCAGCTGGCAGGCAAAACACAGTATCTTTATCATCACCTGATGGGCGAGCCGCTGGTCCATCCCCTTCTCCCTCGATTCATCGAAATGGCCCGTGAGGCAGGCTTCCGCCCCATGCTCACCACCAACGGTACACTGCTGGATTCCCGCGGCGACGCCCTGCTGGGCAAAGGCCTCCATAAAATCAACATTTCGCTCCACAGCTTTGAAGAAGACCAGCCAGAGGATCACCGGCGCTATGTGGAGAAAATTGCAGAGTACGCCGAAAAGTTCAACCGGGACGGCACCATCGTCTGTCTCCGCCTGTGGAACAACGGCTGCGACGAAGGCCGGAATGACTCCACGTTCGCTATTTTAAAGGAAAAGCTGGAAGGCCCCTGGGCAGAGAACACAAGAGGCTACCGCATTCGGGAAAAGCTGTTTCTGGAGTGGGGCGACCGCTTTGATTGGCCTGACCTGAACGCCCCTGATTACGGCGAGCAGGTATTCTGCTACGGCCTGGGCGATCACTTCGGCATTCTCTGCGATGGTACCGTAGTGCCATGCTGTCTGGACAGCGACGGTGTGATCGCACTGGGCAATGTTTTTCAGCAGGAGCTGTCTGATATTCTGGCCGCACCGCGAGCAGCAGCCATTGCAGAGGGCTTCCGCTGCCGCAAAGCAGTGGAAGAGCTCTGCCGCCGCTGCGGTTACGCACAGCGATTTAAAGCAAAAGCAGGAGCAAAATAAAAACCCCCGGCTTGGCCGGGGGTTTTTCTGTTATTGCGCCTGTAAACGAAAAAAGACACCCGGATGGGTGTCTTATGTGTGGTTGCGGAGGCAGGATTTGAACCTACGACCTTCGGGTTATGAGCCCGACGAGCTACCGAACTGCTCCACTCCGCGATATTTAGTAGTGCTTCGTGCGAAACTATTTGTTATTATACAGGGTGTTTCACATAAAGTCAACTACTTTTTTAATTTTTTTTGAAAAAATTTTCGTTTCAGTGTTTTGGCCTATAATCATCCTTTGATCTGCGCTTATTTTTCCTTTTTGCACAAATCAAAAGCACCACCAGCACACAAATGCCGGCTGCTGCAATGCCAAGTACAAACACAGCATACTGGGAGTTGCCGTAATAAATAGTGCGGTTGCCGTAAAAGACCATGCCGTCACTGTCTTTTTGTTCCGTCAAACCCGCTTCTGTCCCCGGCGTAAACGGCTTTTCCTCTTTTTCTTCCTCCGGAGTCGTACCTGCCGGCGCCGGTGCCCGGGCGGCGGTGATGACATACTCCGTTACGGCCTGCTTATTTTCCGCCGTTACCTTCACAATAAAGGTGGTGGATGTTCCGGCTGCACCCAGATTTTTCCGATTGACCCGATAGGCTGCGCCGCTTTCTGCTTCTGCCGTAAAGGTCAGCTGTTTTACGTCATGGGGCACTGTCAGGGTGTATTCTGTAATGTCCGGCGAAAAGGACGGTGTCAGACTGCCTGACGACGGCACCAGTGAGCGAAGCAGCGCCTCGCCGGAAAGAAGCCTTGCCATTGGTACCGAAGCCGCCGCCGTTATGGTTTCTTCCATTGGGCGCAGGTTACTGTCTACCAGCTGATCCAGCACAGCGGTCACTGCAGCGCTGCCAACAGCCGCATCTTCCTTCACTGTAAATACCAGCGTACAGCACAGGCCGTCTGCCAGGGACACGAGATGCTCCGCAGAAGCAAACACGGCAGTCGCCTCTCCCTCACCGGCATTACTGCGAAAGTCTGCCGCATCGGTGCCTTCCGGCCTTTCAACGTCTGTCAGCGTCATGTAAGATGGGTCATATGTAATTTTTAATCGAAAGGCAGAAAGGGCAGTTTCTGAATCACTGCGAAACTGCAGATCTGTTCGATAGCTCTTTCCCCGCTCCGCTTTCTCTGTCTGTGGAAGCAGAAGCAGCTCCGGCACCTGTGCCGCAAAAACCGCCGGTGCACTGACCGCCGCCACAAGGCAGATCGTCAGCGCCAGGCACAGCAGCCGGAATATAGAAAAACGATACATATGCAAACGCTCGCTTTCATTGATCATTTAATGATTTTCATAGTATCACAGCTGCGCTGCAGAAACAAGTCGTTCTCTTTGGGCCATAGTCAGAAAATCCCCCTGATTTTTCAGCCGCTTCCCGGTATACTAAGAAAACAAATTCTTTGTGGAGGCGTGCCCATGGTTTTTCGAGTTCATTCCTCCGGCGGATTGCTCTTCCTGCTGTGCAGCAGCACCGCCGCTCTTACAATGCTGCACATTGCGCTGCTGTTTTGTTGTATTCGCTTAAAGGGAAAATCACTGCATTACAGCCGCAGAAGGTTTGCGCCGCAGGGTTGGGAGCAGAACGGCCGCTTTTATCGGGAAACATTGAAGATCCATCTGTGGAAAGATAAGGTGCCGCAGCACATCGGCAAAGATGGCTTTTCCAAAGCGCGGCTGAACAAACAGCTGACAGCCGACTATCTGGACGCCTTTCTGGCAGAAACCTGCCGGGGAGAGTGGTATCACACCGCCTGCCTGTCCGGTGTGCCGCTGATGACGCTGATGCTGCCGATTTTGTGGAGTCTTTTCTTTTCGGTGCCGATGGTCATAGTCCACGGCGCCTGTATTGCTATTCAAAGGTATAACCGCATACGCCTTTTAACACTGCGGCAAAAAATAAGCCGCAGCCCCCGGAGAGACTGCGGCACAAACTGCCCGGAATCGGCAGAACCATAAATTACCGTACCATATAGCTTACAACTGCCTGGCGCAGCGCCCAGCTGAGATGATGCACAAACGGCTCGCTGTCCTGGGCAAAATTGAAGCGGTCCACGGCTTTTTCCAATGCCTCCATGCAGTAAACAACAAGGCCCAGCGTCTGCAGATGCGGCTTTGCCCGCTTGATATGTTCTGCAGCCACCGGAAGATAACTTTCGATCAGCCGCTGCCGGGCAGTTTCGTCACCGGCATTCTTCTGCGCGGCGCAATCCAGTTCTTCCTGCCGTGTCAATCGCCGACAGGATGCCGCCTTTTCATAGAAGTCTTCGATTGTAATAAAAAGCATGGTAATTACCTCCGGCGGAAACCGTTTTGTGTGCGTAATTCAAGGGAACTCCCGACGAGGGTTCCCCTCTCAAACATTCCACTGGAATGTTTGATTCACCCTTCCTGCGTTTTGTATGCAAGCAGGTGTTTCGTTCTCTGCGGAGAACGACCAAAGGCGCTGCCTTTGGAAACTGCCGCATTTGAAAAAGCGGGCAAAACTTTTAACTTCTTTCATTTGCTCCGTTTGATGATTTCCAACAGTTCCTCCGGATGATCAATCAGGCCGTCACAGCCAATGGCAAGGAGCTCTTCCTGTGTGCGGAATCCCCAGGTAACGCCGATGGTGCGGAGGCCTGCATTGCGGCCGGTGTTCATATCCACGTCGCTGTCACCAATGTAGAGGGCATCTTTCCGCTCCACATTCAGTTCTTCCAGAATCGCCCACACGCCGTCCGGCGCCGGCTTTTTCGGGAAGCCTTCCCGCTGACCGCGCACTACGGAAAAATTGATCTCCGGATACAGGGCAGCAACCACACGCTTTGTCAGCGCGTCATTTTTATTGGAAAGCACTGCCAGCTGAATACCCTGTTCCTGCAGGGTGGTCAGCAGAGAGCGCACGCCGTCATATTCTGTGACCAGTTTCATCGGGTCGGCCGCGTTCATCTCACTGTACGTTTTAAAAAGCAGCTCGTACTGCTCCTCTGTGTGGTTTTCTCCAAGAGAAGCTGTGATCAGCCGTTTGATCAGCGTTCTTGCGCCGCTGCCTACCATGCGGCGAACGGTGTCCTCGTCTGCCACGGCAGGAAAACCGCACTGTGCCAGCGCTTCGCTGCAGAAATACTGCAGGGACCGGAGTGTATTGGAGATGGTACCGTCCAGATCAAAAATGCAAAGTCGGGTCATAGAATCGCTCCTTTCTTTTCCTTTAGTATAGCATATTTTTTTCACCCCTCAAAGACGGAAATCTTTTCAGATGGCAATTTGCGTGCTATACTGAAAGAAAATCTGATTCAAACAGCAAGGAGCATACTGCATTATGGATATTAAGGAATTAGCCCTGAACAAGCATAAAGAATGGAGAGGCAAAATTGAAATTGTGCCAACCTGTCCGCTGGAATCTGCAGAGGACCTGACCACTGCTTACACACCAGGCGTTGCGGCGCCATGTGTGGAAATTAATAAAGACGTGAACAAAGTATACGACTACTGCCGCAAGTGGAACCTTGTTGCTGTTGTAACAGACGGCACAGCGGTGCTTGGCCTTGGCGATATCGGCCCGGAAGCAGGCATGCCGGTAATGGAAGGCAAGTCTGTGCTGTTCAAAGCATTCGGCGACGTTGACGCATTCCCGATCTGCCTTGCTTCCAAGGACGTGGAAGAAATTGTACAGGCAGTGAAGATGATCGCACCGACTTTTGGCGGTATCAATCTGGAGGACATCGCAGCACCGCGCTGCTTTGAAATCGAGAAGCGCCTGAAAGAGGAGCTGGACATTCCTGTGTTCCACGATGACCAGCACGGTACTGCCATCGTAGTGCTGGCTGCAGCACTGAACGCGCTGCGCCTTGTGAAGAAAGACATTGGCGAAATCAAGGCTGTTGTCAACGGTGCCGGTGCAGCCGGTATTGCCTGCACCCGCCTGCTGCTGGAGGCCGGCCTGAAGAACGTCATCATGTGCGATATTCACGGCGCCCTTTATAAAGGAAAAGAAGGCATGAACCCGGCACAGGCCGCTATGGCAGAGATCACCAACCCGGACGGCGAAACAGGCACCCTGGCCGATGCCATCCGCGGCGCTGACTTTTTCCTGGGTGTATCTGCTGCAGGCTGCCTGAAAAAAGAGATGGTGGAAACCATGGCAGAAGATGCCATTATCTTCGCCATGGCAAACCCAACACCGGAGATCTTCCCGGATGAAGCAAAAGCAGCCGGCGCAAAAGTTGTTGGCACAGGCCGCTCCGACTTCCCGAACCAGATCAATAATGTGCTGGTATTCCCTGGCCTGTTTCGCGGTGCCCTGGATGTTCGCGCCTCGGAGATCAACGGCGAGATGAAACTGGCAGCCGCTATGGCCATCGCAGACTACATTCCGGCAGAAGAGCTGGCAGAGGACAACATCATTCCAAAAGCACTGGATAAAGGCGTTGCAAATGCTGTGGCAGAAGCTGTAAAAGCTGCCGCTGTAAAAACAGGTGTTGCCCGCCTGTAAGCATACGCTTTTTAACGTAAAATCACGTAATCCCATGGTATTCCTAGGAAAATGGGAATATTCTGCAGTGTCCGAAAATATTCGACAGAAACGGCGGAATTTGGGGATTTTTTAGAAATTTTTTTCAAAAAACGGTAGGTATTTTTCCAAAAAAGAAAACACTTTACAAAAATTTCGGATATAATAACGGTGTTCTTCACATCAGGTTCACATTTGAACGATAGAATACAAAAACGATAGAATTCTGTATTTTGTAATCCTGTGATTGCCGTTAAGGAGTGACGAACATAGTATGAATCAAAATAATTTCAACAATCAGTGGAATGCACCGGAAGCCCGCTGGAACGGAAGCAATTACAGCTCCGGCGGCGGAAAACCACCGAAAAAGCAAAAGAATGGTGTCAGCCTCAAGGCTGTTATCATTGCCTGCATCGTTTCCGGCATTGCGGCAGCAGGTATTTCTGTTGGCGGTGTCTTCGGTATACTGGCAGGAACAGGCGCCCTGGGCGGCAGCAATACGGTCCAGGTACAGCAGGCAGACGACAGCGCCGGCAAAATCACCGGCGGCTCCAACCTTTCCATTAAGGAACCGGAGGAAGGCACTCTGCAGGCATCTGCCCAGAAGGCACTGAAATCCGTTGTGCTGATCCAGGCTTATTCCAAAACAGGCGGCACCTCTTACGGCGCCTACTACGGCTACAGCTTCGGCGGCTATGACGGCGGCATTACAGAGCAGCTTTCCGGCGAGGGCTCCGGTGTGATCGCTACCTCTGACGGTTACATCATCACCAACGCTCACGTTGTAGATGGTGCCAACTCTCTCAGTGTAACACTGCCCAATGGCGATGCCTACCCGGCAGCACTGGTGGGCAGTGATACCATCACCGACCTTGCCCTGCTGAAAGTTGACGCAGACAACCTGGATGCGGCAGACTTTGGTTCTTCCGGTGAGCTTTTGGTTGGCGACCGCGTGATGGCAGTTGGCAACCCGGGCGGCTCCGAGTTCCAGTCCAGTGTTACCTTTGGTTACGTTTCCGCTCTGGACCGCACCATCACCACCAGCGATGAGTATAAGATGACCTGTATCCAGACAGACGCAGCCATCAACCCGGGCAACTCCGGCGGTGCGCTGGTCAACAGTGCCGGTCAGGTGGTTGGCATCAACTCTTCCAAGATTGTTGACACCAGTTACGAAGGCCTCGGCTTTGCAATTCCAATCGATTCTGCACTGCCGATCATCAATGACCTCCGTGAAAACGGTTATGTAACCAACCGTGCCGTGCTTGGTATTTCCGGCCAGTATGTAGACAGCATGACTGCCTACTACTATGGATTCCAGTCCACCGGTTTCTATGTAGACAGCATTTCCAATAGTTCTGCAAAGAAGGCCGGCCTGAAGCAGGGCGACATTATCATCAGAATTGATGGCGTGGATGTGGATTCTGCCAATGCGATCACCTCTCAGCTCCTGACCAAGGAGCCGGGCGATATGGTAACTATCACCGTTGACCGCAACGGCAGCGAGAAAACCATGGAGTTTAAACTGGAAGCATACACCGAAGATTAATTTATTTTAGCGTACGACGACTTTTTCATATATCTTCTTTCCCGAGGGAGGCAGGTTTTTTACCGCCTCCCTCATCTTTTTATGCAACCAAAGTTAACATGAATTGACAACCACAGTTGATTGTTTTGCCTCATACAGTGCGATATAATAAACCCGTAAGCTTACAGTTAAAAAGGAGAATGCGGAATGATTGGAGAAAACCTGAAAGCCCTGCGCATGACTGCCGGCCTGACAATGGAAGGTCTGGCCGAGAAAATCGGGGTATCGCGGCAGTCGGTAGCAAAGTGGGAAAACGGCGACAGCCTGCCGGACCTGATGAAATGCAAAGCGCTGGCAGACCTTTACAACGTCAGTCTGGATGCATTGGTCAACGACACGCCGGAGCACATACTGCGGGAACAGGATGGAGAGACGAAGTTTCTTTTCGGTGTGGTAAAGCTGGACGAAGAACACCGCGTGCTGATTCCGGAAAAAGCGCGGGAGATCTTCCGCCTTGCGCCGGGCGATGAACTGCTGGTGGTTGGCGACAAACGCAAGGGCATGGCCATGGTCAAACTCAACGGCACCGCAGACTTCTTCAGTTACGGAAAGGAGTTTTGATAATGAAGCGATATGAATATGTAGACGTAAAGCTGGATAACTTTGCGCCCGGCTCCGCAAAATGTGAAGTGCACAGAGCGATCATTGACGAATATGCGGCGAAAGGGTACCGCTATGTGGGATACATCCCAACCCACCTTGGTGCATCCGGCAAAATGGTCCGCATGGATATGATTTTTGAAATAGATGCATAAAAAAGCCGGGCTGACTCAATGCAGTCAGTCCGGCAATCTATTATAATGGGCTCCGCAAAGCGCCATAACCTATTCTATGCAAAAACGCAGGCTGTCGTGATTGACCGCCTGCGTTTTATTGTTTTGTTATATTTCAGTCGTCGTCGCCATCGCCGTCATCGCTGTCATCGTCGTCCAGCTTTTTGACTTTCACGTCATCATCATAGATGAAATCATCGTAGCGCTTATACATTGTTTCTTCTTTCTTTGCTGCTTCCGCATCCATCTCCGCGCGGAACTTGGCAACTTCACGCTTACGTTCAATCATAAACAGAACGACCAGACCGGCCAGCACAACTGCTGCAGCGATCTTTACTACCCAGCCGACCCAACCATCAATGATCGGATGCTCCGGATACAACGTGTTGAGAAGCCACCATACACCCAGAATGATGAACATACCGCCTGCTGCAAAGCATGGCTTCCACTCTCTGCCGAATTTTACGATGAGGAGAAGGCCCAGCACCATAAAGATACCCGCTGTAAAATATGACAAAATCACCACTCCTTTCGCTTTGTTATGATGATTTTAACACACATTTACCGCAAACGCAACTATTTTCCCCATTATGCTGCGTTGTGGAATCGTTTCTCCAGATCCAGAAGATTGCGGATTTTCTTCTGCTCTTTTGCGCGTCTTGCTCTGGCTGCGTTGGCTCTGCGCTCACGGCACTCGCGGCTCAGCTGCAGGTAGCAGCACAGCATGGCCACGCTCTTGGTGCCGTAGGCAATCATCTGCAGGAACCAGGTGTTCATTGGCACCAGCGGTGTGATGACCGCCATTGCCGCGCAGAGAACACACAGCCAGATGCTTACTTCTGCTCTTGGTTTGTAGTGAAAAAAGAATGCGGCTGTCATTGCCAGCATCAGTACGCCTGTAATGGTTTGCATAATAAAATCCCCCAATCAATTTCGAACAATCGTTCGCTTCGTTGATTTTTATTTTAGCAGAAACTTTGTTCGATTGCAATAGTTTTTCGAACATTTGTTTCTACAGGGATTTTTTCGGGACTGCGCACCTGTTTACAGAATTCGATACTGCGGATCCTTCAGGATTGCATTGCGCACTTTGTAGTCCGGCATAAACTGCGCAATGAACTTATAAAAAGCCGGGCTGTGGTCTTTGTGGCGAATGTGCGCCAGCTCATGCACTACAACATAATCAATGGCTTCCGGCGGGTATGCCATCAGACGAAAAGAAAAGTTCAGGCTGTCCTTACCGCTGCAGCTGCCAAACCGTGTTTTCGCCCCTGTTACCCGGAAGCCTGTCGGCGTTACGCCCATCAGCTCGCTATAATACGCAATACGGCCCGGCAGGTATTCCTTCGCCTGCCGGCGCATCTGCTGCTCCTCTTCCGGTGTAATGGTTCTGGCTGCTTCAAAGCGCGCCTTCTGCCTTTCCATGTGTTCTTCAATCCATCCCAGGTTCCGTTCCACAAACTGTTCCGCTGCTTTCTGAGACGTTCTCTGCGGAATGCGAACCTCGACAGAAAGATCCGATTTTATACAAATAGACATGGTCTTCCGCTTTTTAGAACGGACAATTGTATAGGAATATTTCATTGGTAACCTCCCTCTTTTTCTGGTCAAAAAACTCCCGTTTCGTAAAAACTACCAACTTAAGGGGTATTATTTGTTGGTATTGTCCTACACTTTGTTCTTGTTCATATTCTCTTCATATTTTAGTCATAATTCGTACATCAACTATCTATGGAATTGATTATACTGAATTCGGGTCTAACCGTCAACTTACCTTTCTTTTACAGGTTTGTTACAATACCCGCACAGAAAATTCTTTCAGCTTCACGACAGTTCCCGACATTCCTTCTGCCGGCAGCGGCGTATAATTGGAACAGGGAACGGAAAGAATTTTGTTTATTTTGCAGAAAGACAGTGCAAGGCTTTGCAATGCTGTTTTTCAGATATAGTGCAAGTCAAATTATGATTGAAGAATTATTCAACAACAGGAGGAAATTGAAATGAAAAAGAAGTTAATCCTGCTGGCAATGTGCGCTACAATGGCACTTGGCGCAGTTGGTCTCACAGCTTGTGGTTCTGAGGGCGGCGCACCTGCAGCAACAGTGAAGGAAGCAGTTAAGGCTGAAACAGCTGACGAGGCAATCGCAGCTCTGAAGGCTGGTAACGCTGACTACCTGAAGGGCACAGCAACAATGAACGTTGGTTCTGAGCTCCGTGACGACCTGGCAACAAACGGCCAGTTCCCACACACAGTTGTTATCACATGCTCCGACTCCCGTGTTCCACCAGAACTGCTGTTCAACAGCTCCCTGGGCGAACTCTTCGTTATCCGTACAGCTGGTAACGTTGTAGACGATTACGAAATTGGCTCCGTTGAGTACGCAGCAGACCACCTGGGTTCCCCACTGGTAGTTGTTCTCGGTCACTCCCACTGCGGCGCTGTTGGTGCAGCTGTAGAGGGCCACGCTGAAGGCTACATCGAGTCCATCGTTCACGAAATTGCTCCATCCGTTGACGAAGCTAAGAAGACAGCTGAAGGCGACGAAGTTGCAGCAGTTGCTGAGAACCTGAACATCGAGAACAGCATTGAGAACCTCCGCAAGTCCGACATCCTTAAGCACCTTGAGGAAGAGGGCAAGTGCAAGATCGTTGGCGCTAAGTACGACATCGAGACAGGCGCTGTTGAGTTCCTCGACTAATTTAAAATTTTACCGCATCATTGCGGCATAATAAGGGCTCCCCTTGGCTTTATGCTGAGGGGAGCCCTTGTTTGTTTTTTTATGGAACAAAAACAGCAGTCTGTTCGAAAGTTTCCTTAATGTTCACTTTACTTTACAGGGCTTGCCCTATATAATAAAATAGAAGAATTATGCATCGGCGAAAGGAGCTGCTGTTTTATGAAAATCTGTATTCTCGACGGTTACACCACCAACCCGGGTGACCTGACCTGGGAACCATTTGAGGCCCTTGGCGAAACCACTGTTTATGACTACACCCGCCCGGAAGAGATCCTCTCCCGTGCCATGGGCGCAGAGGTGGTTATCACCAATAAAACCGTCCTGACAGGCGACTGCATCCGTCAGCTCCACGCTGCCGGCCTGCGGTATCTGGGCACCCTTTCCACCGGTGTCAATGTCATTGACCTGGACGTGACAAAAGAGCTGGACATCCCTGTGTGCAACGTGCCGACCTACTGTACCAAATCTGTGGCGCAATATGTGTTTGCTATGATCCTGCACTTTGCCAACCTCATCGCTCTGCACAACGACAGTGTTCATGCAGGCGACTGGGTCAACAGCCGTGATTTCTGCTACTGGAAAGGCGACTTTATGGAGCTCTCCGGCAAAACACTGGGCATCATCGGTTTTGGCAACATTGGCCGCGCTGTGGCAAAAATTGCTGCAGCAATGGACATGAACGTGCTGGTTTCCACCCGCACACCAAGAGAAATGCCGGAAGGCTGCACCGCTGTGAGCCAGGAAGAACTGTTCCGCCAGAGTGATTTTATTACCCTGCACTGTCCGCTGACACCGCAGAGCCATCACCTGATCAACGACGATACACTGGCGCTGATGAAAAAGAACGCCATCCTCATCAACTCTTCCCGCGGCCCTGTTATTGACGAAGACGCACTGGCAAGAGCCCTGAACGAAGGCCGCATTGCCGGCGCAGGTATGGACGTGCTCTCCACCGAGCCGCCAAAGGCAGACAACCCATTGCTGACCGCAAAGAACTGCGTCATCACACCACACGTTGCCTGGGCTTCGGAAGATGCAAGAAGCAGACTGATGAACATTGCAGCAGAAAACGTACGAAGCTGGATGAACGGCACCGTACAGAACAACGTTTCCATTTAAGGAGGTCCCCGTGAAAAAGAATGATCTGATCAGACTGGAAATCACCGGCATTACGTCGGAAGGCAGCGGCGTTGGCCGCCACGACGGCATGGTGGTATTCACACCAAATACAGCTGTGGGCGATGACCTGACCGTCCGCATTATCAAGACCTCCAAAAATTACTGCATCGGCAAAATTGAGGAGATCCACAACCCATCCCCGCACCGCATCGAGGCTGACTGCCCTGTGTTCTCCCAGTGCGGCGGCTGTGTGTTCCGCCACATTACTTATGAAAGCGAACTGGAGTTCAAGCGCCAGCACGTGAATGATGTGCTGACACGCATCGGCGGCTTCGATGCTCTGCCGCTGCATCCAATCGTTGGCGCAGAAGAGACAGACCACTACCGCAACAAAGCGCAGCTGCCGATCGGCCTGAACAAAGACGGTGAGGCGATTCTTGGCTTCTATGCCAACCGCACCCACCGCATTGTGGCCTGCGATAACTGCGCCCTGCAGCCTGTCCGCTTCCAGAGCGTGATCCACGCATTCCAGCAGTGGCTCAGCGAAACAAACGAGAGCATCTACGACGAAGTAACCGGCAAAGGCAAGCTGCGCCATCTGTATATCAGAGAAGCCAGCGCCACCGGTGAACTGATGGTCTGCGTAGTGGTCAACGGCAACGGCGTTGCAAAGGAAGACCGTCTCATTGCCATCCTCCGCGAGCAGGTGGAAGGCCTGAAGAGCATCGTGATCAACTCCAACCGAGAGAAAACCAACGTGATCCTCGGCCGCAAGTTCCGCACTGCATGGGGCAGCGATACCATTACCGATATCCTCTGCGGCCTGCGCTTCCAGATCGCACCGGCATCTTTCTATCAGGTAAACCGCGATCAGGCAGAACGCCTGTACAACCTTGCGGCAGAATACGCCGACCTGAAGGGCGACGAAGTCCTCCTGGACCTGTACTGCGGCACCGGTACCATCGGCCTGACCATGGCCCACAAAGCAAAGCAGCTGATTGGCGTGGAAATTATTCCGCAGGCCATTGAGAACGCATGGGAAAATGCAAAACTCAACAACATTCACAACGCAGAGTTCCTCTGCGGCGACGCTGCCGAAGCAGCCGTTACCCTGCAGAAGCGCGGCATTAAACCGGACGTGGTTATTCTGGACCCACCGCGAAAAGGCTGTGACCAGGCACTGATCCAGACTGTTTCAGAGATGGCGCCGCAGCGCATCGTGTACGTTTCCTGCGATCCTGCAACCCTTGCCCGCGACCTGAAGCTCTTCACCGAAGTTGGCTACCAGCCGCAGGAGGTAACCCCGGTTGACCTCTTCCCTCGCACTGCCCACGTAGAGAACGTCTGCTGGCTGAAGAAAATTTAACTTGATATTTATATATAAACGACACGCAAATGGAGGCGATAAGATATGAGCAAACAAGAACGAAAGCATTTGAAAATCTTACTGGTGCAGACAGCCAACATGAACCTTGGCGACGAAGTACTGGCAGACAACGACGAATACCTGCTGCGCAAGGCGCTGCGCGGCGGCAAGCACGAAATTTTCCGATACAACATCGCTTCCCGTGATATTGCCCAGGTAAAATATGTAGACGCAATGGTGTTTGCCGGCGGTATTTTAAAGGCAGAAACAGAGAAGTTCTGGCTGTATATTCCGGAGCTGATTAAAGAAGCCCAGCGGCTGAACATTCCGGTATTCCTCAGTGCCGTTGGTGTTGAAAAGTTTATTCCAGGCGATGAGCGAAGCGAAGCACTGAAAGAAGCCATCAACCTGCCATGTGTAAAGGGCATCAGCGTCCGCGATGACATTGAAACACTGAAGAAGGACTACATTACCAATAAAAATATCCGCATCTCTTCCGTATATGACCCGGCAGTCTGGTGCAAAAAGACATACCGCGCTGCGCTCAAGCGGGTAAACATCCGCAAAGAAGATAAGGTCATTGGCCTGGGTATTATTCGACCAAAAATTTTCGAAGACTACGGCCATCCGGAAGTGACCAAAGAATTCCAGCTGAAGTTCTGGAAAGAAGTGGCAGACGAACTGGACAAGCGCGAACTCCGCTGGAAAATCTTTACCAATGGCGACGCCAACGACGAAGCTTTTGCAAAAGAAGTGCTGAATTATCTGGATCGCGGTTCCAAGCAGGCTGCACCGATCAACGGCGCAAAACTTGCACAGAACATCTCCCGCTTTAAGGGTGTAATCGGCATCCGCATGCACTCCAACATTATCTCTTATGCGCTTGGCATTCCAAGCGTCGGCGTTATCTGGAACCAGAAACTGGCCTTCTGGGCAAGAAAGATCGGTCATCCGGAGCGCTTCCTGAAGCCAAACGAAATGAACGCGAAAAAGGCTGTGGATATTCTGGTCAAGGCTATGGAGGAGTCCACTGGCCCGAACAACACCATTCGCAACGGCGTTTATTATGCGATGAAGGACTTTGTAAAAAATCACTGCCGCATCCGCAACACTGCCACAGAAGATCTGCCTTTTAAAAAGGTGCTGGCAGCCCAGTCTCTTGGCGGCATCGACGTTCGCTACAAGAACACCAACTCTGCAGAAGCTTTCTACTATTCTGTGGAACACGGCTATAAAAACCTCCACGTGGACCTGCGTCTCACCTCCGACCGCTCCCTTGTCTGCGTCAACCGCTGGCACAAAGAAACCTATGAAATTCTCGGCAGACCACTGGTCAACGAAACAGACGCGCAGCCGGCGCTTTCTGATGACCAGTTCCTCCGCTGCAAGTACTACAACCGCTTCCGTCCGCTGACCTTTGAAACATTGCTGTGCAAATGCGCAAGAATGCTCCGCGAGAAGAAGCTGAAAGTACTGCTGTCTGTGGGCAAGCCTTCTGAAAAAGACATGACAGCCATCATGAGCCGCCTGAAGGTGCTGATGACCAACTATCGCCTGCCGGATAAGTGCTTTATGCTGCGTCTGGAACGGAAAAAGGACGTTGACATGGTGCGTGAGGCGAAGCTGCCGGTAGAAATTATCTACCATCTTGTTGACGGCAAGCAGGCAGACAATCTGCAGGAGTACTACCAGTCTTCCATTAAGTTCTGCAAGAGCCACAAGATCAAGTATCTGACCACCAGAGTGAGCCTGTATACACCGGAGCTGCCAAAACTGGCCGGCGCGCAGGGCATTAAAACCGGCGTGTTCTCTTACGTCCTCAGCGATAAAATCATCGATGCCATTAAAGACGGCGCCGCTCTTGTCGGCAGCCACTTCTACAGCGTAGACTATCTGGAAAAACTGACAAAATAAGGAGACCGCCATGAACGAAGAATGTATTCTCTGCAAAGCGCCGCTGGAATATCTGGCAGAAGATAAAGCAATGACCTGCGCCCTCTGCGGCAAACAGGAGCCAAGCAAAACACAGTGCGTCAACGGCCACTATGTTTGCAATGACTGCCATACAAAAGGCATGGATCAGATTTTAGCAGTTTGTCTGCAGGAAAATTCCACAAATCCGTTTGTGATTGTTGAAAAGATGATGGCCCTGCCGTTCTGCCATATGCATGGGCCGGAGCACCATGTAATGGTAGGCTCTGCTCTGCTGACTGCCTACAAAAATGCCGGCGGCCAGATCGATCTGCCAAAGGCACTGCAGGAAATGATGCGCCGCGGCAAACAGGTGCCGGGCGGTGCCTGCGGATTCTGGGGCGCCTGCGGTGCCGGCATCAGCACCGGTATGTTTGTGTCTATCGCCACAGGTTCCACTCCGCTGGCCAACGAGGCCTGGGGTCTCTCCAACCGCATGACTGCAAAAGCACTGGAGGCCATCGGCTCCATGAACGGCCCGCGGTGCTGCAAGCGCGACAGTTACCTTGCCATCAGCGCGGCAATCGCCTTTGCCGCCGAGCACCTGGGTGTGCAGATGGAAGGCAGCGACGTTGCCTGCACACGCTCCCAGTTCAATAACCAGTGCATCGGAGTACGGTGCCCGTATTTTAAGTAGAAGGAACCTGTACTAGCAAGGAGGTTCTTTGTAATGAATGAAATATATCAGGCTGAACCCATAAAAGATAATTTCAGAAAACCACTTTCTATTTTTTTAACAGAAAAAGATCGAACTGGATTGAAAATTGAAGAAATGAGCAATTTCTTTGATTCTTATATTGATCAGTTATCACTAAATTTAAAGAAATCAGATAATTGGACCCCTGTTTCTGATTTTCCTGTTGCTGATTTAGGAATTATAAATGATGTTATTCATCAAGCTAAAACATTGATACAAGGAAATGTTACACTTGTGCCAGATTTTGAAAATCTCCCTGTTGATATTAAAACGAAGTTAAAAAAAGGAATCTATAAAATCGGAGATTCAAAACAGGTAGAAGGAAATTTCAGAGCAGTTATTTTAAACGAAAATAACGTAAGAGTAAAAGACATTACCTTGAAAAAAATTTTAAATACATCAGGAAATCTTGAAACAATTCGAAGCATTAGCAACCAATTACAAATGCGCCAGATATTTGAAAAATTGTCAGATATTCAAGAATTTCAACTATATCAACTCGAAAAAGATAGAAATCGTGATATCATACAACCATTTATTGATGCAAGAACTTCGATTGTCGAAGCCGAAGACATAGAGTCTAACAAAAATTATATAGATATTCTTAATGAAGCAGATCAAAAAATTTTAAGTGCCTTAAACGCAATCTATTTGGATATGAATACAACCAAAGATTATCTCGCAAAGTGTACAGGTTTCCCTCACCGAAATAAACGAAAAGAATATATGGGTTTCTTAACAAAAGATATTCTGATTGCAACAAAATACATTGGTGTTCGTATGCAATTACTTGAATATCTGAATGAAAAACAAAAAGCTAAAAAGGCTCTGCAATACTATTATCAGGTAATGTATGATTTTCTCACAGAACCTATTACTAAAAATGGATTATCTGCAGTTGACTTCATGCAGAGTTATTTCCCTCAGAATAAAACAAATAAGGATTGTTGGTATCAGTTTTCAAATAAAATGAAGCCTGCTCTAGAATCATGCATAAAAGAATTAAAAGCTGATATAGCCCCAGAGAATAACGTTTATATCATTTCAATGGAGAATGTAGCCGATGAAGAACAAGAATAAAGAAAAGAAAACTTGTCGCACATGCGGAAGAACTATCGTTGATCCTAAAAATAAAACCGGACTTTGTCCTGACTGCAAAGAAAAAGCTCAAATGGCAGCAGTTGGAGCCGGTGCTCTTGTTCCTATTATAGTAGCTGCAAAAAAATATGGTCCTAAACTTGCAAAAGGTGTTCTAGCTTTAATTAGGACAATAAAATAAAGAAAACCCGGAAGCATACCTCTCCCGGGTTCTTTTTATTTATACGTATTTACCTGTCAGGGTAATTTATTAGTCTATTGCCTTTGTTGCAACCTGAGTAACAGCCTTTGCCAGGAACTCGTCAACGCCCATTACGCCGATGTCGCCTTCCTTGCGGCTGCGTACTGCAACTGCGTTCTGCTCAACTTCCTTATCGCCAACAACCAGCATGTAAGGGATCTTCTCCAGCTGTGCTTCACGGATCTTGTAGCCGATCTTCTCACTGCGCTCGTCAGTGGATACACGGAGGCCAGCAGCAGCCAGCTTCTCTTCGATCTTCTTGCACTCTGGGATCAGTCTGTCGCTCAGTGGGAGCACGCGAACCTGCTCAGGCATCAGCCACATTGGCAGTGCACCTGCATACTTCTCCAGCAGCAGAGCCAGTGTACGCTCGTAGCAGCCGATGGATGTTCTGTGGATGATGTATGGGTTCTTCTTTGTGCCGTCTGCATCCACATATTCCATACCGAACTTCTCTGCCAGCATCTGGTCGATCTGGATTGTGATGAGGGTGTCTTCCTTGCCGTGTACGTTCTTGATCTGGATATCCAGCTTTGGACCGTAGAATGCAGCCTCGCCAACACCGATTACATATGGGATCTCCAGTGCCTTCAGGATCTCTTCCATTGCGCCCTGTGCTTCGTTCCACTGCTCGTCAGTGCCAATGTACTTGTCTCTGTTGTCCGGATCCCACTGGGAGAAGCGGTAGGAAACGTCCTCGTACAGGCCCAGTGTCTTCAGCATGAAGATTGCCAGCTCCAGGCAGTTCTTAAACTCTTCCTGCAGCTGATCCGGTGTGCACATCAGGTGACCTTCGGAAATTGTGAACTGACGAACACGGATGAGGCCGTGCATTTCGCCGGAAGCCTCGTTACGGAACAGTGTAGATGTTTCGTTGTAGCGCAGTGGGAGGTCACGGTAGGAGCGCTGTCTGTTCAGGTATGCCTGGTACTGGAATGGGCAGGTCATTGGACGGAGTGCAAATACTTCGTCGTCCTTTTCCGGATCGCCCAGTACGAACATGCCATCCTGGTAGTGATCCCAGTGACCGGAGATCTTGTACAGGTCGCTCTTTGCCATAAATGGTGTCTTTGTCAGCAGCCAGCCTCTTCTCTGCTCTTCGTCTTCTACAAAGCGCTGCAGCTGCTGAATTACTCTTGCGCCGTTTGGCAGCATGATCGGCAGACCCTGGCCGATGTAATCAACTGTTGTAAAGTAGCCCAGCTGGCGTCCAATCAGGTTGTGGTCACGCTTCTTTGCTTCTTCTACCTGTGCCAGGTGTGCTTCCAGGTCAGCAGCCTTTGGGAAGGAAATACCGTAGATTCTCTGGAGACCCTTATTCTTGGAGTCGCCTCTCCAGTATGCAGCTGTTGCGTTTGTCAGCTTAACAGCCTTCAGGCAGCCTGTGGACATCAGGTGTGGGCCAGCGCAGAGATCTGTGAACTCGCCCTGCTTGTAGAAGCTGATGTTCTCGCCCTTGCCTGCGTGCTCCTGAATCAGCTCGATCTTGTATGGCTGATCCTGCTCTTCCATCAGCTTGATTGCCTCATCTGCAGGAAGTTCGAATCTTTCCAGCGGCAGGTTTTCCTTGATGATCTTCTTGATTTCTGCCTCGATCTTTGGCATATCGTCCGGAGTCAGTGGACGTGGCAGATCGAAGTCATAGTAGAAGCCTGTCTCGATGGATGGGCCGATTGCCAGCTTGCTCTCTGGGAACAGACGCTTAACAGCCTGTGCCATTACGTGAGAGGTTGTGTGCCAGTATGCCTGCTTGCCTTCTGCATCGTCAAATGTCAGAATCTCCAGCTCGCAGTCTTCGTTTACTGCTGTACGCAGGTCAACAACCTTGCCGTTGAGCTTACCTGCACAAGCTGCCTTGTACAGACCCATGCCGATGGACTTTGCAATATCTGCAATGGAAATGCCGGCTTCGAATTCTTTTACGTCACCCTTGAGGGTTACCTTTACGTTTGCCATAGTATTCTCTCCTTTATGTCAATGAAGTAGTTAACGCTGTAATTGGTTAGGATGTAACGGTTGTGCTGCACCGCAATGCTTCATTAAAATGAAAAAGCCTCGCCCAATTCACGCAGAAAAGCGCGTGAAAAAGGGGCAAGGCTGTAAATATCAAAATCAGCTTCGCGGTTCCACCCTGATTCAGCGGCAAAAGCCGCCCTCCTTACAATCGATAACGGGATCAGCCGGTCTGCCTTAGCGCATGGGGTTGGCAGACTGCTCCGAGGCGGTGTCGCCGGCATCGGCTGCAGGGATGGCTTTCAGCCCGGGGCCATCCTTCTCTGTTGCAGCCTGATGATGCCATTGCTTCCTCTTCAACGCATTACACCATACTATATACATATTCATTCTATCACGGGCAGCAATTCTCTGTCAAGCAGATTTCCCCTCCTTCCATGTAAATTTTCCACTAAGAAAAGTAGACCTGTCATCTTGACGAACAGGGTATAAAAGCATATAATTAAGGATGGAGTTTTGTCTGTAAACTCCATCGAGTGACCCAAATAAAATTGAGTTATTCCTGAACGACTACTAACATAATTTTATTTCCACACAACTGAACATGAGAAAAGGAGGTGTATCGTGATGGACGTAGGTCACATTATCCTTATCATCGTTGCCGCAGCTGCAGCCGTTGGTTTTGGTATCGGCGGCTTCTTCAGCGGAATCCTCTTCCGTAAGAAGTCTACCGAAAGCGCAATTGGCTCTGCACAGCAGGAGGCAAACCGCATTATTGAAGAAGCAAACAAGTCTGCGGAAGCTGCCAGAAAAGAAGCTGTGCTGCAGGGCAAGGAAGACGTACAGAAGCTTCGTGAAGAAGCTGAGAAAGAGCTGAACGACCGCCGCAAGGAACTTCAGCGCCAGGAAAACCGTATTGTGCAGAAGGAAGAAACTCTGGACCGCAAGATTGAAAACCTGGAGAAAAAGGAAGAGACCCTCAACGGCAAGATCCAGAAGGCAGAGGATCGTCTGCAGGAGATCGAAGGCGTAAAGCAGAAGCAGATGGATACCCTGCAGAGCATTTCCGGCCTGACAGCAGAACAGGCAAAGTCTTATCTGCTGGAGAAACTGGAGAACGAACTGGTTCACGAAAAGGCTTCCATGATTCTGGAACACGAGCAGAACATGCAGGACGAAGCCGACAATACAGCACGAGAGATCATTGCACAGGCAATTCAGCGCTGCGCAGCAGACCATGCATCGGAAGCTACAATTTCTGTTGTACAGCTGCCAAATGACGAAATGAAGGGCCGCATTATCGGCCGCGAAGGCCGCAACATCCGTGCCATTGAAACACTGACCGGTGTTGACCTGATTATTGATGACACACCGGAAGCCATCACAATTTCCAGCTTTGAGCCTGTGCGCAGAGAGATCGCACGCGTTGCTCTTGAAAAGCTGGTAGCAGATGGCAGAATCCATCCAACACGCATTGAAGAAATGATTGAAAAGGCTCGCCGCGAGGTTGAGACTACAATCAAGCAGGAAGGCGAACGCGCTGTGATCGAAGTTGGCATCAACGGCATCCATCCGGAAATCGTTAAGCTGATCGGTCGTCTCCGCTACCGCACCAGTTATGGTCAGAACGTTCTGAACCACTCCATTGAAGTTGCACACCTGTGCGGCATCATGGCAAGCGAACTGGGCATCGATCCTGTCTCTGCACGCCGCGCTGGTCTTCTCCACGATATCGGCAAGGCACTTGACCATGAGATGGAAGGCTCCCACGTACAGATCGGCGTAGACTTTGCCCGCAAGTACAAGGAGCAGGAGGCAATCCTCCACGCTATGGAAGCACACCACGGCGACGTAGAGCCGAAAACAGTGCTGGCGATTCTGGTACAGGCAGCAGACGCAATCTCCGCTGCAAGACCAGGTGCACGCCGCGAGAATCTGGAAAACTACATCAAGCGTCTTGAAAAGCTGGAAGAAACCGCTTCTTCCTTTGACGGCGTAGCAGGCTGCTTCGCAATTCAGGCAGGCCGTGAGATCCGCGTTATGGTTAAGCCAGAGGTCATCGACGATGATAAGATGGTCCTGCTGGCACGCGAGATCTGCAAGAAGATCGAGAGCGATCTTGTTTACCCAGGCCAGATCAAAGTTAACATGGTTCGCGAATCCCGCGCTGTTGACTTTGCAAAATAATACAGAACATAGAACCCCCGAAGGTATCGTGCCCTCGGGGGTTTTTCTGCATAATGTCAAAAAAAGAGTGATGTATTTTGTATAAGAATAAAAATGCAGATGGCACGCTGAACATCTGCGGCAGAAAAATTGCCGCTCTCCGCAAGGCGCTGCCGGAAAAAACTTCTCAACAGAAACTGGCCGCCATGCTCCAGCTGGAAGGCATTGATTTGGACAAGAACGCCATTCAGCGCATAGAAAGTGGCCAGCGGTTCGTTACCGACCTGGAGCTGAAAGCTTTTGCCAGAGTCTTTCATACAACGGCAGACGCCCTTCTAAGCGACGAAGAACCGGTGTGATCTACACTTTTTCTTTTTAATTCCGGTGCGGGGTTGTATTCTTCCGTCGAATTTGGTAAAATATTATGAATATTGATTTGCGGAGGAGAACTACATGAAAAAGAAAATTGGCGTTATTTTTGCCTGCATGCTTGCAGCAGCAATGGTCGCATTGACAGGCTGCGGCAGCGGTGATACCACAGTGACAACTGCGGAATTCTCTGCGGAAGAAGCAGCTGTGGCCAACGCGATCACAGATGTTTCCGCAAGATTTGCCATGCCGGCAGATTCCGTTGCAACAATTCGCCTGAGAACTTACCACAAGGGCGTGCAGCAGTCTGAGTCTGAGGTGCGCAACATTATCTCTCAGGAAGACGATAATGCCCTGTACGTCAGCGCAGTGAACGGCTCCGGCCTGGACTACACCTGGACCATCACCGTGCCGGGCGGCCGCATGACTTACCCTACACCATACTATGATGTAGAAAACGGTCAGTCTATGATCCGCATTATGGATGTTGGCGAAACAGAGTTTGACCTGAACGACGGTAAGGAGCATATGCTCTACTACATCGCTTACAAGAGCGGCGACGACAGCTCCACCATCTCTGAAAAGCCATTCCACGAATGGAGCAACCAGACAGACAAAGAGTCTATCCTCAAGCAGTACGACTGCGTATACACTGTAACGATCTTCCAGCAGACAGCGGAAGAAGCTGCGGAATAATGAAAAAAACCTCCCCTTCATCGGGGAGGTTTTCTGTTTACTGCCAGTCTTTTGCGTAGTCCTGCAGCTTAAATACGTTGAACTCTGTCACGCGGTATGTCTGCACGCCGTTTGTAACGAACGGATCGTTGGCAATGAATGCTTCCACGTCAGCTTCGTTCTCAAACTTAATGACCATCACGCCACCGCCGCCGGCTGTTTTTGGGCCGGAAACAAGCACCTGCCCGCTCTGAAAATATGGCGCCAGATAAGCGTGGTGCGCATCCAGCGCAGCTTTAAATGCCGGGCCAACAGGGTGATTCTCATTGAATGTGCCTTCTAAAATGTAGTAATGCATCGCGTTGTTCCTTTCTTAAATCACAAGGCCGCCGTTCACACCCAGCACCTGTCCGGTGATAAAATTGGCGCTGTCTTCTGCTAAAAATACGATGGCCGCCGCTACGTCTTCCGGTGTGCCAATGGCACACAGCGGTGTTTCTTCCTTCAATTCTTCTATAATATCTTCTGTCAGGTTGCCGTTCATTTCTGTGTTGATCACGCCTGGACAGATGCAGTTAACGGTAATATTAGAGGGGCCTACTTCTTTGGCCAGGGCCTTTGTCATGCCGATGACTGCCGCCTTTACGGCGGAATAGTGTACCTCACAGGAAGCGCCCACCTGCCCCCACATGGAGGAGATGTTGATGATCTTGCCGCTGTGGTTCCAGATCATCCGTTTCAGCGCCTGCTGGCTGCAGTAAAAGACGCTGTCCAGATTGACGCCCACCATAGCGCGCCAGTCCTCCGCTGTAATGTCGGTGAACAGCTTCTGCTGAGCGATGCCTGCATTGTTCACCAGCAGATCAAGGCGGCCGAACTGGGCATCTGCCGCCGCAAATAAGGCTTCCACCTGTACCGGGTCAGCAACGTCTGCCTGCACGGCAATGGCTCGCTGCGGTACGTCACGGCTGTTCAGTTCCGTCGCCAGCGCTTCTGCTTTTTCTTTGCTGTTTTTATAGTTGATCACCACGTTCCAGCCTTTTTCAAACAAAGCCTGCACGGCCGCTCTGCCAATGCCGCGGCTGCCGCCGGTGATGATTGCTGTTTTCTGTGCCATATTGTTCTCCTGTTATTTTACGGAATGTTTTGACAGTGTAAGTCTGCCTCGAATTCGTCCTATACGCACTTGTGCGTATGCATGAATTCGAACGATATCAATGAAGATTTTCTGCGAGAGGCGCCGGGGTAATCCAACGTAGGGGCGGAGCCCCTCTTTGGTGGGATTATTAAGGGCAACGCCCTTAATTGCCTTCTTTTCGTCTCTTTTCTGTGGCAAGACAGAAAAGGGACCCTCCGGAGGAAGAAGAACCAGATTTGCAGATGATTTAAACCCAACCAAAAATCAACAGACTTTCACTGCGAGGGTCGAACCATCGTCCGCAGGACGACCGATCGAAAGGTTCGTATCATCATCCATGTGCCAGCGGGCGCTTGATAAGCGCCCCTACAAGCACAGAACAACCCCGGCATAAAACTGGAATCTTATTGCAATAAGAGGAGAACCCCCGGCGAGGGTTCTCCTCTTGAAAGCTCCACTGGAGCTTTCAATTCACCTCTCCTGCGCTTTATTCTAAACAGGCGTTTCGTCATCTGCGGATGACGAGAATGGGCGCAGCCCCTTCACCCCGCCACCTTTGAAAAGGTGGCCGAAACTTTTATTTTCGTGTGCCGGTTACATGTTTCCTGTCAGAGCCATGATAGCGGAAAGCGCTGCGATCGGCGCTGTTTCTGTGCGGAAAATACGGGTGCCGAGGGAGCCGATCTGTGCGCCGTGTTCTTTTGCAAAGTCCACTTCTTTTTCATCAAATCCGCCTTCCGGGCCAATGAAAATTGACACGCACTGTGTGTCATCATTTACCAGTTCGCGGAGGCTGGTGCCGCCGCCTTCGTAGAAGAAAATGATCGGGCCGTTTTCAGCTGCTTCCTTTACAGCTGCTTTATAGTCCATCAGCGGTGCTACCTGCGGAATAATGCCGCGGCCGCACTGCTTGGCTGCTTCTTCTGCAATCTTCTGCCAGCGGTCGCCTTTCTTTGCCGCAGACTTACTGTCCGGGCGGGAAACGCAGCGCTCTGTCATAACAGGCACCAGCTTTGTAATGCCGGATTCTACCGTTTTCTGTACGATCCAGTCCATTTTGTCGGACTTCGGCAGACCCTGATATACGGTTACTTTCACCGTTGGCTCGCCAATGCTCTCGCTCTGTTCCAGAATGGCAACCGTTACGTTGTCGCCGTCAATGGCGGTAATTTCACAGTGAAAATCAAGACCTTCCTGGTTGCACAGTGTCAGTGTTTCGCCAATGCGCATCCGCAGAGAACGGGCAATGTGTCTGCCGTCTTCGCCGCTGATGACCATGGTTTCTGTTGGTGTTCCTTCTATAAAAAATCGTGCCATAATTTCCTCCTAATATTCAATGCCTTCCCGGGCCGGCAGGCCGCTCTGGTATGGGTGTTTTATGCATTTCATCTCTGTTATATAGTCAGCCTTCTCCGCCATCCACTGAGGCGCGCTGTGGCCTGTCAGCACCAGTTCTGCATCATAGGGTGCGTTGTCAAATAATTCCTTCACCAGCGCCATCTCTACTGCGCCGATTTCTGCTGCAGTGACCAGTTCATCCAAAATGATCATGTCATATGCATTTGCAGCAAGGGCCGCCTGGATCTTCTGCAGCTGTTCGTTCTGCTCTGTGATGAGGGCTTCTTTTTCTTCCGCTGTTAAAAAAGGAAAGAAGCCATATTCCCTGCTGTTGCGCCAGACAGGGATGTTCAGCTGAAAGAGGGACGCCAGCTCGCCGCTTTTGCCGCCTTTTAAAAACTGAGTGACTAGCACCCGTTTGCCGCAGCCAGCGCCGCGGATAGCCAGACCCATGGCGGCAGTGGTTTTGCCTTTGCCGTCACCAAAATAAAGATGAATGCAGCCCATGATACACCTCCCGGTTGTTTCTGTGTTAAGTATAGCAAAAATCAGCGCAAACTGCTATCTTTTCGGCAGAAATCGTGCTAGAATAAAAACTGCGGAAATTATTCCCGCATTGTATTTCTGCCGGCTGAACCGGCAGTTTGGAAAATATGAAAAAAGGAACCATACTATGACAACCGTATTTCGCTGGGTCCGGAAGAACGTGGTGCTGTGCATTGCTGTTGTGGCGGCAATCGTAACAAGCTGTATCATTCCCCCGGACGGAGAGTATCTCTCCTACTTTGATTTTCGGACACTGACGTGTCTGTTCTGCGTGCTGGCGGTGGTTTGCGCTTTAAAAAATATCCAGTTCTTTTATATTCTTGCCAGGAAGATCGTCCAGTTCTTCAAAACAACGCGTCTGACCATTCTGGCGCTGGTGTATATCACGTTCATCGGCTCCATGCTCATTGCAAATGACATGGCGCTGCTGACCTTCCTGCCCCTGGGATATTTTGTGCTTTCTACCACAAAGATGGAAAAGCACATGGCGTTTACCTTTATTATGCAGAACATTGCCGCCAACCTGGGCGGTATGCTGACGCCGTTCGGCAACCCGCAGAACTTATATCTCTACTCGAAATTCGAGATTCCGACTTTTGAGTTTATGGGCATCATGCTGCCGCCGTTTGTGCTGGCCATTGCGCTGATCACCTTCTGCTGCATCATCTTTGTCCGCTCCGAGCCCCTGCTGCTGGGCAATGAACCAATTAAACTGGAACCGAAACGCACCATTTTATATCTGGCGCTGTTCGTGCTTTCCATCGTCATTGTATTCCGCGGCGTGCCGTACTGGATCGGCCTGATCGTTATTCCGATCATGCTGCTGATTGTGGACAGAAAAGCACTGCGAATGGTAGACTATCCGCTGCTGTTCACCTTTGTGGCATTCTTCATCTTTGCCGGCAACATGGCCCGTATCGACGTGATTCGCGATTTCTTCGCCTTCCTGCTGGAGCAGAACACACTGCTGTTCAGTACCTTATCCTGTCAGGTCATCAGCAACGTGCCGTCGGCTATTCTGCTGTCTCAGTTCACCACCAACTACACCGATTTGCTGGTTGGTGTAAACATCGGCGGCACCGGCACACTGATCGCCTCTCTGGCCAGCCTGATCACCTTCCGCGAATACTGCAGCCACAATCCGGGCAAGGCAGGAAAATACATCCTGATCTTCTCCCTGTTCAACTTTGGCTTCCTTGCCATTATGCTGGGCTTCCAGTTTGGCTGGAACTGGATCTTTTAAGAAAAACTCCCCACACCGGGGAGTTTTTTTATTTGCGCAATTACAGCATAAAAAGAAAACCTCCCCTTATAAAGGGGAGGTGGCTTGCCACAGGCAAGTCGGAGGGGATGCATCGCCCGCGGGGGCGTCCCCGCTTAATAATAGTTGCCCTGTGCAATCACGTTGCCGGATGGATCTCTTACAAGGATCATCACGCTGATGTTGCCGTCTACATACTGTTCCAGCTGGTCTACAATACCGCCGTAAGTTGTTTTTGCATCAGAGGAGCTGAGCATATTCTGCATATAGCTGCCGAAGGATTCATTCGGATAGGTAGTTGTTTTCATCTCATAAACAAGGGTATTGCTCTGTGCGTAAATATCCATGTTCAGACGAATGCCTGTCTCCTGATACAGAGCATCTGTTACGTTGTTGATGCCTGCCTCCAGCTGAGAGCTGTAAGTGTTCAGATAAGCCTGCAGAGATGCAAACTTGCCTGTTGTAGTTGTTGTGCCTGTGGAGCCGGATGGAGTGTAAGCACCTGCCGGTGTGGTATCCAGCATGGAGTTCTTGTTAAAGGTCAGTTCAATAATGGTAGAGCCGTCTGCATTCACATAACGAGCCACAACATTTGGGTTCACAGCGCTTGTAAAGGTCTCGATCTCGTTGATCAGAGTACGATAAACAGACTGCTTGGATTGCATCTGGCTGCGCATATTATCAAGCTCTACCTGGGTTGGGTACTGCATGGTGTTGAATCTGTAAATGTAAACCATGCTGTTGCCTTCTGCCACAACGCTGAGAGAAGTGTCTGTATCCTTCAGACTGGACTGGAGGATCGCGATCTGAGACTGCACGTCACTGCGGTTCAGGTAATCCTGCACGCCGGTGTTGGTGTAGTTCTGTGTGTAACCGGAGTCATTATTAACAGGCGGAGTTGGAGTTGGTGTGGAACCGCCGCCGCAAGCTGTCATAGAAACAGCAGAGCCGCCAATCACGCAAGCTGCCAGCAGCGCAATGCTGATTTTTTTCAAAAGTTTCATAAAGAAAGCCTTCTTTCAGTATTAATAAAGTTACAATGCCATTATAATCCCTGTTTCTTCAGGATGTCAACAAATCGCAATGAAAAAGAAAAGAGCAGGTGAACACCTGCCCTCATAGAATTAATTTAAATCTAAAATCGCCAGTATCTGCATCACTGCATTTAAAGATTCATCCTGATCCATGAATCGATGATCTGTATCAAAATAAACGTTCACTTTCACAACATCAAGGGTATTTTCCTGTGCATTGTAAATCAGATACATATCAAACTTTTCCGGATCGTTGTCATAAAGCGGATCCCAGTCCAGTTTGATCCTGCAGCCAACCGGCACCCAACCCTCAGCCAAATCAGACTCTGCCGGTCTCTCGCTGGTGGAATAGTCCTTCAAAGAATCCCAATCGTCATACCAGAGAACCTCAATTTCCTCCACACGATCATTCGAGCCATAAGTACGATTCACTGCATCTTTCATAGCGGCCTGGAACGGAACAGCCTGGAATGTACGCAGATATGCCCCGCTGTAATCGATACCGGCAGAAGGAGTATCCTGCTCCGCAC
Source organism: Acutalibacteraceae bacterium (assembly GCA_045638545.1). Lineage (GTDB taxonomy): Bacteria > Bacillota > Clostridia > Oscillospirales > Acutalibacteraceae > UMGS1071. The sequence goes on along the minus strand of JAZUBL010000007.1, from coordinate 1,669 downwards.
CCTCAGAAGAAGCGGACTCCTCAGAGCTGGTGTCAATCTGATCATCAACCAGCCCGCTGTCAGTAATCACATTTTCCGTACCGGAAGTAACGGTGGTCGGTTCAGAAGATGGCGCTGGAGTTGGTTCCGGAGTAGAACCGCCGCCGCAGGCGGTCATAGCAAATGCGGAGCCGCCGATCACGCAGGCTGCCATCAAAGCGATCGCAATTCTTTTAAAAAGTTTCATGTTCTAATTCCTTCTTTCAGGTTTATAATTGCAATTGTGAAAAGCTGAAGTTATCCCAATACTTTGAGATACTGCAGCAAAGTATTATAGGCGCCCTCTTTCTGATAGAGTTCCCGATTGTTTGTATAATGAATGTTCAGCTTTACAACGCGGAGTGTATTTTCAGCCGCATTGTACCCCATATAAATATGGAAAGATTGCGGATCACGGCCAGTGATATCTTCCCACTCAAGAGAAACGCTGCAGGAAACAGGTACTTCCCCATCCTTCAGCCAGCTCATCTGTGCTCCCTGCACAGCGATCAGATCAAGCTGTTCCCAATCACTGTACCATTGGATCTCATAATCGCTGAGGCGTTCATCGGAGCCATATTTCGTATCAATGACCTGATCCAACGCAGACTGAAACGGCTCTGCAGAATATGCTGTCAGATAGGCGCCGCTGTAATCAATCTGCACCAGCACAGAAGCTGTACTATCCTCAATTTCCGAGGAAACAGCATCGGCATCGCCGGTGTCAACCTGGCTCTCCAACTGATCCATCAATTCGATCATCTTGTTATGCGCTTCATCGCCTTCATAAACAAGAACCTGATCTTCTGCTCCAATGGTGCCCAGAATCAGCTTCTCAACCTTCATGGTCTGGTTCAATTCATCATAGGTGAAATAAAGAACAACACGTTCCGAAACAAGGGTGTCTTTTGCATCCCAATTTACATAACCGTAAATTCCCATATCCATTCCCGGTGCAGAAGACGGCGCGTTCCACTGCTCGTCTGTCAGGTAAGAGCCCTGAAGACTGTCTTCCTGCTCATCCCAGTTATTGCTGATCACCACATATTTTCCGGTGATCGCTGCCTCCGGATCACGCATTCTGTTCTGAATTACGCTGTTAAAATTTGCTTCATTAAACGGCTTTTCTGTGTATCCGTCCAGATATGCCGTATTGCTGACGTAGGCATCACGGAACGCAACTGCCTCTTCATCTGACCCCTGCAGTTCCTCACCGGAAGAAACAGAAGTCCCATCAGCAGACGATGGTGAATCAGTCGGTTCGCTCCCGCCGCAAGCTGTCAGAGAAACTACAGAGCCGCCAATCACACAGGCAGCCAGTAATGCAATGGAAATTCGTTTTGCAAGCTTCATAAGAAGGCCTTCTTTCTCTATTAAAGATAGATTTGCCATCATTATACGCCCTGAAAGTTTTTATTGTCAATTCCAATGAAAAGAAAAAGCAGCAATCAGATTTATAATAATCCAATTGCTGCTTATATGATGCAGAAATAAATAAAAGCCACCCTATTGGATGGCTTCTCTTCTGGCTCCTCAAGTTGGACTCGAACCAACGACCCTGCGGTTAACAGCCGCATGCTCTACCGGCTGAGCTATTGAGGAATATAAAAAAGTTGGCATCTACCTATTTTCCCGGGCCGTCGCCAGCCAA
>JAZUBL010000006.1:0-3161 GCA_045638545.1 Acutalibacteraceae bacterium | reverse complement strand
GGTGCCATAGCCAAGCGGTAAGGCCAAGGTCTGCAAAACCTTTATTCCCCGGTTCAAATCCGGGTGGCACCTCCAGAGAGAGCAGGTTCTTCGGAACCTGCTTTTGTTTTTTGCAAAGCGTATTCGGAGTTTCCGGATGCGCTTTTTTTGTTTTCTGCTTTGTGCTACAATAAATCAAAAGGAGTTGATACTTATGCGGCTGCTGCATTGTTCCGATTTGCACATTGGTAAACGCGTGAATGAATTTTCCATGATTGAGGAGCAGCGTCATTGCCTGGCGCAGATTTCAGAAATTGCAAAAGAAAAAAAGGTAGACGGCGTTCTGATTGCCGGCGACGTTTATGATAAATCCATTCCTTCTGTAGAGGCGGTGCAGTTGTTCGACAGTTTTCTGACGGATCTTGCTGCTGCCGGCGTGCCCGTATATATTATCAGCGGCAACCATGATTCTCCGGAGCGTCTTGCTTTTGGCGAAAAAATGCTGTCTCAGAATCAGATTTATCTCAGCCCTGTGTTTGACGGTGCTTTGCGGAAAATCACAATGGAAGATGCATACGGTGTGCTGTATCTTTATCTGATGCCGTTTTTAAAGCCGGCTATGGTGCGGCCATTTTACCCGGATGCTGTGATCGAAACCTATGAAGATGCTGTTCGTGTGGTGCTGGAGCACAGTGAAATTGATCCATCTGTCCGCAATGTGCTGATGGCGCACCAGTTTGTTACCAATAATGGTATGGAGCCGGAACGCTCCGATTCTGAGCTGCTGTCCATCGGCGGTGTGGATCAGGTCGACGCAAAACTGTTTGATGCATTTGATTATGTGGCGCTGGGGCATATCCATGGGCCGCAGAAGGTATACCGTGATACTGTCCGCTATTGCGGTTCTCCGCTGAAATATTCGTTCTCCGAGTGGCGTCATAAAAAATCAGTAACCATTGCAGAGCTGAAGGAAAAAAATCAGGTGGAGCTGGAATTTGTTCCGTTAACACCGCTGCGCGATCTGCGTCAGATCAAAGGTAATCTGGCCGATCTGCTGGATCCGGCTGTTTATACCCAGGGCAATTCGGAAGATTATCTCCGGGTGATCCTGACCGACGAAGAACAGCTTTATGATCCAATGGGGCAGCTGCGCCGTATTTATCCAAATGTAATGCGCCTTGATTTTGAAAACCGCTTTACAAAGCAGGCAGATGCTTCTGCCACAGCGCCGGAGGGAATTGATCTGCAGTCACCGCTTAAAATGTTTGCCTCTTTTTATGAAATGGCAAATGGTGTTGAGATGACAGAAGAAGAAACGGCAATTATGGAAAAACTCATGGAAGAAATGGCAGGTGAAGCCCGATGAAACCGATGACACTGACCATGAATGCTTTTGGTGCATTTGGCAAAACAGTGACCGTGGACTTTACAAAATTTGAGGGGAAAGGGTTGTTTCTTGTAACGGGCGACACAGGTGCCGGTAAGACTACGATTTTCGATGGCATTATGTTTGCACTTTTTGGTGACGTCAGCGGCTCTACACGCCCTGTAGCCTCTGTACGCAGTGATTACGCTGACCCAACGGAGTCTACCATTGTTACGTTGGAATTTCTCCACAAAGGGGAGCTGTATAAAGTCAGCCGCAACCCGGGCGGTTATGAGCGCCAGAAAAAGCGCGGCACCGGTACCACAGCAGAAAAGCAGGAAGCAGAACTGCATCTGCCGGATGGCCGTGTGATTACCAACCCGAAGCAGGTGACAACAGCAATTACAGAACTGCTGGGTGTAACATTAAAGCAGTTCAAGCAGATCGCCATGATTGCCCAGGGTGAATTTCTGGACATCCTTCTGGCAGACAGCAAGCAGCGCGGTGAGATTTTCCGCCGTGTGTTTGAAACAGGCTTTTTTGGTGACGTGCAGGCCAGACTGAAAGATATGGCTGCTGCAATGCAGAAGTCCTGTGAAGAGCAGAATAAAACACTGGCAAGGCTGTGGAGCAGCGTTACCTGCGGAGAAGAAAGCCAGTACTACAGTGTTTTCTCCACCCGGAATGAAGATGATGCCCTGTACGATCTGGAGCAGACCATGGCGCTGCTGGCCGCACTGGTGGAAGAAGAACAGGAGCAGCATCAGCAGGCAAAAGAAGAGAAGAAAGTGCTGGAGGAAAAAATTGCCCGGAATGCCGTGGCACTTGCGGCGGCAGATGAAAATAACAGAAAACTGCAGCAGTTTGCGCAGGCAAAAGAGAGGCTGTCTGTTTTAAAGGAAAAAGCAGCGGAAATGCAATTCCTGGAGCAGACCATTCAGCGGGAAGAAAAAGCGCTGTTTCTTGTAAAGCCGCTGGAGAGGGAATGGGTTCTTGCGGCCAATCGGGAAAAGGTGCTGCGGGAGGAAATTCAACAGAAGCAGGTACAATTTACCGAAGCCGAAGAAAGAAGCAGACTGCTGGCACAGCAGCTGGAGGCAGTACTGCCGCTGCAGGCGGATATTGACCGATTGAACGGAGAGATTACAGCAGCAGAACTGCTGCTGCCAAAATATGCAGAAGCAGAAGCACTGCGCAAAGAAAGCGCATCTCTGCAGGAGCAGGTGCAGAACAGGGAAGATGCGCTGTCAGCAAACCGGCAGCAGGCAGAAAATGCAGAGAAAGAGCGGCAGGTCTGCGCTGCTTTTGTAGAGGAACACCGCGGACTGGAAGCGCTGCTGGTGAAAGCAGAGCACGAACAGACCCAGCTGAGTCAGCGGCAGATTTCTCTGGGCAGCCTGCAGGAACAGATGCAGACAGAGAAAAAAGCTGCGGCACAGTTGGCTCTGGCAGAGAAGCATTTTACAGATGCAGAGGCGAAGTATCAGACAATGCGGCAGCAATATGACGGAATGGAAGCGCTGTTTTTCCGCAGTCAGGCCGGCATTCTGGCGGAGAAACTGCAGCCGGGGCAGATGTGCCCTGTCTGTGGTTCCACAGAGCATCCAATGAAAGCTGTACTGCCGGATCATGCGCCGAGCGAAGCAGAACTGCAGGCAGCGCGGGCAAAGCTGAATCAATACCACAGCACTTTTATGGCAGCGGCGGCAGACTGCCGCGGGAAGGGTGCTCTGTGGGAAGAAAAACAGCGGCAGACAGCAGAGCAGGCGGGTGTTCTGTTCGGCTTGGAGATGGATCTGGAATTACTTGGATCCCG
>JAZUBL010000005.1:0-8761 GCA_045638545.1 Acutalibacteraceae bacterium | reverse complement strand
ATGCCGGCAGTTACACCATACTGCTCCAGAATTGCAGTCATCTGATCCTGAATCTTTTCAACTTCAGTTTTAACTACTGGCTGGGTGCTCTCGCTAGAAGTGTTTTCTTCCGGCTGAGAAACTGGCTGCTGCTCTGGTTCTGGCTGCGGTTCCGGTTGTGGTTCCGGCTGCTGCTCAGGTTCAGAGTTTACAGTCTCTTCTGCGTTTTCGCTGGAAGTTGGCTCTTCAGCAGAAGCCTCTTCCTCGCTCTGCGCAGACGGGTTATTTTCGAGTTCGCCGTCGTGGTCGTGATCCAGGTTGCACTCTTCGGTATGCACGTGCTCTTCAAGAGCGGCTTCTGCAGCAAGAATCTGCATTGGCGCCATGCCTACGATGAGAGCCAGTACCAGGATGATCGACAGACAACGACTCACTAGTTTGCCCATATCTTTTTTCCTCCTATTTTTTAATACTATCTATATGAACAATTAAATTGTTGCCAACTTAATTGGAATTACAATAGTGCACTCTACAGTATACTATAAACTACCAAAAAAGTCTATATTTTTCAGTGAGATATTCTCCCCTGCGTAGCCCAAAAACGCCCCATCCTACTTTGGCTTGACTATATCTTTTAGGGGGCGTATAATTTATAATGAATATGTATGTATTTTAGTAAAAAGGGGGATTTTCTGGCATGATACGGGCATTAATCACGGTTTACAATCCCACACCTGACGTTTGCGAAAATATTTTCCGCATTGCCGCTCAGACTGATATTGCATATATTTGTGATAACAGCGAGCATTCTAACCGGACGCTTTTTGCCGGACTGGGACAAAACATATTCTACCTGTTTTTGGGCAGAAATCTTGGTATCTCTCAGGCATTTAACTTTGCGCTGACCAATCCGAAAATCCCCTGGCAAGATGAAGACTACGTCATCTTCTTTGACCAGGATTCCCGCATTGCAGAAAACCATATTGCAAAGCTGGTTTCTGTTCATAAAGCACTGCTGCAAAGCGGACATCCTGTTGGCTGTCTTGGGCCGGTATTTTATAATACCAGCAGCGGTCAGGTAGAGCATTCTGCCCCCCTGGAGATTCTGCAGAAAAACGTGTCCAGTGTCAGCGATGTGATCACCTCTTCCATGCTGTGCCGCTATGATGCACTGAAAAAAATCGGCTTTTGGAACGGAGATATTTTTCTCGATCTTGCTGACTGGGATCTTTGCTGGCGAATGCGGCAGGCGGGGCTGCTCTGCTGTGCTGCAGAGGACGTGGTACTGCATCACAGCCTTGGTGTCGGCGAGAAAAAAATCGGCCCCTTTTCTCTGCGGGTTGGCCAGCCTTTCCGGGAATATTATCAGATCCGGGAAGCGCTTTACCTGCTGGAAAAAGACTACACCCCATCAAAATACAAACTGCGTTTTCTGGCAAATCTTTTTGTGCGCACACCTCTCCATCTGGCTTTTCTTGATAAAAAGAAAGACCGCCTGCTATACGTGGCAAAAGGTGTAGTGGACCATGTTAAAAACAAGCGCGGCGCACTTAATTTCTAAAATATAGTGATTTATAAAATATAGTAAAATTCAAGGAGAAAGTTATGAAAGGAATCATTCTGGCCGGCGGCTCCGGTACACGGTTGTATCCTCTTACAAAAGTTACTTCCAAACAGCTGCTGCCTATTTACGATAAACCAATGATCTACTATCCAATGTCTGTTCTGATGAGCGCAGGTATTCGCGATATTCTGGTCATCTCTACCCCACAGGACCTCCCTCGCTTTGAGGAACTGCTGGGTGACGGCAGCCAGTTTGGCCTCCGTCTCAGCTACGCAGAACAGCCAAGTCCGGATGGTCTGGCACAGGCATTTATCATCGGTGAAGAATTCATCGGTGACGACACCGTCTGCATGGTGCTGGGCGATAATATTTTCGCAGGCCATGGTCTGGAGAAGCGCCTGAAAAGAGCACTGGAAGCAGCGGAATCCGGCAAAGGCGCTACTGTTTTCGGCTATTATGTGGATGATCCGGAGCGTTTCGGCATCGTAGAATTTGATGAGAACGGCAAGGCAATTTCCATTGAAGAAAAGCCTGCTCAGCCAAAAAGCAACTACTGCGTGACCGGCCTGTATTTCTACGACAACCGCGTAGTAGAATATGCAAAACAGCTGAAGCCATCTGCCCGCGGTGAACTGGAAATTACAGACCTGAACAAGATCTATCTGGAACAGGGCAACCTGCATGTAGAGCTGCTGGGTCAGGGCTTTACCTGGCTGGATACCGGCACTCATGAAAGCCTGATTCAGGCTACTAACTTTGTAATGACTATGGAAAAGCACCAGCACCGTAAGCTGGCCTGCCTGGAGGACATTGCATATAAGAATGGCTGGATCACCAGAGAAAGCGTAATGGAAACTATTAAAGTAATGAAAAATCAGTATGGTCAGTATTTGCAGGACGTAATTGACGGCAAATATGTTGACGCGAAATAGAACTACGGATTGAGGTAATACTATGACAATTATAGTGACCGGCGGCGCCGGATTTATTGGCTCCAACTTTGTATTCCATATGCTGAATACATACCCTGATTATCGTATCATCTGCCTGGATAAGCTGACCTACGCAGGTAATCTCTCTACCCTGGCGCCTGTGATGGACAACCCGAATTTCCGCTTTGTTAAGCTGGACATCTGTGACAGAGAAGGCGTTTACAACCTCTTTGAAGAAGAACATCCTGATGTTGTGGTTAACTTTGCGGCAGAAAGCCACGTTGACCGCTGCATTGAAAACCCGGAAATTTTCCTGATGACCAACATCCTCGGCACACAGGTGCTGATGGATGCCTGCCGCAAGTACGGCATCACCCGTTACCATCAGGTTTCCACCGACGAAGTATACGGCGGCCTGCCGCTGGGTCGCCCTGAGCTGTTCTTGACACAAGAAACACCGATCCACACCAGTTCCCCATACTCCTCTTCCAAGGCCAGCGCAGACCTGCTGGTACAGGCATATCACCGCACCTACGGCCTGCCTGTAACCATCTCCCGCTGCTCCAATAACTACGGCCCATACCATTTCCCAGAGAAGCTGATCCCACTGATGATTGCCAATGCACTCAACGACAAGCCGCTGCCTGTTTATGGCGAAGGCCTCAACGTGCGCGACTGGCTCTATGTAGAAGATCACTGTAAGGCAATTGATCTGATCCTTCACAAGGGTAAGGTTGGCGAAGTTTATAACATCGGCGGCCACAACGAAATGCGCAACATCGATATCGTGAAAATCATCTGCAAAGCGCTGGATAAGCCGGAGAGCCTGATCACATATGTAACAGACCGCAAGGGTCACGATATGCGCTATGCCATCGATCCAACCAAGATCCACACAGAGCTTGGCTGGCTACCGGAAACAAAATTCGCAGACGGCATTCAAAAAACCATCCAGTGGTACCTGGACAACCGTGAATGGTGGGAGACTATCATTTCCGGCGAATACCAAAACTACTACGATAAAATGTACAACAATCGTTGAGGAGCGTTTACCATGAAAGTATTTGTAACAGGTGTTGGCGGCCAGCTTGGCCACGACGTAATGAGCGAACTCCACAAGCGCGGCTATGAGGCAATTGGCAGCGATATTGCACCACAGTATAACGGTATGGATACTTCTGCTGTAGCTTCCCTGCCTTACGTTTCCATGGATATTACCGATCCGGCGGCCGTAGAAAAAGTACTGACAGAAGTGAAGCCAGATGTAGTAATTCACTGCGCTGCATGGACTGCCGTAGACCTTGCAGAAGATGACGATAAGGTGGATATTGTGCGTCTTGTAAATGCCGGCGGTACACAGAACATTGCCAACGTTTGCAAAAAACTGGACTGTAAAATGATCTACATCAGCACCGACTATGTGTTTGACGGCCAGGGTACTAAGCCGTGGGATCCGGACTGCAAGGATTTCCGCCCGCTGAACGTATATGGCCAGACAAAACTGGATGGCGAGCTGGCAGTGGCAAACACACTGGAAAAGTTCTTCATTGTGCGCATCGCCTGGGTATTTGGCCTCAACGGCAAGAACTTCATCAAAACCATGCTGAACGTAGGTAAAAAGTATGAGACGGTCCGTGTTGTAAACGATCAGATCGGCACACCGACTTATACGCTGGACCTCTCTCGCCTGCTGGTAGATATGGCAGAAACAGAAAAGTACGGCTTCTACCACGCTACCAACGAAGGCGGCTACATTTCCTGGTACGATTTCACCTGTGAAATTTTCCACCAGGCAGGCTATGCAACAAACGTTGTGCCTGTTACAACAGAAGAATATGGTCTCTCCAAAGCAGCACGCCCGTTTAACAGCAGACTGGATAAATCCAAACTGGCTGCCAACGGTTTTGAGCCGCTGCCAACATGGCAGGATGCGCTGCGCCGCTACCTGAAAGAAATCGATAAATAAGGAGATTGTTATGGGTCAGATCAAAGTAACAAAATGCCCGATTGAGGGTTTATATATTATTGAGCCTGCTGTTCACGGCGATAACCGCGGCTATTTTATGGAAACATACAACCAGCGCGATATGCAGGAAAATGGCCTGAATATGGTATTCGTTCAGGATAACCAGAGTATGTCGGTAAAGGGTGTGCTCCGAGGCCTTCATTTCCAGAAGGAATATCCACAGGGCAAACTGGTTCGCGTGATCAAAGGCCGCGTATTTGACGTTGCCGTTGACCTGCGTGCCGGCAGCGAAACCTATGGCAAGTGGTACGGCGTAGAACTGACTGAAGAAAATAAAAAGCAGTTCTACATCTCTGAAGGCTTTGCCCACGGCTTCCTGGTTCTTTCGGAAACAGCGGAATTCTGCTACAAGGTAACTGACTTCTATCATCCTGGCGATGAAGGCGGCCTTGCATGGAATGATCCTTCCATCGGTATTGAATGGCCGGAGCTGGAAGGCGTTTACAACGGCAGTGCTTCTGCAGAAGGCTATGCCCTCTCTGACGGCACACCGCTGAACCTCAGCGACAAAGACCAGAAATGGCTTGCCCTGGAAGATACGTTCCAGTTTTAATACATTGAAACAAAAAAGCACCGAAGCGAAAAACTTCGGTGCTTTTATTTTTTATTTTTATTGTCCCGTTTTTCACGCAGAACAGTCAGATAAATCTTCTTTCGAATAGCGCGCGGCAGCAGACAGGAAACTGTCAGAACACTGACAACCGAAATGTAATTCCAGAAAGAATACAGCCCCATGTGATATAAATGCTTGCGCAGACGGATCCCCATCTTCAGATAGGAGAAACCGCCGCGGCGGTCATAGAAACCGCTGTTAACACGCATATTACACAATGTCTGCTGCAGGTTATAGCCTTTTACGCCTTTCAGCAGCAGATTTGCCCACAGCGCATAGTCCTCGTGGAAAATATAATCCGGATAACTGCCGGTATTGAGAATGACAGACTTGCGGTACATAACAGTTGGATGGTTAAACGGACTTCGTGTTTTTGCATAGCGCAGGATTTCAACGTGTGTTTCCGGCATACGTTTATGAGAGACTACATTAGACGGGGTATCTTCAAATTCATCGACTGCGCCGCCGACGATGCCTAATTCCGGATGTTCCGCAAATTTGCGAAGCTGCATCTCGCAGCGATTCGGCACAGCGATGTCATCAGAGTCCATTCGGGCAACCAACTCATTTTTACATTCCCGCAGACCGCGGTTCAATGCATGAGCCAATCCCTGATTGGTCTCCAAACGGATCACATGAAACAGATCACCGTATTTCTCCTGCAGTTCTGCAACAATCGCATCCAGCTCCGGTGTCAGCGGCCCGTCACATACCAGAACAAAATCATTCGTTTTTACTGTCTGTGTCAGTATACTTTCGGTGCTTAGCCGTAAAAATTCCGGCTGCTCCTTCGCGTACACAGACATCAACACGCTGTAATTTTCCAACATATTTTACAAAGCCTCTCATCATCTCTGACCGAAGTATTAAATCCCGTCCATCTTCGGCCTTCTCCGCGTTCTAATCGTCCGTTTTCTCTTATTTTATTACAAAATTGTAGTTATTTTACATTATAGCACACAAAAGAATGATTTTCAACATCCACTATTATCATGGACAATTTTTACCGTATCTTTCATAAAAACAGAAAAACCTCGGATTTCTCCGAGGTTTTTTACTATCTTCTCATATTCAGATTATCGAACAGAAAGCAGACCGGACATTACACGAGCATCAATGCCAACGCAAAGAGTTGTTTCGTCAGGAATCATTGGTTCATTTTTCAGTTCAGCTGCTTTCGCAACAACACCAAGCCAGCCGGTTCCTTCGTGGATCCAGCCAAGGCTTACCAGGTACTCACGTTCTTCCACGCTGCTGGTATAGTGGTGGCTGCCCAGATCTGCATTTGGATTGTACAGACGATACTGCTCGCTGCCCTCATAAGCAGAGTTCCAGCAAACACCTTCGTACTGCCATCCAATTGCTGTCAGGTTATCAACTTCTTCCTTGCTCATGGTGTAATGATGGTCACCGGAGTTTGGATTATACACACGGTAAACAGGGGCACCCTCAAAAATTGGTGCGTGCCAAGCTACGCCTTCATACTGCCAGCCTAAATCTGTCAGCATATTGCGCTCTTCCTCACTGCCGGTATAGAAATGCTCACCAGAGTTTGGATTGTAGAGACGGAACATCGGTGTTGAGGCAATGGTTTCTACCTCACCGTTTACAGCGCCGCAGGAAGCACAGACGCCGGATGCGTCATATGTATGCGGCACAGCTGTTTTCACTGCTCTGGAAGCAGTATTCACAAACTTCTCTTCCCCATCTTCTGTACCGTATGCGTGGACTGTCAGAATATCCCCCGCTGTCAGATTAAATCTGCAAACAGGAACTGTAATGCTCCACAGGTTGTCTGCATTACGCTCTGCAATAATCCACTTGAGGGATTCTTCCTGACCGGCCGCATATCCCCAAATGCCAAAACGAACTGCAGACAGATTTTCTTCTGTATCTGTCATTGTAACGGTCAGCATTGTGCCATCCTCAGAGAGGCTTGTCTCAATCGGGTATCTTGCTGTAGCTGCTGCCGGTACATAGTTGCGGCCGTCAGAAATCAGCTTGCGCTCACTGCCTGCATAAGTATCAACATAGTACATACCTGCACTGTTGTGGTTACCCAGATCGACTCTGCAGCGCCATACGCCGTTTTCATCCTGCTTTGCGGAGTACCAGCCAAGGTCATCCTGCCCGCCGTTGAGGCACCATACAGCAAAGAGAATGCTTTCATGCTCCTGCTCATCTTCAAAGCTGATGTCCATATACTGGCAGTCTTCACTGATCACGGTTGCTGTTACGCTGCACTGGCCAACAGAAAACGCAGTTTCTCTGCCCTGCAGCCATTCTTTTACAAACTGCACTGCTTCATCATAAGTGTTATGAAAATCAGTGCCGCCCTTAGGATTTGTCTTGCCCAGCACATTCCAGCGCAGATAGTTCATTGCTGCAGAATCTTCAATCTTTGCTTTGATCACATCTACGTTCTCTGTCATGCTTTCCAGGTCTGCACGATATGTTTCCAGTAATTCCTGTGTACGTGCGTTAAAGGCCGGTACAGCCAGCAGATAACGGAACATGAAGTGCTCTGTACCATAGCTTGCTGTATATGGCTGGCCATCGTTGCCCATGCAAGTGTCAAAATCCCAGATTGGGCCAAGATGAATCACATCATCCGGACCATCTTTATACCAGTAGAAGCTTGTATTGAAAGACTCTCTGTTCAGCGTATACTCGTTGATCAGATAGTACTTGATAAAAGAGTCCACGTCGATCATTTCAGAAAGTTTTTCCAGCGTTACGTCGTTGGAAGGTGTGGAATACAGATATGCAGCCAGTTTATCTACTGCTGCTTCAAAATCTGCCATTGCATCTGCAATCAGGTCATCCTCTTCTTCCACAATTTCTTTCATAACAAAATGTCTCTGGAACATTTTGCTGAAGAACCAGTAATCTTCTTCTGCATAAAATGCTTCATCATGTTCAAAGAGCGCGCCGGAATCATTCTGAAGGTCCAGTCTGGTGCTGCCCGGCTCAACCTTTTCACCCAGAATATAAGTACCGCGGTACTCCCCTTCGATCCACAGATCTACATATTCAAAGGATGGCACATAAGCCATTCCAAGCTTGTCTGCCATTTCATATACCAGCTTTGTGCGCATCATGCTGTCATCGCCGGCATTGGCAAGGAGAACCCATTTCTTTGCCTTACCCATACCAAGTACAGAAGTCTTGGAATCAAATTTAATCTGATAGCCCTTCTTCTCGTACAGTCTCCAGGTGGAGTTGCCGCGGCCTTTTACTTCTACGTTATCGGTCACAGCCAGGTCATATTCGCCGTTTGGATCTGCAATATAAACACTGTTTGTCTTATACTTTTCATCTTTATCCTGGTGGATCGTTTCCAGTGTGGTGCCTTCCAGATCAATATAAACGCTTGGAAGATCAGACTGATATACCAGTACAGTACTGATTTCACCGTCTGCGTTGGTCAGCTCCAGTTTGTCACCGGACTGCGCAAAAGCACCTGCCACAATACCTGCATCCTTGTCCAGTTCACCTGCAGAAGCTGTTTCTACACTGCCTGTGAAATGCAGCTTCAGATCTGTAAGAGATACAGTAGACGGAACAAAGAGATACCACTGACCGTCTTCTTCATCCCAGAATCCCTGCAGTGCTTTGCCGTCTGCATCATAAGCAAAACAGGAAAA
>JAZUBL010000004.1:0-6350 GCA_045638545.1 Acutalibacteraceae bacterium | reverse complement strand
CAAAAGATCTTGCACAGTTTACAGCATGGCCAAGGCCCTTTGTTTCTTTCTGGCGGAGGAAGTAAATATTTGCCAGGTTGGAAAGACCGATGACTTCTTCCAGAATTTCACGTTTGTCCGGAGATTCGGAAAGCTTTGCTTCCAGTTCCGGCATACGGTCAAAGTGATCTTCAATCAGGTCTTTGCCGCGGTTGGTGATAATCAGAATTTCTGTAATACCGGCTCTGACAGCTTCTTCTACTATGTATTGAATTGCAGGTTTATCCACAATTGGAAGCATTTCCTTTGGCATAGCCTTTGTGGCAGGGAGCACCCTTGTGCCCAGTCCGGCGGCCGGAATGACCGCTTTTCTAACTTTTTTCATGTTAATCTCCAATCTCATATAGCAGCGGGATATTACTTTATAAATTTACCATAAAAACAGCACGGCTGTCAATTTATCAAAACTGACAGCCGTTATCTATAAAATAGATTAAATTTTAGAATAATAGTGGAATATTGTTGCTGAGCATATACAGCATGATGACACCCATAGCAAAACCCATGCTTACGCCGCCGAAAGCTCTGTATGCAGCGTCGCGCTCAGATGGAATGCTGTACTTCATTTTAATGCGCTGTGCTACGTTGACACAGTGCTTGAAGTACCAGCGATTCGCCATTATTCCAAGGAAAATATTCAACAGTAAATTAAGGCCCATGATGATTACCGGCAGGAAGAACAGGAAAATCTGTCCGCCGTCCAGTTTCATGATCTCACCGGTCAGTCTGTTCATCAGCACCTCATTCATCTGTGTGTTCGGAGTGATGTGCAGAGTGGTGTAGATATTGTTCAGAATCGGGCCTGTTACAAAGTTTGCAACAAAGCTGGAAGCTACCATCAAAGCAAGTTGAATAGAGAGGAAGATAGCGCCCAGGCGGAACTGTCTGCGATAGAACAGCCACACGCTGCCAAGGATCAGCGCAACAAAGCTGAAGCGGCTTCGATCCTGTGTTTTGATTTTGTTGAAAACATTCAGGTAATAGCGTGTATTAGCGCGGATCACCTTGATCATTTCTTCTGCAGGAACACCGCCGAAATCTTCTTCCGGTGGAAAACCACAGAGTGGATCCATTGGATTTACGCCGCCTGGGCCATAGCCTGGAGGTGCACCATATGGACCGCCAAACGGAGGGCGTGGACCACCTGCACCGTATGGGCCGTAGCCAGGCGGTGTATTCTGAGACATTGATCTGCCGCAGCTGGAACAGACGACGGCGTTTTCGTCATTTCTGTTGCCGCAGAATGGGCAGGTTTTCATTCTTGCCTCAGCTTCCCGCTGCTGCTGCTTATCCCAGGCATATTCGGTGCCGTGATCTTCGTCACATCCGCATTTGCCGTGGGCAGTGTAGCATTCTCTATGGTGCGGCGCGCCGCATTCCGGGCAGACAACAATATCGTCGTCTTCCTCCGTGAACGGGAGTCCGCAAACAGGGCATTCCACCCCGATGTAATTTTTCATATGTTTGTTTCCTTTCAGTACTCGGAAATAGATATGCAATGATATCTTGTCCTATTCTACATAATTTTTATAAAAACTGCAAGGAAAAACACAGGAATTAATAAAAGATTCAAAATTTGCGGCAGAAAAAGAAAGCAGAGAACGGTGCTTTGTGCATTTTCTGCGATTGTGCCGGAAAAAACAGATTGATTTTTCTGTTTTAGCTAGTGCAATTCCACAGGAATAGTGCTATAATGTATCAGTTAAAGGCTCGTAAGAGCATCAACTGAAACAGAGATGATTATTTTATATTTTGAATAGAGGATGATAGTATGCTGCAATTTGAAGAATTAAGACTGGAACTGATCGGTCTGGAACCGGAACTGATCGATCTGGCAGAAGCACTGAACCTGGAAGGTATGAGCAAGGAAATTGAAGAGCTGGAAGCACAGGCAGCAGAGCCTGGTTTCTGGGATGATATGGAAAACTCCAAGAAGGTTCTGCGCCAGACAAGCAGCCTGAAGAACAAGGTTGCTGCTTATGAAGCACTGCGCAGTCTGTATGATGATACCCTGACACTGATCGAACTGGCTGACGAGGAAGAAGACCTTTCTCTGCTGCCGGACGCAGAAGCAGACTTTGCACGCTTTAAGAGCACACTGGAAACACAGCGTCTGACAACACTGCTGAACGGTGAGTACGACCAGAACAACGCGATCCTGACATTCCACGCAGGTGCAGGCGGTACAGAGGCACAGGACTGGGCAATGATGCTTTATCGTATGTACTGCCGCTGGGGCGAGCGCCACGGCTACAACGTAAAGACACTGGACTACCTGGATGGTGACGAAGCAGGCCTTAAGAGTGCATCTGTTCTCATTGAAGGTACAAACGCATACGGCTTCCTGAAGGGTGAGTCCGGCGTTCACCGTCTTGTTCGTGTTTCTCCATTCGACTCCTCCGGCCGTCGTCACACATCTTTCTCTTCTCTGGAAGTTATGCCGGAAATCGATGACACCATCGAGATCAACATCAACCCGGATGACCTGAAGATCGACTACTACCGTGCATCCGGTGCAGGCGGCCAGAAGGTTAACAAGACTTCCTCCGCTGTTCGTCTGACACATATCCCAACAAACATTGTTGTTTCCTGTCAGGTAGAACGCAGCCAGCATCAGAACAGAGACGTTGCAATGAAGATGCTTGCTTCCAAGCTGATGGAGATCAAAGAGCGTGAGCACCTGGATCGTATCGAAGACATTAAGGGTGAGCAGAAGGAAATCGGCTGGGGCAGCCAGATCCGCTCTTATGTATTCATGCCATACACACTGGCAAAAGACCACCGTACCAACTACGAAATGGGTAACATCAACGCAGTAATGGATGGTGACATTGATGGCTTTATCAATGAATACCTGAAGGAAAAGAACCTGGGCAACATCGACTAATCAATATAATAATATAAAAAAGGACGCTTCCGAAAGAGGGGGCGTCCTTTTTTGTATATTACAATAAAATTTGGGTAAAATAAAAAAGCTGCATGGCAATCGTCATGCAGTTCTTTTTTATTAAATCCATCCGGCATCCTTTAATTGCTGTTTGATCGTTTTGATCTGTTCAGCTTTGTCAAACAGATCCGGCCTTGGTCTGCAGTGACCGTCGCAGACCATCTCGTAAAATTCTTTTACAGTGTGGGTTTTAAAATAATCTGCCGGCAGATACAGCTGCGTTTCCACACCATAGCCGCCGTCTGCCGGTGTGACATGGTGCCAGAGGAAAAAACGGCCATCTTTTTCTTTTTCCAACCGATAATCCCATGTTTCAACTTTAATAAACATATATATAGTATATTCCTTCTTGAGAGTATGTTACCATGTTTTCGGTACGCTCAGCGGCACAGCGCCGTCCATAATTTGAAAGCCGCATTTTTCATAAAACGGCGCCTTTGTACCATCAGACGGAACTACCTGTACATATTGATAAGATTCATACTTTTTGCAGATACGGTGTACCAGCTCTTTGCCGATCTGCTGACCCTGATACGCCGGGTCTACCAGAATATAATGAAGAAACGCCGCTACGCAGCCGTCATCCACAGCACGGCCAAGGCCGATCAGGTGTTCACCATCCCATGCTGTCACTACAGTTGGGGAGTTCATCAGGCAATCGAATAAATTCGGCTGTTGAGCGTCTTCGATCCAACCGACAGAGGAGAAGAGAGCGGTAACTTCTTCTTTTGTGAATTTCTTTTCAGCTGTATATGCGATCATATCAAAATCCTCGCTGGTTATTTCTTTTTATAGCGCTCGGCCGCTTTCATTTGTCGGATGTCATTTCCATAGAATGGCAGTCTGGTGTAACTGCTGTTCACGCGGGAAACAAAACGGTGGGTATAATATTTTTCCATTTCCTGTGTGGTCAGGTTGGTGCTGATGATCGTTGGGCGGTGAGCCATGATTCTGGTGTTGATGAGATTATAAATAGAAGCTGTTACGAAATTGGTGCGGAATTCTGTGCCCAGATCGTCAAGAATCAGCAGATCACATTCTGTGAGGATCTGATTGGTATCTTCATTATAAGGATCACGGCCAAAACGTTCGCGCTCCAGCGTACTCATAATATTATGAACGGAATCATACACCACGCCGTAGCCTTTCTGCAGTACCACGTTAGCAATGGCAAGGGACAGATGTGTTTTGCTCAGACCGGTACCGCCAAAGAACAGCAGGCTTGGAGACTTCATGGTGAAGTTCTGCGCATAGCTTCTGCAGAAGTGGTATACCTGTTCCATGTGCTGACGCGGGGAGGTTTTCATGCCTTCCTCAATGGTGTCCGGGTAATATTTCAGCTCAAAGCTTTCGAAAGTGGAAAGGGAGAGCGGGGTAGTGGCGTTCAGTTTGCGGCAGGCTTCTGCGCGAAGGAGTTTTTTCAGACAATCGCACATCATGCCGTCGCAGTAGCCTTCATCCTGGCACTTTTCGCACTCATATTGCGGATGCAGATAATCTTCCGGCAATCCTCTGTCCTCCAACAGCTGTGAAAGTTCTGCCTGCAGCGTCTGGTTGGCAGCGCGGAGCTTCTGCAGCTCTGTTACGGTATCACCGCCTTTTTTCAGAACAGCCTTTGCCGCAGCAATAGCTGTGGAAGCCAGCTGCCGCTCAATTTCTTCCGCTCTTGGGCACTGGGCGAAAAAGGTCATTTTTCGCAGTTCGGTAGCCTGTTCTTCCTGCATTCGCCGCTGGTTCAGTATTTCCATGGCGTTGTTGTAAATATCTTTACTGTATCCCATCTATTAAACCTCCTTTATTTGGAGTAAGCAATTTCGCTGGTAAAGTCCATGTCATCAAAAGCGTCAATATCATAGGTACGCTCCTGGGTTGTCTGGACAGTCTGTTTTGCAGTGCGCTCTTCCAGATCGGCATGTGCCTGTTCGATCGTAAGAATGCCGTTTCTGTACCAGCGTTCCAGAATTTTATTCATATAACCCAACCGTAATTTGCCGGTAGCATCTACACAGCGCTCGTATGCTTCGCGGATCATATTCATCGGGAAGCGCCATTCGAATACCCAGCGGTTGGTGTATTCTTCTTCGCGGGCACTTGGAGAACGATGATCAATGCTAAGTGCTGTTTCAATTTTACGCCATGCCTGGGCAATCTGAGACAGCTGATGCAGTTTCTTTTCTGCAGCTTCATAAGTGAAGATTTCATCTTCTGCCCAACCACGAGCCACGGCATCAATATACTGTGTGCTGTATTTGCCAATGCCCTTTACATACATTAACAGCATGATCAGTACTTCTACCGGCAGGCCGTAGTCATCATGGGCAGCAAGAAGAGTACTGCTGAGGGCAGGGGACAGGGTTTTGCCGAGAATATTCTGCGCTTCCTGCATTAAATAGGAAATTTCTTCCGATTCATTAATTCGTTCGGAAATGACCAGGCCGGTCGGTTTTGGTGCACGGCGTACTACCTTTGTGGAAGCCGGTGTTGGTGCAGGAGCAGGAACTGGCTCTGCTGCCGGTGATTCAATTTCTTCAAAAAATTCCGCAGCACTCGGCAGTGTCTGCTTTGCAGGCTGAACAGGTGCAGTTTCACCATTCGGCTGATTGATCAGTCCTACTGCGATCCAATATTGTAATGCGTCGGTCACGTCACCGGTAGAAAGATTCAGCGCTGCGGCTGCATCTTCCGGCTGAAATGGTTTGCCGCCGTGACGCAGCACCCACAGCATTACTTTTAATTGTACGGCACCTGCCAGTTTAATGTGCTGGTCTACAATAACAGACGGCACTGCAAACACGGAATCCCAGTTGCAAAAATTAACAGTATAGTTCATCGTCACACCCGGACTATTCATCACACCGGGTGATGAACAATCGCTCCTTTTCTGTCGAAATATATCTGTAATCATTGTATCATATTTTGAGTGCTTCGCAAACCGGAAAAAAGAATTTAAAATATTTTTGAAAAAAGTGTTGACATTTTAAAAATATACGGTATAATAGCAATTGTTGTTTGAAGCAACACAGCGAAATGCGGATGTAGCTCATCTGGTAGAGCGCCACCTTGCCAAGGTGGAGGTAGCGAGTTCGAGCCTCGTCATCCGCTCCAAACGAAAGCGTCGGTGGAAACCGGCGCTTTTTTCGTTTTCCGGAAGGTTTCTTTCTGCCGGATTTCTTCCCGGAAAAAGAATTTAAAATATTTTCAAAAAAGTGTTGACATTTGAAAAATATACGGTATAATAGCAATTGTTGTTTGAAACAACGCAGCAAAATGCGGATGTAGCTCATCTGGTAGAGCGCCACCTTGCCAAGGTGGAGGTAGCGAGTTCGAGCCTCGTCATCCGCTCCAAACGAAAGCGTCGGTGGAA
>JAZUBL010000003.1:0-44038 GCA_045638545.1 Acutalibacteraceae bacterium | reverse complement strand
AGCCCGCAGGCTGCGAAACTCCTATCGATCCAAATGATCAGGAGGGGTGAATCAAACATTCCGGTGGAATGTTTAATAGGGGAACCCTATCAAGGGGTTCCCTTCTATTCTGCAGAAAATTGACAATCGGCAACCCTACCCTTGCGCCCCAACCAAAGCAGTGCTACAATGAAAGAAAACTTTGATGACTGGAGGCCACTGTTATGGCGTTATTCGGCAAAAAGAAAAGCAAACTGGAAGACCTTAGCCCGGAGGAAGCATATCTGGAAGGCAAGGCCCTGGCAGAGAAAAGCGAGAAGAAAGCATTCCCTTACTTTGAATATGCTGCAGAGAATGGCCATGCGGAGGCACAGAATCAACTGAGCCGCTGTTATCTCTACGGCGAGGGTTGTGATACCGATGAAGCAAAGTCTCTCTGCTGGGCGGAGAAAGCCGCAGAACAGGGACATGTTGCTGCACAGAACGCCTGCGCCAGTATGTACGAGCAGGGCCTCGGCTGCAAGCAGGATCTGCAAAAGGCACTCTACTGGTATCAGCAGTGCCAGAAGGCGCTGGAAGCCGGCCAGGACAACGACAGCAAGCTCGACCTGAACACCATTCGCCGCGCTGTAATGCGCCTTGGTGCAGCAGCAGAAGAGTCGGCACCAGCACCAAAGCAGGAGCCACAGGAAAAAGCAAAACCTGCTGTACCGGCAGAAACAACCGCCTCTGCTCCAGCAGAAAAATCCGTCAGTTCCAAAAGTGCGGCAGATCTCTTCGAAGAAGCACAGATGCTGGAAAACAAAGACCCGGCAGGCGCATTGGCACTTTATGAGCAGGCAGCCATCATGGGACACCAGAAGGCACAGTGGCGCTGCGCTGTCCTGTTCAGTGATGAAGCCAGCGGCTGCAAGGACGAACACAAGGCCTTCTGCTGGTTCGAAAAACTGGCACGCATGGGTCATCTGGAGGCACAGATCAGCGTTGCCGGTATGTACCTGGAAGGCATTGGCTGCAAGCAGGACGAGAAAAAGACATTCTACTGGATCGAGCGCGCTGCAAAGCAGGGACATGCAGAAGCACAGTTCCACTGCGGCCTGATGTACTTCCAGGGTCTTGGCTGCGAAAAAGACGGCAAGTCCGCATACGAATGGTTCAAGGCAGCTTCTGATCAGGGCCACGACGGCGCAAAAGAATTGCTGGCTGCTTTGGAATAAGCACACAGCACCACAGAATATAAAAATACAAAAGCCACCTGAATTTCCTCAGGTGGCTTTTTCTATGTCCAATAAATGGAACAGCGGTATTTATCAATCTATTTCAGAATCTTTTAAATTCTGCCTGTTCTATAATAAAACTACAGCGATCGATCTTGTTTTTTCTCTCGTAAAGAATCGATCAATGCACACACCAGCGCAACATCTCGCTCTGATAAACCAGATACGTCTACTGCCTTTCCCCGCTCAACGCCAAGGAGAAAATCCGTACTCACATGCAGGACCGCTGCCAGCTTAACGACCACTTCCGGTGATGGAATTCTCTCCCCGTTCTCATAAAAAGAAATGATGCTGTTCTTTGTGTTGATCAGAGATGCAAGCTGTTTCTGTGTCAGATTATTCTGTTTTCGCAATGTCTTCAAGCGCTGGCCAAATTCCACCATATTGTATACCTCATTTAACAATTTAGTATATTTTATTAAAATCAGTTTTACGTTTGGTGGAATCGTTTATACGTTAAAGTAGAATTCAATAAAACAATCTGCTATAATAAAATATACATCCATTACGGCAGACAGCATGGCTATCTAACAGTAATTTTTCCCAGAATTTCGCCGATCGGCGCGGAAATGGTCAGGTCTGAGCGCACAGATTTTCTCGTCTCTGACTTGTTGATCACCGCAAGATATTTGCCGGAAAAATAATCAATAAACCCGGCCGCCGGATACACAACCAGAGACGTACCGCCGATGATCAGCATATCTGCCTCTGCAATGGCCTGTATTGCACCGCGTACAACGGCATCATCCAACCCTTCTTCGTACAGCACCACGTCCGGTTTGATCATTCCGCCGCACTTTGCGCAGGTTGGAACACCCTCTGCATTTTTCACATAGGCGGCATCATAAAATGCATGGCACTTTCTGCAGTAATTGCGGTGAATGCTGCCGTGCAGCTCAAATACGTTTTTGCTGCCTGCCACCTGATGGAGACCGTCAATGTTCTGCGTCACCACAGCAGTCAGTTTGCCGGCCTGCTCCAGCTCTGCCAGCTTTTTGTGGGCTGCATTCGGCTGTGCATCCAGCAGCATCATTTTCTCTTTGTAAAAGTCATAGAAAGCCTCTGGCTTTGTAACAAAAAAGCTGTGGCTCACCACTTCTTCCGGTGAATATCTGCAGGCCTGGTGGTAAATACCATCCGCACTGCGGAAGTCAGGGATCCCCGACTCTGTCGATACACCCGCGCCGCCAAAGAACACAATTTTCCGGCTTTCATCAATCATTGCCTGTAATCTTTCTACTTCCTGCTGAACCATATTCCTGCCTCCTTTTTCTTTATTTTTACAGTACTACTTTCTATTCGTCAGGTCAAGTAATGCAGGAAAAATCGCTCTTTTTTGCAAAATCTGAATTTTTATTCTCAAATTTCTGCTATTTATAAAAAATATTCAGAAAAAAATCAAAATTTTTTAGAAAATTCTTCATTTTTATCATGGATGTACCAAAAAAGAGCCATGTAATCTGGTATAATAAGCATATTGTACATTACCTGGAGGTAACCCAAATGTATTCCGCACAACCCAAAAAGTTAATTATTATAAACATTCTGGAGATCCTGCAGAAATACTCCGATGAAAACCATCGTCTGAGTCAGAAAGATATCGTCGATCTGCTGGCCTCAAAATATAACATGAAAGCCGACCGTAAATCAGTAAAGCGCAACCTGATGAACCTGATCGAATTCGGTTACAACATTGAGTACAGCGAAACAGTGCGCATGGTACCAGGCAAAGATGGCGCCATGGAAGAAAGCTATCTGCTGTCCGACTTTTACCTGGTCCGTGAATTTACCGATGGTGAGCTCCGTTTGCTCATCGACAGCCTGCTTTTCTCCAGACATCTTCCCTATCATCAGTGTGAGGCACTGATCCAGAAGCTGGAAAATCTTTCCAGTAATTTTTTCCGATCCGGCGTCCGCCATATGAACATTTCCGCAGGCATGGACAGCGGTAATGATCAGCTGTTTCTTAACATTGAAACACTGGACACTGCTATCTTGCAGAAAAAGCAGGTTTCTTTCTTCTGCAACGATTTCGGCATCGAGAAAAAGCTGCATCCACACAAAAATGAGTCCGGTCATCCAATCCGGTATGTGGTGAACCCTTACCAGATCTCCGCCGTTAACGGACGCTATTACCTGATCTGCAGTCAGGAGCAGCATAACGACTTCAGCGTCTTCCGTCTGGAATATCTCACAGAAATGCAGCTGCTGGAATCATCCGCAAAACCGCTGTCTGCAGTGCGCTGTGTTGTCCATAATACAGAGATCCCTGTGGAGATTCTGGAAAATCAGCAGATTTATATCAACGGAAAAATGACCGCTACGTTTCGTTTTGACCAATCCATCCTCAATGACGTCATCGATAATTTTGGTTCCAATGCCACGATCGTCCGAGATGAAAACGGCCATCTTGTAGTAAGAGTTTCCGCTGACCCTCTTTTCATCCGGAGATGGGCAATGCAGAACGCAGCAAATGCCCAGCTGCTTTCTCCTGTTTCTCTGGTGGATGAAATCCGCCAGGATCTTCAGACTGCCATGCAGAATTATAGGAACTGAGTATCGCTTACCGCCTTTACAGGCGGTATTTTTATTATTCATATATTTAACAAATCTGTGACTAATTTAACATTAGAAGCAATTGATTCTGTTCTTTAAAAATGATATAATATCACACAGAAATAGAAACTGATAGAGAGCAGCGAGGCTGTTTTACGATCCAATCTGCATACTCTCCAGAGCGTTTGAACAGGCCCTCGATAACTTGGAATATTATTGCACACAGCGCGAAGCGCTGCTGTTACAGTATAAATTTATTTTAAATTAAGCCTGCTCTTTCCAATTTTTTATTCAAAAAAGTAGGTTTAATTATTGGAGGATATCATGCGTAAAACAAAAATTGTATGTACAATCGGTCCTGCAAGTGAGACCGAAAAGAAGATCACCGGTCTCTGCAAAGCCGGCATGAACGTAGCAAGACTGAACTTCTCTCATGGTACCCATGAGGAGCACCAGAAAAGAATTGATACCATCAAAAAAGTTCGCACCGAGCTGGATCTGCCGATCGCAATTCTGCTGGATACAAAAGGCCCGGAATACAGAATCAAAACATTTAAAAACCAGAAAATCACCCTGAAAGACGGTGACAAATTTACCTTTACTGCAGAAGACGTGATCGGCGACGAAACAAGAGTTTCCGTTAGCTATCCTGATCTTCCAAAAGAACTTTCCATTGGTGATACCATCCTGCTGAATAACGGCCTGCTAACCTTTGAAGTTACAGCTATTGACGGCCCAAACATTGAGTGCGAAGTGATTGCCGGCGGTGAACTCTCTGACCGCAAGAGCATGAGTTTCCCGGGCAGAGTCATGCACCAGGAATATCTTTCTGAACAGGACAAGAGCGACATTGCCTTTGGTGTTGCGAATGATGTAGACTACATCGCCTGCTCCTTTGTATCGAAAAAGCAGGATCTGATCGACGTACACAACTACCTGAAGGAACTGAACGCCGACCATATTGAACTGATTGCAAAAATTGAAAATCAGTCCGGCGTAGACAACATTGAGGAAATCTGTGAAGAATGTGACGGCATTATGATTGCCCGCGGCGATATGGGCGTTGAGATCCCATTCAAGCGCCTGCCGGCGATCCAGAAGAAACTGATTACCAAATGCCGTCTGCTGGGCAAGCGCGTGATCACTGCTACAGAAATGCTGGAATCCATGATCTCCAATCCGCGTCCAACAAGAGCGGAGATCTCCGACGTTGCCAACGCTGTTTATGACGGTACCAGCGCGATCATGCTTTCCGGTGAAACTGCTGCCGGTAAGTATCCGATCAAAGCGGTGAAAACTATGGCAGAAATTGCAGAAACAACAGAGAATGACATCCACTACAACAGCCGTTTCTATCACTCTGAGTTTAAGATCAAAAACGCAGTGGACGCTATTTCTCACTCTACCTGTGGCATGTCCATTGACCTGAATGCCAAGGCGATCGTAGCCTGTTCTCTTTCCGGCAAAACAGCGCGTATGGTATCCCGTTTCCGCTCTCCTGTTCCGATTCTCGGCCTTACTACCAATGAGCGTACCTGGCGTGAACTGGCACTTTCCTGGGGCGTTACACCAGCTATGTGCGAGCGCTTTACTTCCACCGACGTACTCTTTTACACTGCAAAGAAAATGGTAGAAAAAGAGTTTGCGCTGAAAAAGGGCGATAAAATTATCATCACCGGCGGCGATGCAGGTGAGTCCGGCCACACAAGCCTCCTGAAAGTTGAAACAATCTAAACCTATATAAATTTACAAAAACCGGCTCTCACAGGGCCGGTTTTCTTTATATTATATAGAATATATATTTAATTTGTTTTCTATATTAAATGGATAGAGATAATAAATCTCCATTCTTTTTTAAATTAATCTTTCATGCTTGGTACAATCAGGTTTTCTCGCTTAAATTCTTTATAGCGCAGCGTTGGGTATGCAAAACCGGTCTCCGGTTTCATTTTCCACACGACGCCAAAATCCAGTGCGGTGAAAGAATCCTGATTTGCCATCTCATCTGCAGAAAGACCAGTCACACCGTCTACTGCCTGGTTGTTGTGCGGACCAATGCCGCTTTCCAGATAGTATCAGTCATCACCGCCCTTCTTCTCGCCTCCTTGTTTCATATTTTCGGGACTCAGCGTGTTCTTGCCCTGCCGTTATAAAGTAATTTTTGGGCGAAATTTTTTCACTCCGCAAAAATCCCCCGTTCCATAAAAGGTTCGGGGGATTTTTTACCGGAAAACCGGCATTGGAATTATTTATCTTCTGCGAATCTTAATCAAAATAATTACCATGCCAAGTGCCACTGCACAGCTGATAGATGCTGTAACAATCCATACATATGGGTTAAAAGTATCGCCAGTCTGCGGTCCTGTACCATTGTTTGGTTTAGATGGCTTAGATGGCTTACCTGTTGCAGGAATTACATCTGTATCTGTTTCACCACAGTCGGTACATTTGCGCTGTTTCTCGCCGTTTTCTTCAGCGGTAGGCGCTTTTGTTTCTACCCATGGACCGAAGTCATGGTTATCAGGATCGATTTCGCCGTAGGATCCCTGACAGATCTCACATACTGGTTTGTCCGTGCAGGTTGCCTCTCCACCATCATGAGCCTCTTCAACGGACTTCGCGCCGCACTCACATTCGTTCCAGTGATTGTTGTCGTCAGACTTTGGTTCACTGTAATCATGAGCTGCTTCACCAGATTTCGCGCCGCATTTGCACTCATTCCAGTGATTGTTGTCGTCAGACTTTGCTTCGCTGTAGTCATGAACTGCTTCATCGGACTTTGCTCCGCATTCGCACTCGTTCCAGTGGTTGGTCTCGTCAGATTTTGGTGTACTGTAGTCATGAGCTGATTCACCAGATTTCGCGCCGCACTCGCACTCGTTCCAGTGATTGTTGTCGTCAGACTTTGCTTCGCTGTAGTCATGAGCCGCTTCATCAGACTTCGCGCCGCATTCGCACTCTTTCCAGTGCTTTTCTGCATCAGACTTCTCTGCGCTGTAGTTATGTGCTGCTTCGTCGGACTTTGTGCCGCATTCACATTCTTTCCAGTGTTTTGTTTCGTCAGACTTCTCTGCGCTGTAATCATGTGCTGCTTCATCAGACTTCGCGCCGCACTGGCATTCTTTCCAGTGCTTTTCTGCATCAGACTTCTCTGCGCTGTAGTTATGTGCTGCTTCGTCAGACTTTGCACCGCATGCGCATTCTTTCCAGTGCTTTGTTTCGTCAGACTTCTCTGCGCTGTAATCATGTGCTGCTTCGTCGGACTTCGCACCACATTCGCACTCTTTCCAGTGATTCTCTGCGTCAGACTTCTCTGCGCTGTAATCGTGTGCTGCTTCATCAGACTTTGCGCCGCATTCGCATTCTTTCCAATGCTTTTCTGCATCAGACTTCTCTACACTGTAGTCGTGTGCTACTTCATCAGACTTCGCACCGCATGCGCACTCGTTCCAGTGATTTGTTTCATTAGACTTCTCTGCGCTGTAGTCGTGTGCTGCTTCATCGGACTTCGCACCGCACTGGCACTCGTTCCAGTGATTTTCTGCGTCGGACTTCTCTGCGCTGTAGTCATGTGCTGCTTCATCAGACTTCGCGCCGCATTCGCATTCTTTCCAGTGCTTTGCTGTGTCAGACTTCTCTGCGCTGTAGTCATGTGCTGCTTCGTCGGACTTCGCACCGCATTCGCACTCGTTCCAGTGGTTTGTTTCGTCAGATTTCTCTACGCTGTAGTCATGTGCTGCTTCATCGGACTTCGCACCACATTCGCACTCGTTCCAGTGGTTTGATTCGTCAGACTTCTCTACACTGTAGTCGTGTGCCGCTTCGTCAGACTTTGCACCGCACTGGCATTCTTTCCAGTGGTTTGTTTCGTCAGACTTCTCTACACTGTAGTCATGTGCTGCTTCGTCGGACTTCGCGCCGCATTCACACTCTTTCCAGTGCTTTTCTGCATCAGATTTCTCTACGCTGTAGTCATGTGCTGCTTCATTGGACTTTTCGCCGCACTGGCATTCTTTCCAGTGATTTTCTGCATCAGATTTCTCTACGCTGTAATCGTGTGCTGCTTCATCGAATCTTGTGCCACATTCACACACGTACCAGTGACTTGTTTCATCATGCTGCCAGCTCTCGCCAGGCACACATGTATGACCGCCGGAATGACTTACGTTCACTTTATAAGCAAAGAATTCCTGCGCACCGACATCGCCAGGACGCAGCACCATGAAATCGAATGTAATAATGTCGCCGTTATCCAAAACAATTGGATAGTCTTCATTTCGAATCACGGAACCATTTGCTGCAATATAGTTATCAACATTATTTTTCCATTTTTTCTGATCTCCATAAACATAAGTATATTGATGAGGATCACTATAAGTATAGATAACGGTTTGAAGATTGTTAATCGCTGCTGAGGAAAGCTTATAGCTGCCGCTGCCATCTTCCACAAAGAGATCTCTGAAGTTAAGAATAAACAGCAGCTTCAGCTGATGCGAAATATTAGACGCATCCGCTGCATTCGATACTGCACCTGATGCATCTCCCACAGTGTACTGATCATTCTGATTTGCACCATGTTTCGATGCATCAATACAGAAACCGTAGGAGCCGTTATCAAAAGCAACGTTTGTAAAGCCTGTTCCCTGTGCCATTGTTGTATTCTCAGCCGCATGCACAGACATTGATGTAAGTGAAACTGCCAAAAATACCACTGCAGTAAAAAGCGCTGCAGCTCGCTTGAGTTTTTTCATTGTCTTTTGCCCCTCCTTTTTTAGTAAAAATCAATTACTGCCACTATGTATCATGCAGCCGTATTTTCCAGCATAAAAAAGGAGGGTCTCGCGCAACTTCAACCAATGGAATCACCGTACAATCTGCAGCGTTCGTTTCTGTTTCAGGAAACTGACGCCGGTAACATGGTGCCCCGCGAATGAAACTGTCCCCGGTTCTATTCTGTTTTTTCAAAAATTCTCCGGTTACAGTTCTAAATTCTGACAAGGATCCTGCAGCATTCGTTTTGCAGTTTTTCCTGTCGATTGTCATTCGCATCACCTCCCGCTGTTCCAAGTATTGAACAGGAATTTAAAACCAATATAGCACAGTCCCTACTCCACTTAATGCGATTTAAGAATTATAATAACAATTATTGTGGGGATTGAATGTATTTTCATACCTATCTCTACCATATTTCAGATAAAAAATCTTCGTGCAAATTTAATTATGCCAGGCTCTTAAATTCTGATCCACCCACAACCGTATTCTCTTAAATTTCAAATATATATTATTCCTCTGAGATGCAGCTCTATGGTTAGAAATCGATGTTCGATAGCAGAGCTTGCTATGCGGAGCATAGAACACGGAACATAGAGTGATTCTGCATCTTAAATTATTTTATTGGAGGAATAATATTATGCTGTCTGCTGAGACAACTACAAAACTTTGTGAAGTGGAGACATTTATCTGTGATTGCTGTGACGAGGAGCATCCGATGGAGGATCAGTTCTTCGTATCCGGCAGATCCATCTGCCGGGAATGCTTTGAAGAAGAAACATTATGCTGTTCTCACTGCGGTGAGGTAATTTTGTCAGAATATAATGAAGGGACCAACGACACTCCCCTGTGTCACCGCTGCCGTGATTATTACTACTATGCCTGCACCCAGTGCGGCGCGATGGTACCGAGCCGAGAAGCATACTACGATGACGATGATGAACCATACTGTGAAGACTGCTATGAGAAATATCACCTTGATACCATCCACGATTACAGCTATAAACCGGATCCAATTTTCTATGGCGATGGACCACGCTACTTTGGTGTGGAACTGGAAATTGATGACGGCGGTAAAAGTTGTTCCAATGCGCGTGAACTGCTGAATGTTGCCAATAAATCACATGAGCATCTTTATATTAAATCAGACGGAAGTTTAGAGGATGGAATGGAACTGGTTACTCACCCATGTTCATTGGAATATCACATGGAGCAATTTCCTTGGAAGAATATCTTAAGGGAAGCTTTAGATCTTGGATACTACAGCCACAAAACTTCAACCTGCGGGTTACATATCCATGTCAATCGCAGCTCCTTCTCCCCTGACCTTCGAGAACAGGAAGCATGCATTGGCAGAATCCTGTTCTTTATAGAAAAGCACTGGGAGGAATTATTGCGGTTCTCCCGCAGATCAGAGCACCAGATGAACCAATGGGCTGCTCGTTATGGCCTGAAAAGCAATCCTAAAGAACTGATGGATCATGTAAAGAACGAAGCCATTGGAAGATATACTGCCCTGAACTTACAAAACTACTACACCATCGAGTTCCGCCTGTTCCGCGGCACTCTTAAATACAACTCTCTAATAGCAGCACTGCAGCTGGTTGATGCCATTTGCAGTGCTGCTGTTTTTATGTCCGACGAAGAGATGGAACTGCTCAGCTGGAGCAGTTTTGTGAGAAGAATTTACCACCCTGAGCTAATTACCTATCTTAAAGAACGTCGGTTGTATGTAAATGAACCGGTGATGGCAGAAGAGGAGGATCAATAGTATGTGTTGTTTATTTGGATTACTGGATTATGGGGATGTATGGACTGCAAAGCAAAAGGAACGAATCCTCTCTGTACTGGCAATTGAATGTGAAGAACGCGGCATCGATGCAACAGGCATCAGCTACAACAACAAAGGACAGATGCACATCTACAAACGGCCGTTACCTGCTCATCAGATGAAATTCTCCATCCCAAAAGACACCCAATACATCATGGGACACACTCGACTGACTACTCAAGGAAATGAGAACCTCAACTATAACAATCACCCGTTTTCAGGATGGGACAAAAATGGCGCATTCTCTGTTGCACACAACGGCATGCTCTGGAATGACAAGCAACTTCGTATCAAAGAGAACTTACCCAAAACACAAATAGAAACTGACAGCTATATCATTGTACAGTTGCTGGAACAAGCCGGAGAAGTATCTTTTGAAAATCTAGGACATACTGCTGAAACAATTCGTGGCTCTTTCACCTTTACCGTATTAAATGAAAACAATGATCTCTACTTTGTGAAGGGAGATAATCCCCTGTACATCTATCAGTTTGATGGGTTCTACATTTACGCTTCTACAGAATCTATCCTGCAATCCGCTCTGAAATTATTACGTATTCCGTGGAAAAACAGCCGCTCTATTTCGTTAGCCTGTGGTGATATTCTCCGCATCGATCGAAACGGAAAACTGGAAATTTCCACTTTTGACACTGCTCAGTTCGACCAGTGGGAGTTTACATGCTATCCATCTTCCCTTTATACTCCCTACAGCATTTATAGAAGCAACACCCATGAACAGGAGTTGATAGAATATGCATCCAGCTTTGGCGTAGATCCGGAGAAGATTGCTTTGCTGCTGGAGTTTGGTTACAATGCGGATGAAATTGAGGAATTACTCTACTGCCCAAACCTCATGCAGAACTGTCTGGCGGAGTGTTATGAACTGTTATTCATCTGATTAAAAAACACAATCAAAATCAATCCTTATCAAAGTGATATAAACAAAAAAGACCACTTCCTGTTAATTTGGAAAGTAGTCTTTTTTATATTCTCTCTTCCCTATAGAGATGGGCTAAAAAGTGCACACTAGCGGTCAATATTAACGATATTTCCAAAAACCCATAAAGAGCATCTTTATTTGTGCTATAGTAAAACCAATTATTAATATTACTTAAAATTCTGGAAGTGGCGAAATGAAAATTGGTAATAAAGTAAAATATATTATTGCTGCTATGTTGGCTGCACTGGTGACCGTATCCGGCAGTGCATCTATGGTTGCCTTTGCTGCAGAGACAACAGAAGAACCTGCCGTTGTAGAGAAAACTCAGACAGAAGATAATGGATTTAATAGAGAAATATCTTCTGACCAATCTGAAA
The DNA here is from genome assembly GCA_045638545.1 of Acutalibacteraceae bacterium. Lineage (GTDB taxonomy): Bacteria > Bacillota > Clostridia > Oscillospirales > Acutalibacteraceae > UMGS1071. Next base: position 32,308 of record JAZUBL010000003.1, on the reverse strand, counting down.
CGTCCGTGGAAAATGAAATATCTTTTAAATCTGAAGAATCCCTTGAGGAGCAACTTGTAATTGAAAATGAATCTGAAAATGAATCCACTACGAATGTAGATTCTGAACATATCGCAGAGGAAAATCTTAAGCAAGAATCTGTTCTTGAGATAGAGATTGAAGAAGCAACCAAAGAGGAAACTACATCAGAAAAGCAAACCACACGGACACCTTCAAAAATTGGTAATGTACCGGTAGTAGTTACTGTTACAGAATCTGAGAATAAAGAAAACAACGCCGCATGGGCATTAGCAAATTCCGGTGGTGTTGTCTCACTCGCAGACGATGAAAGTGACGCACCGCAGTATGTTGTTGATGAATCTACAGCCGCTGCAATTCTACGTAACGGCATGAAAGAACGACAGGATAAAATCACTGTCTATGTGCAGACAACAGAAGATAAGATAGAAACCATCTGGAATGACATTTATACCGGAGCAATAGGACATACTGGTAATTCAACAGAGGGTGACTATATTCTGTTCCATCTTAAGGAGGTTCAGATCAGTCCCACATATACAGTTGATAATGGTATTGTATACGCTGCCATTGAGTATTGCCCAGTTTACTATTCCACTGCAGCACAGGAAGCAGAATTAGATACAGCCTTGGCCTCTGTAATGGCACAGCTGAACCTATCTGGTAAATCAGAGTATGAGAAAATCTGTGCAATTTACAACTACATTACAGCAAATGTGGTTTATGACTACGAAAATAAAGGCGATGAGAACTATCCACTGCAGTGGACTGCCTATGCCGCTCTCATTAATAAAACTTCCGTGTGCCAAGGTTATGCAAATCTATTCTATCGCATGGCGCTGGAGGCAGGCTTGGATTGCCGTATTATCTCCGGTATCTCCAACAGTGAAAACCACAGCTGGAATATCGTGAGAATCGGTGATGTTTACTACAATGTAGATGCCACTTGGGATGCAGCATATTACCAGTACCATTTTCCCGGAGCTTATCAGTTTGATTATTTGTATAATGATTTTTTAGATAACGATATCGACTTTTTAAATCATACTCGTGATAATTACTATCAAACATTAACTTTTTGTGAAGAATACCCCATATCAGATATAAGTTATATTTCAATATTAGAAGAAAAGGATTATATTTTTTCTATATCTAATAATTGTGCCGTATTGACAAGGTATCATGGTTCTAATCCTAATGTAATCATTCCGGAAACTGTTAATGGTGCTAAAGTAATAGGAATTGGACATAGTGCCTTTTTTGAATCTGATGTGCAAACAATAATGTTACCTAAAGGCTTAAAAGTAATTGGAGATGCAGCTTTCGTTGGATCAATGAATCTGAGAGAAATTGAACTGTCAGAATCTTTAGAAATCATAGGAAAAGAAGCATTCGAGTGCTGTGAATCTCTTGAAAGAATTAGAATCCCAGATGCAGTAACTACAATTTCATTTGGCACATTTTGGGGATGTACTGGATTAAAGTTTGTTGAAGGTTGTAATTCAGTTTCCACTATTGAAGATTTAGGTTTTGCTAATTGTAAAAATCTTGAAAGCTTCCCTTTTAAAGAAGGGTTATCAAATATTGGAATAAGCTCATTTGCTTCATGCTTAAAAATACAAACTTTAGAAATACCAAATAGCGTAAAAAAAATCGGAAATGGCGCCTTTTCCGAATGTACAGGTCTAAAAAAGGTTTATATTGGGGATGGACTAGATAAAATCGAGAGCAGTGTGTTTGCTGGTTGTAGTGCATTATCCGATCTTCATATTGGAAATAATGTTAAAGAGATTGGTCAGATTGCTTTTGGTGGGAACTCAGCGCTGATAAAACTTTATATCCCTGATAATGTTTGTCGTATCGATGTTTCTGCTTTTACGGGATGTTCGAATTTAGAAGATATATATTTTGGTAAAAATCTTAGAGAAATTGCGACGGCTGCATTTTCTGACTGTATTAATCTCAAACGTGTATATGCAGATTCAATAGAAGATTGGTGTAACATAGAATTCGGAAACTCATATTCTAATCCATCATACCTTGGAGCTGATATTTATATAGACAATCAAATAGTTCAACAAATTATAATTCCAGCTACGGTTAAAACAGTAAAAAGGAGCGCCTTTATAAATTGTAAATCGTTGGAAAGTGTTGAAATCTGCGAAGGAATTACAGAAATTTCAGACTATGCATTTTCTAACTGCACAGGACTAAAGCAAATACTTATTCCTGATTCTTTAGAAAGCATTGGGCATCAAGCTTTTGATTACACTGGCCTGGAAAAAATTAAATTTGGCAAAAATCTCAGAGAAATTAAAGAAGCGGCATTTAGATGTTGCTATAATCTAAATGAAATTTACTTTTCAGGAGAAAAACCTCATGTGCATAAACCAATCCCTGAGGCATATGGAGAAGATTTGTCGTTTACTGGGGTAACAGGAACTGTTTATTACCCAGAAAATTGGGATGATGTTCCCGATGATACATGGGGAGGAAATTTTACCTGGATTCCAATAATGGAAACCAAAAATCTTTTAGAAACAACTATCTCCAATATGGAGAACAAAATCTACACAGGATTAGAGTTAACACAGAATTTGCTTGTAACGCACGGAGATAAGATTCTTGTTAAGGACACAGACTACGCTGTTTCCTATGAAAATAATATCAATGTCGGCACAGCTAAGGTAATTATTACAGGTAAAGGCAACTACTCAGGAACAGTGGAGAAAACATTTACTATCACCGCCAAAAAACTGGATGCAGCAGTACGCGGTATTGAAGACAAAACCTATACAGGTTCCGTTTTGACACAGAAAATTATTGTGAAAGATGGAAGCAAGCCCCTCATTGAGGGTACTGATTACACCGTTGGCTACCAGAACAATACAAATATTGGTACAGCAACTGTGACTATTACAGGCATTGGCAACTATACAGGAACAATTAAAATAACATTTGAAATTTACTGTGGTGAACACGATTTTGGAGAATGGATCGTAAATCAGAAGGCAACCTGCACAGAGGCTGGTGCGAAACATAGAAAATGCTCCAATTGTGGAGAGGCTGAAAAGGAGGACATCCCGGCGCTTGATCATACAATAGTAATCGATGAAGCAGTAGAAGCAACCTGCGTAAGTGATGGTAAAACAGAGGGCAGGCATTGCTCCGTGTGTCAGCAGGTACTTATTGCACAGGAAATAATTCCAGCACTTGATCATACAGTAGTAATCGACGAAGCAGTTGCCCCAACCTGTACAGAAACAGGTCTGACAGAAGGTGATCACTGCGCAATGTGTGGCGAAACACTGACAATACAGGAAGAAATTCCGGCAACAGGCCATAAATCCGGAGGTACAGTGAAGGAGAATGAAGTGAAAGCAACCTGTAAAGAAACAGGCAGCTATGATAGCGTAGTTCACTGCGCGAAATGTGATGAAGAACTCTCTAGAAAAATTGTAACAGTGAAAGCACTGGGACATAATATCGTTAATCATAATGCTAAAGCGCCAACTTATACAGAGGCTGGCTGGAACGCCTACGAGACTTGCAGTCGTTGTGATTACACCACCTATACCGCAGTTCCAAAACTGGAGAAAATTAATGTTTCTCAGTTGAAAATTACCGGTATCAAGAACGTTGGTTGCACAACTACCGCAGTGAAGCAAAATATTATTGTGACTAACAGCGGTAAGACACTGAAAGAGGGTACAGACTATACTGTTTCCTACAAGAATAACGACAAGCCGGGCAAGGCTACTGTTACTATCACCGGCAAGGGCAACTACACTGGCACTGTGACAAAGAACTTTACCATCGCAAACCATATCTACGACAACATCGTTGATGGTAAATGCAACGGCTGTGGTGTGAATCGTGAAAATGTAGAAAGCCGCAAGGTTGTTCATATGTTCCGTATGTATAATCCAAATACAGGCGAACACTTCTACACTGGCTCTGAAGAAGAGAAGAACAATCTGATCGGTCACGGTTGGCAGTATGAGGGTGTAGGCTTCACTTTCCCTGCAAACACTGGTGCACCTGTACATCGTCTCTTCCAACCATCCACCGGCGAACACCTGTACACAATGGATGAAAATGAAAAGAGCAAGCTGATGAAACAGGGCTGGAACTATGAAGGTATCGCTTTCAACTCCGCTTATAATACAGAAGCTGTTCAGTACAGACTTCATAATCCAAATGCAGCCGTTGGTGCATACCACTTCACCTTCAGTACAGAAGAAAGACAAAATCTCCTGAATGCTGGATGGGAGGATCAGGGCATTGGCTGGTACAGCTGCTGGAAATAAGAACGATAAACAAATTCAGTCCATATGGGGATAGAGGACTCCCATCCCCTGCTTTTCGTCTATCAAATTCAATCTTAATATGTAAAACATCCCCACCACCTGCGCTAATTTGTATGCAGGTGGTTCTTTTTTTGCCAATTTACGGCACAGGAACACCCCCTAGCCACTTATGGAAATATTAACGATTTATCCATGAATTCCGCAAAGTCGCCTATTGGCATAAATCGCCACCGGTATTAAAGTATTAACAACGGAGAGAGATACAGTTTTAGGAAAATTCACCAATGCGAAGAGATGTACACTATTTTATGAGGCATTCTGATGCTGATGTAACAATGGATGTTTGCACGCACATTAACTATGGGGATGTGAAAAAGAAACTTTATCTTGTCATAAATTCAAAAGCAGTCTGATTTGTAAAAGTAGTAAAACAAACGGTATCGGCTCAATTTACTACGATTCTTACTACTTTTGAAGACAAAGATATGCTATAATATTCGAAGTAATACGAACTTACTAAGAAATTTAAAAAATGGTTTAAAGCTCAGGAAAACTCGATAAATAACCTTAAATTAAGGAGGTACTCAAAATATGATTAAGATCCTTTTTATCTGCCACGGCAATATCTGTCGCTCTACCATGGCGGAGTACGTTTTCAAGCACAAAATTAAAACCATGGGCATCGCGGATCAGTTCTACGTAGATTCCGCTGCTACCAGCCAGGAGGAAATCGGCAACCCTGTACATCCCGGCACACGAAACAAACTGCGAGAAAAGGGCATTCCTGTTGGCGACCACAGGGCCGTACAGATGCGCAAAAGTGACTATGACAAGTATGATTACCTGATCGGCATGGATGGCTGGAATATGCGCAACATGGAACGCATTGTCGGCAAAGACCCGGAGAACAAACTGCATAAGCTGCTGGATTTCACAACACGCGGCGGCGATATTGCCGATCCATGGTATACCGGCAACTTTGACGAGACTTACCGCGATGTCGATGAGGGCTGTGATGCACTGCTCCGCGTTATTTTATCCGGAAAACAATAACTTTTCAAACCACCTGCAATGGGTGGTTTTTCTTTTCTGCAATAAAAAAATCCCGCTCTGCACAAATATGACAAAGCGAGATTTTTCTATTTATTCTGTTTTGTTCTGTGATTCCTCATACTGCGCAGCCAGCTTTCGATAAGACTTCTGGCTGATGCCCAGAATATTTGCCGCAAACACGCCGGTGATCAGTCCCTTTTTGTGACTGTCGTAAATCTGTGCAAAATTCTTTGGCATCTGCAGCGGCGGACGACCAAACCGAACACCGCGCTCTTTTGCAGCGGCAATACCGTCTGCCTGTTTTTGTCTGCGTGTGCTCTCCTGGTCTTTTTCCATCTGCAGAATTAACTGAATAACTGCGTCCGCTTTTTCAGGATCACCAATAATTTCCCGTATCTTTTTGAATGCCTTTTCCATATCCATGATGTGACAACGAACCCTTTCCATCACTTTTTACATGATGCACTAAGTGGGAATTTACCTGCTAATCAATAACAGGTCAGAAATCATGACTCCCTCGTTTATAATCAAATTCATTATACAACGAGTGCTTGAATTTGTCCAGTATTTTTCATCATTTATTAAATTATAGTATAAGATTTTGTGCATTGTTCGAATTTGGAAAATTGCATTCCACTGCAAACCATGATAAAATAGAACCCATATATTACTCACATTGCTTGAATGAATAGATTGGACACTACTATGAAAAAACTGACCGCATTATTTCTTTCCCTACTCCTTGCCGGTTCCATCACCCTTTCGGGATGCAGCTTTGAAAAGAATGCTGATATGCAGCTTCTGCTGACCGATGAACCGATCACACTGGACCCACAGGTTGCCCATGATGCCAACGCCAATATTGTTGTAGAAGCTCTTTTCGAAGGCCTCGTCCGTCTGGATGAACACAACAACCCTTACCCAGGCGTGGCAGACAGCTGGGAACCAAATCTGGACCATACCGTCTTCACCTTCCACCTGCGCCCGGATGCCCGATGGACTGATGAAACACCGGTCACTGCCGATGATTTCATCTTCGCATTCCGCCGTGCGCTGGATCCTGCAACAGGCTCCTCTACCTGCGAAACCATGTTCTGCATCAAAAATGCCAGAGCGATCAATCAGGGGGAACTGCCGGTGGAATCTCTTGGTGTATACGCCATTGACGCACACACACTGGTGGTGGAACTGGAATATGCCAACGCAGACTTCCCTGCTCTGACAGCCTCTGCTCCGTTCATGCCTTGCAAAGCATCTTATTTTGAAGAAACCGCAGGCAAATACGGCCTGGATTCCGGCCATATTCTGGGCAATGGCCCATTCCGCATGGCAAACCGCTACTCCTGGGAACATAACGAGTATATTAATCTGGTCCGCAATGAAACTTACATCGGCGAAACAGAAGTAACGCCCGGTACCCTTACCATGACCATTGCTGACAGCGAAACAGATACCAATCCCCTCAATCTCCTTTCTGAAGGTGTAACTGATGCGGCAAAAATTCCCCACGAACTGCTTTCTCAGGTGAATACGGAAAAATACACACTGACCGCTTTTGAAGATACTACCTGGGGACTGTGTTTTAACACGCAATCCAAAAATATGAAAAATGCCGCCATCCGCCGGTTGTTCGTGCAGTCTATCAACCGCGAAAATCTGCTTTCTGTTCTGTCGGAAAATATAAAAGCAGCTGATGATATTATTACACCATCCACAGAATTTAACGGCACCAATTACCGCGCAGCCGCCGGCAGCGGCTTTTATTTGAAGCAGGATCTGAAAGCTGTGAAAGCAGCTGATAAAAAGAAAGTGCCGTCTGTAACGGTTCTCTGTCCGGATGACGAACTCTCCAGAAAACTGGCAAACCAGATGATCACAGACTGGAACAGCGCCCTGGGACATTATTACAATATGGAACCGCTCTCCGAAGCAGAACTGTCCAACCGCATCCGCAGCGGCAATTATGACGTGGCCATCACCTCCATCTGCGCCACAGCAGAAGGTCCACGTTCTTTACTTTCCATGTTCTGCTCCAACAGCAAGAATAATCCTGCATTCCTCAGCGTAGCAAGTTACGACAACCTGCTCGAAATCGACCCACATTCCACACAGGAGACTGTGCTCGCAAACTGCCGCAATGCAGAGCAGTCACTGAACAACGGCGCCGTTTTCTACCCGATTTATTACGAAACACGCTACTATGCCGTACCGAACAAAGCAACCGGTATTGTCATCCATCCTTACGAACTGGGCATGGATTTCATCCACGCCAATAAATAATAAAAAAACAGCTTCTCATCTGAGAGGCTGTTTTTTTATTTTTCTTTCATTCCCTATGAGGAAGCTGCTCCAAAACTGCCTGTATTCCCTTGGCCAGACGCGCAAGTGTATGGCCGTCGGGGATACACCGAAACAGGCTGATCATTTCACCCGGCCAGGGGGTTCATCTCTAAAGGGGGAATTTCCCCCTTTGAGCGGAGTAAAGAGGCAGAGCCTCTTCTGCCTTCTTTTCGTCTCTTTTCTGTGGCAAGACAGAAAAGAGACCCTCCGGAGGAAGACGAACCAGATTTGCAGATAGATTGAATCCCGGGCAATCACAATAACGTTTTGCAGAGTGTGACCAACAAATCGGCCGCAGGACGATAGAAATTGAATATAAGCAGTTCTTAAAAAACAGGAAGCAAAGAAAAAAGACCACGGAGCGTTTCCGTGGTCTTTCTGTTTTATTTAGTTATTGTAAAGCTGATCTTCGTCTACAAGTGTGATGCCTGCAGCCTGCAGAACAGCCACTGCCTTTGCGTTATCTTCTACGCGCATAACGCCCAGGGCTTCTTTGCCTTCGCGGTAATCGTTGAATGCATAAACATATTCCAGACCAACGCCGCCGTCAGCCAGAACACGGGCAATTTTTGCAAATGCGCCTGTTTCTTCCGGCAGACCGAATGCAATAACGTTTGTCAGGTTCACGATGCAGTGATTCTCACGGAGCACTGAAACTGCAAGATCCGGATTATCAACGATCAGGCGAAGAACACCGTAATCAATGGAATCTGCAATGGACAGAGCCAGAATGTTAACCTTCGCCTCTGCCAGCATCTCGGTGATCTCTGCCAGACGGCCGGATTTGTTCTCTAAAAATACAGAAAGCTGTCTGATTGTCATGTCAAATTCCTCCTTACAGTTTGCGGTTGTCAATGACGCGCTTTGCCTTGCCCTCGGAACGAGGCAGTGCCTTTGGTTCCAGCAAACGAACTCTTGCCACAATGTTCAGGGTAGACTTCAGTGCCTCGCTGATCTTGCGCTCAACAGCGTGGATGTTCTTCATGGTATCGCAGAACATATCCTCTGTCATTTCTACCTGTACTTCCAGGCTGTCCATATTGTTTGCGCGGTCTACGATCATCTGATAGTTCGGATCCATGTTCAGGCTCAGGAGCACAGCTTCGATCTGAGATGGGAATACGTTGATGCCGCGGATGATCAGCATGTCGTCTGTTCTGCCCTGCGGCTTCATCATGCGAACAGTGGTTCTGCCGCAGGAACATGTCGTGCGGTCCAGCTTACAGATATCTCTTGTTCTATAACGGATCAATGGAAGCGCTTCTTTACCGATGCAGGTAAATACCAGCTCACCGTACTGGCCGTCTTCTACCGGTTCACCTGTGTCTGGATTGATAATTTCCGGATAGAAATAGTCTTCCTGCACGTGCATACCTTTCTGCTCATAGCATTCCATGGCAACGCCAGGACCTGCAATTTCAGAGAGGCCGTAAACGTCGTATGCACGGAGTGCAAGCAGTTCTTCCATCTCTTTGCGCATTTCGTCTGTCCATGGCTCTGCGCCGCAGAACGCTGCGCGAACCGGCAGTGTTTTTGGATCAATGCCCATTTCCTTGATTGTTTCGCCGATGAACATCGCATAGGACGGTGTGCAGCAGAGCATATCGGTTTCGTAGTCCTGCATCATTGCGATCTGGCGAGCTGTGTTGCCGGAAGATGCCGGAACAACAGTCATGCCCATATAGCCTGCGCCCTGATGAAAACCAAGACCGCCGGTAAACAGGCCGTAGCCGTATGCATTCTGCAATGTGTCCTTTTCTGTCATACCAACACTGGTAAGGCCTCTTGCAACAGCGCGCGCCCAGATTTCCAGGTCGCCGTTTGTGTAGCCTACAACAGTTGGCTTGCCGGTTGTACCGGAAGATGCATGGATGCGAGCCAGTTTATCCTTGCCTACCGCAAACAGGCCGAATGGATAGTTGTCGCGCAGATCTGTCTTCACGGTAAATGGCAGCTTTACGATATCATCGATGGACTGGATATCCGATGGCTTCAGACCCATCTCATCAAATTTCTGCTTGTAGAACGGTACGTTGTTGTATGCGTTTTCTACCATCTTCACCAGGCGCTCGGACTGAATTTTCTTCATTTCCTCGCGGGAAGCGCATTCAATTTCTTTATCTAAATAACGGTGTTCCAAGGAAATTTCCCCCTCAATAGTGTATAACCAAAATTACTCTGCGTGGTAACCCAACTCAAACGCTTTCACGTTCAGGTCCACAAATTTCGGCGGTACAGTTGCCTTTACGGACTCCAGCCAGATGTCCTTTTCCAGCTCCAGGTACTTTGCCATTGCGCCGATCATAACCACGTTCACAGCCTTCTTATTGCCTGCTTCCTGTGCCAGCTCCAGTGCGTCCAGTGCCAGAACGTTGAGGCCCTTTTCGCGGATCGCTTCGATGAGACCCTGTGGGTACTCCATTGCACCAGTAACAACAGGCATTGGATCGATCTGCTGTGTATTTACGATCAGTGTGCCGCCTGGCTTCAGGCAGGAAACGTAACGGGATGCTTCCAGCTGCTCAAATGCCAGGATAATATCTGCTTCGCCTTCCAGAATTACAGGAGAAGCAACTTTTTCGCCGTAGCGAACATAAGTAACAACGGAACCGCCTCTCTGGCTCATGCCGTGTACTTCAGAAACTTTAACGTCAAAACCGCGGTTCAGCATGGTGCTGCCCAGCACACGGCTTGCAAGCAGTGTGCCCTGTCCGCCAACGCCGACGATCATAATGCTCTTTACGCTCATGCCTCTACCTCCGTTGCTGTAATTGCTTTTGGTCCGCACAGGCTCTGGCAAACGCCGCAGCCTACGCACTGTGTTGCGTCAATGGTTGCCTTTCCGTCTCTCATGCTGATTGCAGGACAGCCGATACCCATACATGCTGTACAGCCAACACACTTGTCTTCCTTCACGAACATTGGAGGATTGTGCTTTACGTACTTCAGCAGTGCACATGGACGGCGGCTGATGATAACAGATGGCTCCTCTGCAGCCAGTTCTTCACGGAGCACAGTTCTTGTTTCCTTCAGATTATATGGGTCGATCACGCGAACACGGTTGATGCCGATTGCATGGCACAGTGCTTCCAGATTTACAGCAGCTGTTGGATCACCCTTCAGTGTCTGGCCGGTTGTTGGGTTCTGCTGGTGGCCTGTCATGCCGGTGATGGAGTTATCCAGGATCATAACAACAGAGTTGGACTTATTATAAGCCACGTTTACCAGGCTGTTGATGCCTGTATGCATAAAGGTAGAGTCACCGATCACAGCAACAGACTTCTTCTCGCCTTCCGCACCGCGTGCCTTGTTGTAGCCGTGGAGCGCAGAGATGGAAGCACCCATGCAGATGCAGGAATCCATTGCGTTCAGCGGAGCAGATGCGCCCAGTGTGTAGCAGCCAATGTCACCGCTGACGTAAACGCCTTCCTTCTTCAGAGTGTAGAATACACCTCTGTGCGGACAGCCGCAGCACATAACAGGCGGACGGATCGGGATCTGCTTCTCCAGATCTACCTGTGGAATTTCCTTGCCCAGCATCAGCTTTTCGATCAGCTTCTGAGAGAATTCGCCGCAGATTGGGAACAGCTCTTTACCGATTACGTCTACGCCGTTCTGGCGGCAGAAGTTCTCGATCACAGGATCCAGTTCTTCGATGACGTAAACTTTCTCTTTACCTTCTGCAAACTTCTTGATCAGTTCAGCCGGCAGTGGGTTTACCATGCCCAGCTTCAGGTAAGAAACTGTATCGCCCAGTGCTTCCTTTGCATACTGGTATGCAATACCGGAAGTAATAACGCCGATCTTGCTGTTGTTGTCTTCTACTCTGTTGATCGGACAGTCATTGCCCCATGCCTGCAGCTTCTTTGTGCGCTCTTCTACGATCACGTGCTTTGGACGTGCAAAAGCCGGCAGCATAACGTTCTTTGCAGGGTTCTTCTCGTATGGCTTCAGTGCCAGCTCCTGGCGCTCTGCTGTGTCTACAATACCGCAGGAGTGTGCCACTCTTGTTGTCAGGCGGAGAAATACCGGTGTGTCATATTCTTCAGAAAGCTCAAATGCCAGCTTTGTAAATGCGCAGCATTCTGCAGAGTCAGATGGCTCCAGCATAGGTACTTTGGAAGCAATTGCATGGTTGCGGGAATCCTGCTCGTTTTGAGAGGAGTGCATGCCAGGGTCGTCTGCAACGCCGATTACCATACCGCCGTTTGCGCCGATATAGGACATGGTGAACACAGGGTCGGCTGCTACGTTGAGACCAACGTGCTTCATGCCGCAGAATGCGCGTGCGCCGCCCAGAGATGCGCCTGCAGCAACTTCTGCTGCAACCTTCTCGTTTGGTGCCCATTCACAGTACATTTCTTCATATTTGGCAGCGTACTCTGTAATTTCAGTACTCGGTGTGCCCGGGTAGCTGGAAACAACTTTTACGCCAGCCTCATAAAGGCCACGAGCAACAGCTTCGTTGCCCAAAAGTAATTGTTTCATTGTTCATTCCTCCATGGAAATGGGGACGCTTCCCCAGAATCTTTATTCATATACATAATTTTCTAAAAAACGATGTAGAACAATTTTAGTACTTTTCATTGTAAAATGCAAGAATTCTGACAGGGAAATTGCACATTTTACAAAAGAAACCGCTCTTTTTCATTTAAAAAAGAAGAAAATGATTCTTCTCATTAAAAAAAGAAAGCTGCACAGACCATCTGCGCAGCCGGAATTCTCTCTTTTACCGCAAAAAAATCAGCGTCAGCGGCACTGCTGTTCCAAACATCACCACAGCACTGCCAATGGCGACAATCCGCACCCAAAGCGGAACAAAACTGCCGGATTTCTGCTTCTTTTCCTGCCGATTTTTCTTTTTTGACATAAACAGGCCGCCTTTCTTTCATAATATCTTTACTTTCATTGTAACGCCCCGAAAAAAAGAACGCAACCCCTTTGCTTTGGTTGACAGATTTTGTCTTTTATCATACAATAAAGAGTAATCTTTTTGTAAGATTTCGCAGAATTTTACAGAGGTTTTGATGGGGAGAAGAACAAGAAAGAGAGGTATTCTATGGCACGCAATCATAACGATCCGGGCCGCAAACAGGAAAAGAATTTTTTCGATATCGACTACGATTACGATAAATACGATCCTGACCGTGACATCAGCAGTCACAGCAGCCCGAACCGCAGCAGCGGCAGTCCCATGCAGAAAACGCAGCGGGACGAACCCATTGACCGTTACCATTATGTAGATGACATCTACTCCAATTCAAAGCCGGGCAGACAGAAAAATACAGCGCCGCCGCAAAGGCAGCCGCAGAAACAGCAGCCGGATCGCTTTGATCCAGCTATGTTCGCACCGGAGCCGCCGAAGAAGAAAAAGAAAAAACGCATCTGGCCTAAGGTGCTCATCATTCTCGGCAGCGTTCTGGTAGCCATCATCGTGGCAATTATTATTCTGGTATCTGTGCTCTTTGCCAGACTGGACACCCAGGAAGTCAACACCGATCAGTATGTGGAAACACCGTATGAAGCGGCCGCTTACGAGGTCATCGATGATCCGGATGTCTGGAACGTGCTGGTCATCGGCGCCGATAAGGATCCTGACGGCTCCAACGGCCGCTCTGACACTATGATGGTTCTGTCGATCAACTCCAAAACCAACAAGGTGAAAATCGTTTCCTTCCTCCGTGACCTGTACATTGATATTCCCGGTCACGGCAAGGACAGACTGAACGCAGCTTACAGCTACGGCGGCGCTGCCATGCTGATGCAGACCATTGAAAACAACTTCCGCATCAACATTGATGACTATCTGGAAACAAACTTTGCCGGCTTTGAGCAGATCATCGACTCCATGGGCGGCATCGAAGTAACCATGACCGCCGCGGAAGCTCAGTTTATCAACGAATGGAAAAAGGTCGGCGCTGTGGAAGGTGTTAACCACCTGAACGGCAAGAATGCCCTGTACTTTGCAAGAATGCGCAAACTGGACAGCGACTTTGGCCGCACCACAAGACAGCGTCAGGTTGTCTCTGCCATGTTTGACAAATTGAAGTCTTCCAACCCGGTCACCATGTACTCTGTTGCCTACAACCTGATGCCGAACCTGACCACCAACCTGTCCAGCGGCGAACTGATTAACTTTGCCATGGCATTTACCAAAATGAACGAGGCAGAAACACTGTCTGTTCCGGAATACGGCAGGTTCTACGATTACACCACACCGGCAGGCGCAATGGTACTGGTACCGTATTATGACGCTAACATCGAAGCTTTGAGAGCTTTTCTGTACGAGTCATAACCTCCGGCTTCGCCGAAGGTTTGTGCAGGATCGGAAGAAGATCCGTCCGGCAATTGCTTTGAAAAATAAAACACAAACACTTTTCTGACACTAAATATAAAGAGGGGATCCATCATGGACAACAAGAAGTTTTATATTACTACTCCAATTTACTATCCATCCGGCAAGGCACACATCGGCCACAGCTACTGCACAGTAGGCAGTGACGCAATTGCTCGCTACAAGCGTATGCAGGGCTACGATGTTATGTTCCTGACAGGTACAGACGAACACGGCCAGAAGATCGAAAACAATGCAGCTGCTGCAGGCATCACACCAAAGCAGTACGTTGACGAGATCGTTGCAGGTTTCCAGGATCTGTGGAAGCTGCTGGATATTTCCAACGACCGTTTCATCCGTACAACAGACGACTACCACGTAAAGAGCGTACAGAAGATCTTTAAGGAGCTCTATGACAAGGGCGAGATCTACAAGGGTTCTTACAAAGGCTGGTACTGCACACCATGTGAGTCCTTCTGGACAGAGACACAGCTGAAGGATCACAAGTGCCCTGACTGCGGCCGTGAAGTAACATGGTACGAAGAAGAAGCATACTTCTTCAAGCTCTCCAACTACGCAGACCGTCTGCTGAAGCTCTATGAGGAGCATCCGGACTTCATTCAGCCGGAAAGCCGCAAGAACGAAATGATCCAGTTCATCAAGCGCGGCCTGGATGACCTGTGCGTATCCCGTACAAGCTTTACATGGGGCGTTCCGGTAGACTTCGATCCAAAGCACGTTGTATACGTATGGCTCGATGCGCTGACCAACTACATCACAGCAATGGGCTACGGCTCCGACGATGCATCTGACTATGCAAAGTACTGGCCGGCAGACGTACACTTTGTTGGTAAGGAGATCGTTCGTTTCCACACCATCATCTGGCCAGCAATGCTCATGGCACTGGATCTCCCGCTGCCAAAGCAGGTTTACGGCCATGGCTGGCTCCTGTTCGGCGACGGCACAAAGATGTCCAAGTCCAAGGGCAACGTAGTTGATCCTGTAATCCTCTGCGAACGTTACGGCGTTGACGCGATCCGTTACTTCCTCCTCCGTGAGATCCCATTCGGTTCTGACGGCAACTTCACAAACGAAGCACTGATCTCCCGCATCAACTCTGACCTGGCAAACGACCTGGGCAACCTGCTGTCCCGTTCCACACAGATGGTACAGAAGTACTTCGGCGGCACAATCCCTGCAGAGCGCGAAGCAGCTCCAATTGATGACGAGCTGATCGCAATGGCATCTGCACTGAAGGAAAAGTGCGACAGCCACGTAGACAAGTACCAGTTCTCCAACGCTCTGGCAGATATCTGGAAGCTGATCGCTCGTGCAAACAAGTACATTGACGAGACAACACCATGGGTTCTCGGCAAGGATGAATCCCAGAAGCCAAGACTGGCAGCAGTTCTCTTCAACCTGTGCGAAGCACTGCGCATCATCTCCATCCTGCTGACACCATTCATGCCAAACACAACACCAAAGATCCAGGCACAGCTTGGCGTTTCCGGTGATGCTGTTTCTTATGAGTCCTCTGCACAGTGGGGCGTTCTCCCTGCAGATGCTGTGATCACAAAGGGCGACATCCTCTTCCCAAGAATCGACGTGGATAAGGAAATCGCAGCACTGATCGAGATCATCGGCGACACAAGCGGCAAGAAGGAAGAAGCACCTGCTGAGGAAAAGAAGGACGAGAAGAAGGCTGAAAAGAAGATCGAAAACGTGGTAACCATGGAAGAGATCGCAATTGATGATTTCTTTAAGGTAGACCTCCGCGTTGCAAAGATTCTGGAAGCTGAGCCTGTAAAGAAGTCCAAGAAGCTGCTGAAACTCCAGCTGGATGACGGCGTTGGCGTACGTACTGTTGCTTCCGGTATTTCTCAGTTCTACAAGCCGGAAGAACTGATCGGCAAGAGCGTAATCCTCGTTGCAAACCTGAAGCCTGCAAAGCTCTGCGGCGTTGAGAGCCAGGGCATGGTTCTGGCTGCAACCTGCGGCGAAGACGACGTTCGCGTAATCTTTGTAGACGGTATGCCAGCCGGCAGCAAGATTTCCTAATCGGCAAGCGCCGACAGGCAGTCGATCACCCTCGCAGACTTTGTTGCTGCATTCCTCGAAAAAGTTCCGGGTGCTAAAGGAAACCCTCGCCGGGGGCTCCCCTTGCAAATACTTCGGAGCATCAACACATTTAAAATAAACGTAACATTTCAGGGCTTCCAATTTTGGGAGCCCTGTTATAAAATAAAGACAAAATAATAAAATACAAAGAAAAGGAGGCATGACAATGCGTCTGATTTTTGATACGCACGCACACTACGATGACGATGCGTTTGCAGAAGACAGAGAGCATCTGCTGTGTGCACTGCCGGAACAGGGAATCTGCAACATTGTGAACGTCGGCGCTGATTTAAAAGGCTGCTACGATTCTGTTGCGCTGTCTGAGCAGTTCAGCTACATTTACGCAGCAGTGGGCATCCATCCAGGCTGCATCGACGACCAGCTGCCGGAAGATTATCTGGCACAGCTGGAGGAACTGCTGAAAAATAAAAAAGTAGTTGCCATCGGTGAGATCGGTCTGGACTACCACTATGATGACAACGCACCAAAAGAAGTGCAGAAGCACTACTTCGAAGAGCAGATCAAACTGGCACAGAAGTATGACCTGCCGATCATCGTTCACGACAGAGAAGCCCACGGCGACACCATGGAGATTCTCCGCAAGTACAAGCCAAAGGGCATTGTGCACTGCTTCTCCGGCAGTGTGGAAATGGCACGAGAGATCGTTTCTCTCGGTATGCATATCGGCCTTGGCGGCACTGTTACTTTTAAAAACGCCCGTCATCCGGTAGAAGTTGCCGCTTCTATTCCGCTGTCCTCCCTGGTTGTGGAAACCGACGCACCATACATGGCGCCGGTGCCATACCGCGGCAAACGCTGCGATTCTTCCATGATCCGCCTGACTGCAGAGAAAATTGCAGAAGCACGCACCAATTACAGCGGCATTGCCGTTACACCGGAGCAGATTTTGGAAACCACAAGAGAAAACGCTGCCAAGTTATTTGGCATTACACCGGAGGTAATTTAACATGACCATCACTTATGTATATGGCGATAACTTATATGTAAACCTGACAAACCGCTGCCCAAACCGCTGCGAGTTCTGCCTGCGCATTACCAGCGATAAGGTAGGCGACTCCGGCAGCCTGTGGCTGGAGAGAGAACCAACTGTTGAGGAGATCTGGGCATCCATCGAAACAAGAGACCTGAGCAAGTATACACAGCTTGTTTTCTGCGGCTACGGCGAGCCAACTTACCGCCTGGATGACATTCTGGAGATCTGCAGCCGTGTAAAGGCAATCAGCAATATTCCAATCCGTGTGAACACCAACGGTCTCTCTGACCTGATGCACGGCAAGGATACTGCACCGCTCTTTGCAGGCAAGGTAGACAGCGTTTCTGTCAGCCTCAATGCATCCACACCGGAAAAGTATGATGCACTGTGCCATCCGGAATTTGGCCTTGATGCGCTGCCGGCCATCCTCACCTTCACAAAGAATGTAGAGAAATACGTACCGCACGTACGCATGACTGTGGTAGATACCATGACAGACGATGAACTGGAAGCATGCCGCACACTCTGCGCTGAAACAGGTGCAGAGTTTGTTGTCCGCCACTATGAGCCGGACTGGCAGGATCCACAGGAATAAAACAAAGCGCTGATTGGCGCATAAAAAAAGCCTCCCAACAGGGAGGCTTTTTTTATTTACTGTAATGCGGACACTGATACCGCACCTTACCTTTTGTTAAAAATCCGAACTCAATGGCCTCTGCCGGGCAGCTGCAGATGCAGGCCATACAGTGGGTGCAGGAGCCTGTCCACGTTGGCTTGCCGCCTTTCATTTCAATGCCGCGCACCGGGCACAGCTTCTCACATTTTCTGCAGGAAATACAGGCGTCATTCACAGTAAATCCCTTGGAGCGAATCATCAGCGCATAGAACGGATCCGTCACCAGTCTGGACTTCATTCTGTCCAGTGCTGTAATTTTCTTTTCCGGAAAACGCAGATTTGCACGGATGCAGATCGCCAGACGGCGTACTTTCGGATAAGCTGCCTTACGGATTTTCTCTGCTTCTGCAGCATTCGGCGCCTTGAACAGCGCAATATAATTCTCCGGCATCAGCACATCCTGTACACCCTGAAGGATGAAGCGCTTTCCTCTGCACAGCGGCTGAATATATTTTTCCGCATTGCCGATGCTGTCGCCGCAGGTGAGAACAAAATACGCGTTGCGGTCTCCGGAAAACTTTGTTTTCTCGATCCAGTTTTCTACCACACGCGGCAGCCGCCATGCATAGATCGGGCACACAAATACCCACGGCTCTTTCGATTCCAGTACCGGGAATTTTCCTGCCCGCAGGTATTCGCCGATATTTACCAGCGTATCACCGGTCATCTCTGCCAGCGCTTCTGCAACGTAGCGGCTGTTGCCTGTACCGGAAAAATAAAGAATCATACTGCTCCCTCCTTCGTTTTTTCTCATGTTATCATATAACAACCTGCCCAAAAAATCAACAAAAAAATTAGAGCAGGTGTTACCCTGCTCCGTTTGGAGGAAGATTTTTTCAGTTTAAAATACTTACCATCGTCATTTCAAGCTGTCGATTCTCCCCATATTCAGTTTATGCTGTTTCCCGCAGTTTTATGCTTCCGTTGTAAAAACAAACTGCTCTTCTTTCCAGTCGCACAGCGCCTTCTGTCCCTTTTTCAGCTTGCCCTCCAGCATCTGTTCAGAGAGCGCATCTTCGATCTGAGACTGAATCGCGCGGCGCAGCGGTCTTGCACCGTATACCGGATCGAAGCCGGCCTTTGCAATGGCTGTAACTGCTTCCTCTGTAAATTCAATATTCATTTCCAGTGCCTTCACACGCTTCTGCAGGCCTGCCAGCATATTGCGGGCAATAGCCGCAATGTTCTCTTCGCTGAGCTTATGGAACATAATGGTGCCGTCTACTCTGTTAAGGAACTCCGGACGGAAAGTGCGCTTCAGCTCCTCCATTACCATGGTCTTTGCTTTGCTTTCTTCCAGCGCCGCATCCAGCTTCTCCTCTTCGCTGCTGAAACCAAGAGCAGACTTCTGCTCTGTGATAAATCTTGCGCCTACGTTGGAAGTCATGATGATAATGGTATTTTTAAAGTCCACGTGTCTGCCCTGAGAATCTGTCAGAACACCGTCTTCCAGAATCTGCAGCAGCATGTTGAATACATCCGGGTGCGCCTTTTCAATCTCATCAAAGAGAATGACAGAGTATGGCTTTGTGCGCACCTGGTCGGTCAGCTGGCCGCCTTCATCGTAACCTACGTAGCCTGGAGGAGAACCAACCAGACGGGAAACAGTGTGCTTCTCCATGTACTCGGACATATCGAGACGGATCATGGCATTTTCATCGCCGAAGACGGCCTCTGCCAGTGCCTTGCACAGTTCTGTTTTACCGACGCCTGTCGGGCCGAGGAAGATAAAGGAGCCTGCCGGACGCTTCGGATCTTTCAGTCCGACGCGGCTGCGGCGGATGGCCTTGGCAACAGCGGTCACTGCTTCATCCTGTCCAACCACTCTCTGGTGGAGAATGTCCTCCAGTTTCAGCAGTCGCTGGCTTTCTTCTTCTGTCAGCTGCACCACCGGAATGCCGGTCCATGTGGAAACGATATTGGCAATATCCTCCGGATGCACAATGCCGTTGTCTTCGCCGTTTTCTTTTTCCCAGTCCGCTTTGCAGTCTTCCAGCTTTGCCTTCACGCCTTTCTCCTCATCGCGGAGTTTTGCTGCACGCTCAAAGTCCTGCTCGTTAACAGCTGCTGCTTTTTCTGCTTCCAGTTCCTTCAGCTGTTTCTCCAGCTCTTTCAAAGCATCCGGCGCAGTAAAGGAACGGAGGCGCACACGGGAAGCCGCTTCATCGATCAGGTCGATGGCCTTATCCGGCAGGAAACGGTCTGCAATATAGCGTCTGGACAACTTCACCGCCGCCTCAATGGCCTCGTTGGGAATCTTCACCTTGTGATGAGCTTCGTAGCGGTCGCGGAGGCCCTGCAGGATCGCAATAGCTTCTTCCTCGCTTGGCTCACCTACTTTAACTGGCTGGAAGCGGCGCTCCAGCGCTGCATCTTTTTCGATGTGCTTCCGATACTCACCGGTAGTTGTTGCACCGATGATCTGCAGTTCACCTCTGGCCAGAGATGGCTTGAGAATGTTGGCAGCATCAGTAGAACCCTCTGCAGAGCCTGCGCCGATGATGGTGTGCAGCTCGTCAATGAAGAGGATCACGTTGCCGCTGTTCTTTACTTCTTCCATAGCCGCTTTGATGCGTTCTTCAAAGTCACCGCGGTATTTCGTGCCGGCAACCATGCCGGTCAGGTCCAGTGCAATGATGCGCTTGTTTTTCAATGTCTCAGGCACTTCGCCGTTGACGATCTTGAGGGCAAGGCCTTCTGCCACTGCTGTTTTACCAACACCCGGCTCACCGATGAGGCACGGGTTGTTCTTGGTGCGGCGGGAGAGAATCTGTACCACACGGTCAATCTCCACCTGACGGCCAATAACCGGATCGATCTCGCCTTTCTTTGCAAGTGCAGTCAGGTCGCGGCCAAACTGATCCAGCGTTTTTGTTGCGCCGCCCTGTGCCTTGCCTGCAACGCCGCTGGCACCTGCTTTTTCGCTGCCTGCTTCGTACTCGCTGCTGTGGATACTGCCGCCCAATTCTTCCTGAATATCCGCCGGCTTTGCGCCGATCATCTGCAGGAAACGGACACCGTAGCTGTCGCCTTCTTCCAGAATTGCCATGAGCAGATGCTCTGTACCCACGTAATTATGGTGCAGCTGAGACGCTGCCATGACTGCCATCTGGAGAATCCGCTTGCTGCGCGGTGTCAGGTCATCAATGGTCACATGGGTCTGACTGCCGACACCGACCTGCTCTTTGAGGACGGTTTCCAGTTTGTCGTAAGTCACGCCCAGTTTCTGCAGCACTTCGTATGCAACGCCGGACTCCTCTTTGAGAAGACCCAGCAGCATATGCTCGCTGCCAATATAGGTATGGCCAAGGTTCTTTGCTGCCTCAACAGCGAGGTTCATGGCCTTGTTTGCTTTTTCTGTAAATCCGTTGAATTGATACATAGCTCATCTTCCTTTCTGTCCTAAGTCTATGTGGTTTGCCTGTGGATTAATCAAATTTTCAGTGCATTGCGCACCAGTTCAGCGCGGATCACATCCCGCTCTTCAGCGGAAAGACTGCCGCCGTGAGCAAGGCTCATAGTGGCCGGCTGTGTCTGCGTCAGCAATGCATTTACGGTATCATAGGAAATACCCGTAAGAATACCGGTGGAAATACCAAGCCGCACGTTGGAAATCAGCTTCATGAACTCGTCGCTGCTCAGCATCCGGGCACTTTGCAGAATGCCCAGAGAGCGGGCAATGGTGTCCACTCTGCGGTTGTCTGCGGCAATTTTCTGGCGGGCATTGCGTTCCTGCTCCGCCAGCTGCATGGTTACTGCCTTCAGGTTGGCAATGGCCTCCTGTTCACTAAGCCCAAGGGAAACCTGATTGGAAAGCTGATACAGCGCGCCGACAGAATCGCTGCCCTCGCCGTAAGTGCCGCGGAGCGTCAGCCCCAGTTTGGAGAGGTGGCTGGCAATGCGGCTTAACTGACCGCTGCTCTGCAGTGCCGGTAAATGGAGCATCACCGATGCCCGCATACCGGTACCCAGATTGGTCGGACACTGGGTCAGATAGCCCAGCTTGTCATCAAAAGCAAAATGAAGAGACGTGTTCAGCGCATCGTCCAGCACATCTGCAATCTGATAGCTCTTTTCCAGCGCCAGTCCTTCCTGCATAATCTGGATCCGCAGATGATCTTCTTCGTTGACCATTACAGAAACGCTTTCATCAGGAGAGAGGAACAGGGCACGGCCTGTAATTTTAGAAATAAATTCCGGGCTGACGAGATGGCGCTCTACCATAGAGATCATCTCAGCCTTTGTCAGATCCTGCAGTTCCACATAGCGGAGACTGCCGGAAATGGCGCTGCTGCTGTGTTCCACCGCCCGGCGGACAGCCTGTTCCACTACCCTTGCCTGGTCTTCATTCATGCGGCATGGGAAGGGAATTTTCGGCAGGTTTCTCGCCAGTCGAATACGGGTGCTGATAACCACGTCACCTTCTGCGCCGCTTTTTTCCTGCCACTTTTTTTGTTCTGCCATGTTGTCCACCTCCCTACTTCTCTAATTCTTTGATCCGGTCACGCAGCACTGCAGCATGTTCAAAATTCTGCTCTGCAATGGCTGCCTGCATCTGTTCTTTCAGTTCTCGTATTCTTCGCTCTTTGACCGATTCGACTTTTCCTTCTTCTTTCGCAACTGCCAGATTAGACTCCGGCACTACCTGCAGCGCCATACCTGTTGGCACCTTGCCGGTGTGGCTGGTGTTGCCGTGAATTCGCTGCACCGACGGCAGAAACTGCTCATGGAATACCTTGTAGCACTCTGCGCAGCCCACTTTGCCGCTCTGAGAAATATCCCGGAAAGATGCGCCGCACACCGGGCATCGCTCTACTGTTTCTGCAGCTTTCTCTTTGCCGAAAAAGCTGCCCAGCAGACTGTTCAAATTAAGGAACGGGTTATAAAAATCAGCAGAGGACTGGTATCCCAGCTTCTTTGCACATTCCGGGCAAAGGTTATATTCTGTAACAACACCGTTGATGTTGGTTTTGATCTGGGTTACCGCCTGCCGCTTTCCGCAGGATTGACAAATCATAGCAAGCCCTCCTTTTTAAAGCAGTGTCAGCAGCATATTTTTAAAGACTGCCGCACGCAGTAAATCTCTCGCGCCTTGCGGCACACTGCCAAATGACTGATCAGAAACTGCCGCTGCCATCATCCGGGAAATCCGCTGGTCAATGGTTCCCGTCTGCAGCAGGTGCGATAATATTGCACGGACACCGGCACCATCCAGTCGATCACCGATGGAACGAAGCATATGGGTCATGGCCGCTTCCGGATCGTGATAGACACGGGTAATGCGGATGTAACCGCCGCCGCCTCGCCGGCTTTCGATCATGTACCCCTGCTCCGGTGTAAACCGGGAGGTAAGCACATAGTTGATCTGGCTTGGTACGCAGCCTAAGGTATTTGCCAGCTCATTGCGGCGAATCTCAACGCTGCCGCCGTGGTCCAGCAGTTCTAATATATAATTGGCAATGGAATCGCTGATTCTCACTTGATGTTCACGCCCTTTGTTTTGACTTTCTTTGACCTTGACCTTATTTTACCTTCATAGTCAGTGAAAGTCAAAGTCAAATAAAGTCAGTTATGGTTGATTATTTTAAAATAGCTTCTATTATCTCCGGTTTTCTTCCGTTTGCTACGTTTTTCATTATTTTTAACTTTTCCTGACCTTTTTAAAAAATTCTTGATCTTTCCATGGAAAAGTCAGAAAATCATCTGTCACAAAAACTGCCTGTCCGCAATAGTATAACAGTGTAAGCCAAACCGAAAGGAGGAAACCCGATTATGTACAACAACTGCTCCTGGATCCTGATCATCCTGCTTCTCATCTTCTTCTGCGGCGGCAATGGCTGGAATCTCGGCAACGGTAACGGCAACGGCTGCGGCAATGGCTGCGGCAACGATTGCGGCTGCGGCTGCTGATCTAAGCGCACAAAAAGGACTGCAGGCTTAAAACCTGCAGTCCTTTTCTTTATAAGGTCGTTATCTCATTAAATTTTCAGCAGCGGAACAATATCGATTCCAGCCTTCTTCAGTGCGATCTTCTCCAGATCTTTTGCAAAGAGCGATTCCCGCGACGGCGCCTTGCGGAACAGATTGTCCAGAAATTCTTTTCCGGCTTCTGTTCTGAAAATGGTCTCGCGGATCGTTTCCACCATTTCCGGCGGATTGTTCTCTTCAAAAATATTCACCAGAAAATCCGCTTCTACCAGAATCTGATAGTCCACATCATCAATGGCATGGTACTCATGATGGTGGGCAATGAGATAGCATACGCGGTCAATGAGCGCTTCCTCGCAGCCCAGCTTTTCCAGCATTTCTTTGGCAATAGAAGGACCTTCGATCTGCTGATATTTGCCGCTGAAGGAATTATATTTTTCCTCGCTGATGCGGATGCCGATATCGTGGAGTACAGCACCTACTTCCAGCGCCTGCTGTTTCTCTGCCGGAATCTGCTCCTTTTCTCCGATTGCTTTGGCAAAAGCATACACCTTTAACGCATGATTGATCAGTTCCGGACATCCGTAGTTATACTCGATCATCGCACCGATGACCTGTCCCATATTTACCTGCATCGTCTTCTCCCCCTCACAGATTTTTCTGTTTTTATTGTAATAATTCCAGTGGAAAAAGTAAAGATTCTTCTTTTATAAACGAAAAAAATTTGCTATACTCAAACTAAGATTTCAGAAAGCAGAGGCGCTTGCTTATGACGCAGTTACAGTTCCAAGCCGCAATTTTTGACCTGGACGGCACACTGTTGGACTCCCACCATGTGTGGCCGGACATTGACGTAAAATTCCTCCTGAAGCGGGGCATCTCTCCTGTGCCGGAAGACTACAGCGAAAATCTGGCCTCCCTCACCTTCCGGGAAACAGCGGAATATACCATTGAGCGGTTTCAGCTGAACGAGCAGCCGGAAGACCTGATGCAGGAATGGAACCAGATGGCGCTGGATGCTTACAGCCACGAGGTGCAGATGAAGCCTTTTGCCCGGGAATATCTGGAATATCTGCGAAGCCGCGGCATTCGCCTTGGTGTCTGCACCGCACTGCCAAAAAAGCTGCATATCCCCTGCCTGCAGAATCTGGGGATCTACGACTGGTTCGATACCATCGTCAGCACAGATGACGTAACAAAAGGCAAAAGCCACCCGGAGCCGTTTCTTCTCACTGCCGTGCGGCTGGGCGTATCACCAAAAGACTGCATCATGTTTGAAGACACACCGGCAGCCATCAGCGGCGCACTGCAGGCTGGTATGCGCGTCTGCGGCGTATACGACATCGGCAACAAAAAACACATTGACTTAATGAAGACACTGGCGGACCGCTATATTTTTGACTTCAGCGAACTGCTGCCATAACAAAAAACCCCAACAGAGCAGTAACTCTGTCGGGGTTTTTTTATTCATCGTCTTTTTTTCTCTCT
Organism: Acutalibacteraceae bacterium; assembly: GCA_045638545.1. Classification (GTDB taxonomy): domain Bacteria; phylum Bacillota; class Clostridia; order Oscillospirales; family Acutalibacteraceae; genus UMGS1071. The sequence goes on along the minus strand of JAZUBL010000003.1, from coordinate 7,049 downwards.
TTTTTCATGTCGTTCAGTACAAAAATCATACCAAGGCATGCAAGAATAATTGCAACGGCGCCTGCCGCCACCGCCCACTTCACGTCCTGCTGAAAACTGAGCACCACCGACGCAACGGTGGAAACAAACGACGCCGCGAAGAAAATAACAGAAACAATGGCTGATTCCATATTATGCCTCACGGTTTGCCATCGCTCTGCAGAGGTCACCAAACTGCGCCATGGTCAGCTGCTCTGCGCGGGCATTCTCTTTAATGTCCGCTGCTGCAAGCAGTTCTTTGATCTGCTCCTTGCCCATGGAAAGACCGGCAGAAAGAGAGTTGAGCACTGTTTTTCTGCGCTGTAAAAACGCTGCGTGTACTACACGGAAGAACAGCTTTTCATCAATGCCTTCGATCTCTGCCGGCGGGCCCTGACGCACATCCAGCTTCATAACAGCGGAGTCTACGTTTGGTGCCGGGAAGAAGCAGTCGCGCATTACATCAAACAGGATGTTCGGCTCTGCATAATACTGCACTGCCACGCTGACTGCGCCGCATTCTCTGTTGCCCGGGCGTGCGCAGATACGCACAGCCGCTTCTTTCTGTACCATCACAACAAGAGACTTGATCGGCAGCTTCTCCTCCAGAATCTTCATAATTACAGGAGATGTAATATAGTATGGCAGGTTTGCGCAGACTACTACGTCCATGCCTTCAAATTCTTCTGCGATCAGCTTGTGGAGATCGATCTCCATCACGTCTGCATTGATCACCTTCACATTGTCGAAATCGGACAGGGTATCTGCCAGTACATCCGGCAGACGCTTGTCCAGCTCAATGGCAACTACTTTCTTTGCACGGAGCGCCAGCTGCTGTGTCAGTACGCCAAAGCCAGGGCCAACTTCAATCACGCCCATCTCTTTGTGAACACCGCTCTCCTCTGCCATTCTCGGACAAACATCGGGATCTACCAGAAAGTTCTGTCCCAGTGATTTTGAAAAGCTGAAGCCATGGCGGGTCAAAATCCGCTTAACCTCTCCGATATCTGATAAATTCCGCATAAATTCCAGTCCTTTCCCAAAGTATATCAGCTTATTGTATCACATCACCCGTAGGTTATGCAACTATTCCCGCTGCAGCAATTTCTGATAAAACAGATCGATGAGAAACGCACCAACCGGCGCTGTGATCAGAATGGCCAGCACGGCAACTGTCAGCACCAGATTGCCGCAGGCAAGGCCCATGGCCAGCGGTACACCGCCAATGGCAGCCTGTACGGTCGCTTTCGGCATATAGGCAATACCGCAGAACAGCCGCTCTTTTTTGTTGAGCCGTGTGCCAAGCACACAGCCCTGCACGCCGGCAAAGCGGAACACCTGCACCAGCAGCACCAGAATAATGGCACCCACACCGGCACTGATGGCAAACTGCAGGTTCACCGTTGCGCCAACCAGTACGAACAGGAAAATCTCTGCGCAGACCCACAGCTGGTTAAACTTCTGAGACATTCCCTTTGCCAGTTCCGGCTTTGCAGTGAAGATAGTAGTACCCATTGCCATAACAGACAGCAGACCGGCGATCGGTACAACGTCGCCGATGGCATCTTCCAGCACAAGGAACAGCAGTGCAATACCGAGGAAAGACAAAGTCTGCAGCATAACAGGCGCTTTGACAAACTTATAAAATAATGTAAACAACAGGCCCACTGCCACACCAAGGGCAATGCCCAGCAGAATGGAAATTGGAATAGACGCAAAGCTCCATACGCTGACGGACTCACCCTGCTCCAGCGCACAGAATGCAGTAAACAGCACGATGACGTACACGTCATCTACCGATGCACCGGCCATGATCATCTGCGGGATGCCTTTCTTCGTGCCCCATTTCGTTTCAATCAGTTTGATCATTCGCGGCACAACAACTGCCGGTGATACCGCCGCAATGACCGTACCGAGAATGGCCGCCTCCACTAATGAAACACCAAGCAGCCACGGCGCAATGAGCATGGTGCCGGCAATTTCCAGCGATGCCGGAATAAAGCACATCATCACAGCAGACCGCCCTACCTGTTTCAGCGATTTCAGATCCAGTGACAGACCGGCTCGGGTAAGAATAATAACCAGTGCCACCCGTCGGATGTCTGACGAAATGGCCAGCATGGAGCTGTCCAGCCAGCCCAGCACATACGGGCCGATGAGAATGCCGGCGCCGATCATGCCGACCAGTTTGGGCAGGTGCAGTTTGCCTGCAATGCCGCCTAATACAAGGCCGCCCAATACGATCAATCCAATACTTAACAACATAAAAAAATCCCCCTGTTTCTGCAGGGGGATCGTCTTTTTTCTAAAAAAGAAGCCAATGACCCCTGCAAACAATTTGCAGAAGCCATCAGCTTTTTGTAAAGCGGTTCCGGTGAAACACCGAGGGAGAGCCTCATTCCCTTTATTGATCTGCGCTCATTATACGCCTGTTTGTTCTGTGTGTCAAGAAAATTATGCACCTGTTGTCCACCGCATGATCTGCTCCGTAATAAATACAGCAGCGGAGGAGCCGATGGCAACGGTCAGCAGACCTCTGTTGAAGAAAGCCAGGATGACCGCCACCGCCATGCCCACAATACCGGAAATCAGATTGCCCGTAGAGTACAGGATCTCCGGGAAGGTCATGGCTGCCAGCACCGCATACGGTACATAGTGCAGGAAAGACCGGATGTAAATATTCTTGATCTTCTTGCGGAAAATCGTGATCGGCAGCATACGCGGCAGGTATGTCACAACAGCCATAATGGCAATGCAGATAAAGATTCTCAGGTAATCCATTACGTCTGTTCCTCCTCTTTGATCGGGAACTTCCATGCTGCAAAGCCTGCTGCCACCACAGCACAGATGATGATTACCCAGCCTGTGCCCAGCTGATTGATGAATGGGATCCACTTAAAGCAGCATGCCAGACCGCAGGAGATCAGCACAACGATCAGCACCGGTCTGGATTTTCTTGCCGGCGGAATAATGATTGCCAGGAACATACCGTAAATGGCAATACCCAGCGCCGTGCGGATAAAGTCCGGCAGGAACCCTGTTGCTGTTGCACCAAGAAACGTACCAAACGCCCAGCCAAAGTACGGCGTTAAAATCAGGCCGGCCATATACGGCGTGCTGACGTCACGCTTCTGCTGCATGGCCACGGCGTAAATTTCGTCCGTAATGCCGAAGGACAGCAGCAAACGCTCCAGCACCGACATGGAAGAAACTACCTTCTGCGACAGTGACAGCGACATCAGCATATATCGGATGTTGATAACGAATGTGGTAATGCCGATCTCCAGGTAAAAAGCGCCGTTCATTAAAAGCTCTGTACCGGCAAACTGTCCCGCAGATGTCAGGTTGGTCATGGAGATCAGCACGCCCATCCATCCCGGATACCCTTCTGCCACAACCATCATGCCAAAGGTAAACGCTACCGACAGATAACCCAAACTGATTGGGATACCATCCCGCAATCCCTTGAAAAAGGTCAGCTTCGGCCCGTCATTCAGCGACTGCATTTCTTTTGTATGTAAATCTTTTTGCACCGTATCACCTCTCCCTGCGGTGCCTGTCCGTAATCAGCAAAAAATCGGCCGAAGCCGATTCTGCCAGTTGTTTATTCTTCGTCTTCTTTCTGGAATGCTTCCGCTGCAATTTCGCGGGCAAAGTCAATAATGGTGCATTCTCTCTGGTCCTCACCCTTTGGCGGAATGGTATCGTACACTTCCGCTACCATGTCGCGCATCCAAAGGCCCGGCATAATGCGCAGAGAGTAGCCGCTGCCAGGCTCGCACATCCAGTCATAGAACTGGGCTCTTGGCAGACCATATGCAGAAAGAATGGTCATGATGGTGCCGCCGTGTGCAACCACAACTGCTGTTGTTTTGCCGCTGCGCATCATCTTCTCTACCAGTGCCTCAAAGGCTGCGCAGGTACGGTGCATAAACGCTGCACCGCTTTCACCGTTTGGCGGTGTTGCAGTACCATTGGCATCGATCCACTGGCGGAATGCCGGATCGTTTTCCAGATCATCTGCGCTTTTGCCTTCCCAATCACCAAAATCGCACTCGCGGAAATCTTCGATGATTTCCGGCTCGATCGCCGGATAGATCAGCTTCATGGTCTCTGTGCAGCGGCGCAGCGGAGAGCTGAAAAACAGCCCTGCACCCGGGTAAGCACCGGCCTCATCTTTGCGGCGAATCTCCTCCGCACCCTGCTCGGAAAGCGGGGAGTCTGTGCTGCCAATATACTGCTTTTTCAGGTTTCCTTCTGCTACGCCGTGACGGATCAGATGAATTGTATAGGATTTCATATAGATATTGCTCCTTTTTTACGTTTTCTACACCATATCTAGTGCTTTACAAACCGGTTATTTTAGCATATAATTTACAAAATATTAAGGTTAATTTGTTATATTGTGCAATATTTCAGTTTTAAATTGTAGGTTTTAACCAATTATCCAACTGCTTTAAATTTTTAAGGAAAGCGAAGTGCGTCCTGTGAATCAACATTTCCCACGAATTATTACATTGCTGCGCAAAGAGCGGAGCCTCAGCCAGAAAAGTGCGGCAGAAGCGCTGGGCATTTCACAGGCACTGCTCTCTCATTATGAAAAAGGCATTCGCGAATGCGGCCTGGATTTTGTTGTAAAAACAGCAGAGTTCTACAACGTCTCCACCGACTATCTGCTGGGCTGTTCTCCAAGCCGCACCAATGCAGCTATTACCGCACATGACCTGCCGGAGCCGAATCCAGCACCGCAGAGCAATCTGCCGCCAGATCTGAACAAAAAGCGCATCGACAGTTCACTGGACGTGATTTTCTCCCTGCTGCAGGAATACGGCAATAAACCACTGACAGAGGAACTTTCCGCGTATCTTTCTGCCAGTATATATAAAGCCTTCCGCATCCTCTATTCTGCCAATGCAAAAAATCCGCAGGAGATGTTCACTGTTCCGCCGAAAATGTGCGACGGCCTTGCGGACGCTGCCCAGTGCATTGCAGAAGTCAATGCAAAATGCCTTGCATCCGGCGACAGCACCATCGACGGAACAGGCTCCGGCAGCAGCGAAGCGCCAACCCTTTCTCCGGAACTGCTCACAGAAAAATATCCGCTGCACTCCGCTTCTCTCTTTCATTTAATTCAAACTACCGAAGCGCGAATGCTGCCAAAAAAAGAATCAAAATAATAATATGTAGAAACAGGCATCGCAAACATGGTGCCTGTTTTTTTTATTGTAACAAAAAATTGCGCCAGGTGCAACTGGTGCGCCATCGTCTAACCATCGGAAGAGACAGTATTTTTTTCGCGCAGTTTCCGCTTCAGATAAGCCTTTGTTTCGCTGCGCACCTCCGGCCCCAGCTTCCACAGGGCATACAGGTTCGGCAGTGCCATCAGACCGTTGAAATTGCCGCAGAAATCCCACACAACATACAGGTCTGCCGTTGCACCGAGAATTGTAGACGCCGCGTAAAGAATACGGTAAATGAAAATAACCTTATCCACATGGCGCGTAAAAAACGAGGATGCACCGCAAAGATACCGCACAGCCACCTCGCCGTAATAAGACCAGCCAAGCATGGTGGCAAAGGCAAAAAACGTCACGCAGATGGTCATGGTGTGCTTACCGAACACACCGAATACTGCCTCAAACGCAGCGGAGCTGAGCACACCGGCATCAGCTCCTGTATTCAGAACGCCGGTTGTTAAAATACACAGCCCCGTAATGGAACAGACTACAATGGTATCGATGAACACCTGAAAAATGCCCCACATTCCCTGTTCGCAGGGCTCGTTGGTATCGGCCGCAGCGTGGGCCATTACAGACGTGCCAAGGCCGGCCTCATTTGTATAAATGCCGCGGGAAATACCGTTTTTCATAGCCTCCAGAATCCCGTAGCCGATGACGCCGCCGGCGGCACTGCGCAGGTTAAATGCACCGGCAAGAATCTGTCCGAAAGCCGGCAGGATCTGATTCCAGTTGACTGCCAGCACAATGAAGCCTGCCGCAATATACAGCAGCGACATAAAAGGCACAATTGTTTCCGTCACCGAAGCAATGCGCCTGATGCCGCCCATGAGCACTACCGCCAGAATCACAGCGGCAACAATGCCGGTGATCAGTTTTGACACGCCAAGACTGCCTTCAATGGAGGCCGCAATGGCATTGGACTGGGTCATGTTTCCCATGCCCATGGTTGCAAATGCACAGGCACCGGCAAAAATATAGCCAAGCCACTTTCTGCCGGTGCCATTGGCAATGTAATACATAGCACCGCCGGTCCAGTGACCGCTGGAGTCCTTCTGCCGGTACTTTAAACCGAGAACGATCTCACCGTAAATGGTAAGCATCCCGAAAAAAGCAGAAAACCACATCCAGAACAAGGCGCCGGGTCCGCCCAGCAGAATTGCCGTGGCAACACCCACCACATTGCCGGTGCCGATGGAACCGGCCAGCGCTGTGGAAACTGACTGAAACGGTGTGATCCCTTTACCGTCGCCGCTCTTTTTTCTGCTGCGGAACATTCCCAGCAGCGTGTGCCGCATCCACAGGCCGATGCGGCGGACCTGAAAACCGCGCAGGCGAATGGTATACCAGATCCCGATGCTTAAAATCAGGATCAGCGTTGGCCATCCCCACAGCACGGGCTGCACATATCTGTTGATCGTTAGTAATACAGCATTCAAAAAAACCGTCCCTTTCCCTTTCTTGGTATTTGGACATTATGAACAAAAATATGCCGTTCGTTTCTGCCAGCAGGCAGAATGCGTCCTGGGTAAGTTATATGCAAAATTCCGCAGAAAATAAGGGTTTCTCTGCCCCAATTTTTTGCAGAAAAACTGCATAGATTTTTTCTCAGGAAAATCGATACGATTTTAGCACAAGAAATCAATTTTCAATTTGTATATTTATAACAATTAGGGTCATTTTTTGTATATTTTTATCAAAGGAATTACCAAAAAACTCTTGCAATCTTATTGATTTGTGATATGATATTATTAAGTAATACTATGTAATACTATCAAAAGGAGGACTCGCACA
>JAZUBL010000002.1:0-23929 GCA_045638545.1 Acutalibacteraceae bacterium | reverse complement strand
TGCCGCGGCCGTCGTTCCTGTATCAGAAAGGTCTGACACCGGCAGAGCGGGGAACAGCAACCCACGCCTTTATGCAGTTCTGCAATTTTGATAACGCAAAAGCAGATGCACAGCAGGAGCTGGATCGTCTGCTGGCTCATGGCTTTTTAACAGCAGAGCAGGCAGAAGCAGTGGACTTCCGGAAAGTGTCCGCGTTTTTCAAAAGCAGCGTGGGAAGAAGAATGGAGCGTTCCAATGACGTGCGCCGCGAGTATCGCTTTACCGTGGAGATTCCGGCAGATTTTGTAAAGACTGCGTCAGATGCAGCGCTGGCAGAGCAGCAGATCGTGCTGCAGGGCGCTGTGGACTGCGTTTTTGAAGAAGACGGCGAACTGGTCATTGTGGACTATAAGACCGACGTGGTGAAAGATCCGCAGGTTCTGTGGCAGCGGTATGCAAAACAGCTGGAACTGTATGCTATGGCTATGGAACAATGTACCGGTCTCAAGGTGAAAGAAACCATGCTGTATTCTTTTTATTTGGATACTTTGGTGAAAAAAGACGGCATAATATTAGAAAAATAGCATAAAATTATAATTACAAAAATAATCTGCAAAACCGCTTGACAAGTGCGCCGGGACTTGATATAATCACAGGGTAAACAAAGCAGAGTGTACTCACCACTCTCACCTGTGGGGTTCCGTCCGGCACGGGTCAATATGAAAGACATGACAACGATTGCGCTAGCTGCAATTGTTTTGAAATGGTTTTGTATTGAACACGGGCGGTCTATAACTGCCCGTGTTTTGTTTTGTGTTATCAGTGAGGCAACACGATTTGGAGGTGGTTAACCATCAGTACAAAGGAACTGGAGATCAATGAGGAAATCCGCGATAAGGAAGTCCGCGTGATCGATGCAAATGGCGAACAGCTCGGCATTATGAAGCTGGAAGAAGCGCTTGAAAAGGCAGCATCCAGCAACCTTGACCTGGTAAAGATCGCACCACAGGCTCAGCCGCCTGTGTGCAAGATCATTGACTACGGTAAGTTCCGCTTTGAGCAGGCCAAGAGAGAAAAAGAAGCAAAGAAGAACCAGCGTGTGGTAGACATCAAGGAGATTCGTCTCTCCCTGAACATTGACACCCACGACTTCAACACAAAGGCTGGCCATGCAACCCGTTTCCTGAAGGACGGCGACAAGGTCAAAGTTTCCATTCGTTTCCGCGGCCGTGAAATGGGCCACCCAGAACTGGGTCATGAGATCATGCAGAAGTTTGCAGATCACCTGGAAGACGTGGCGATCGTGGAAAAGAAGGCAAAGCTGGAAGGCAGAAACATGCTTATGTTCCTGGCAGCCAAGCCAAACAAATAAACGCATATTTAAAGTACCAGATACTTTTTGCAATATGAATTTAAGATGATTTAGCAATGTGAAATAAGGAGGATATTATCATGCCTAAGATCAAAACCCACTCCGGCGCAAAAAAGCGCTTTAAGATTTCTAAGAACGGAAAGGTTATCCGTGGTCACGCTAACAAGTCCCACATCCTGAATAAGAAGACAAGAAAGCGTAAGAGAGTTCTCAGACAGACAGTTGCAGCTCACGTAACAAACGTAGCAGCAGTTAAGAAGATGCTTCCTTACAAGTAATCTGTCAGCACAGATACTTGTAAGTTAAAACGGATTATTTGAACGAATATAACGAAAACACACGGAGGAATATAAAATGGCTCGTATTAAAGGCGCGTTGATGACACGCAAGAGAAGAAATAAGGTGCTGAAGCTTGCCAAGGGTTACTGGGGTTCCAAGTCCCGTCACTTCAAGATGGCTAAGCAGGCTGTTATGAAGTCCGGCAACTATGCATACATCGGCAGAAAGCACAAGAAGAGAGATTTCAGACGTCTCTGGATCACACGTATCTCTGCAGCAGCACAGATGAACGGTATCAACTACTCCACACTGATGAACGACCTCAAGAAGGCTGGCGTTAGACTGAACCGCAAGATGCTCTCCGAAATCGCAATCGCAGATTCCGCAGCATTTGCACAGCTGGTAGAGACAGCTAAGAACGCTCTGGCAAAATAAATAGCCTTTTTTAATGCGTCCGGGAGATTTTCCGGACGCATTTTAGTTTCAGTTCAAATTTTATTTTCATGACCGCAGACTGAAAAAGTCTCTGCAGGTTAATTACTATCTTTTTCTTATTTATTACTATAATAAACGGAGTGGTGAACATGATGGAGCGCATTACCAGTCGTCAGAACGAAACCGTAAAACAATATGCAAAGCTGCTGCAGTCCGGCCCACGCAAGGAAACAGGCCTGTTCCTTTGCGAAGGTGCTCGCCTGTGCAGCGATGCTGCAGACAGCGGTGTTGAAATTCTTGCATTTTACGTGACAGACAAGGCTTTTGAAAAATACGAAACTTACTGCGCACGAATCAGAGAAAAGGCGCAGCGCAGCTACTGGATCAGCGATCATGTGGCGCCGCTCCTTTCAGATACGAAAAATCCGCAGGGTGTGTACTGCGTGTGCAGAATTCCGGAGCAGACCGGTGATTTTTCCGGCATTCAGTGCCAGGGCAGCTATCTTGCGCTGGAAAATATGCAGGACCCGACAAATCTGGGCACAGTGCTCCGTACAGCGGAGGCTCTCGGTGTTGACGGTGTTATTTTAGGCGGCAGCTGCTGTGATCCATTCAGTCCGAAAGTTCTGCGCGGCTCTATGGGCGCCGTGTTCCGTATGCAGATGTACCATTGCCCGGACATGCCGGCCGCCCTGAACGAAATGAATCGCCTTGGCTTCTCTACAATGGCTTCTATTGTGGACAGTACAGCAGATTCTGTGACCACAATGGATTTTTCTGTACCGTCGGTAATGGTAATTGGCAATGAAGGTAACGGCCTGACTGATGCGGCGATCGAAGCATGCAGCCATCGCTGCACCATTCCAATGCTGGGCCGCGCTGAGTCCTTTAATGCTTCTGCAGCGTCTTCCATTCTCCTCTGGGAGATGATGCGCTGTAAAGGTGGCCGCTGATGGACAGCCGCGCATATTGGGTCTGGCTACAGCAGGCGCTGGGACCAGGCAGTGGTAAAGTGCGCCGCATTTTGGAGGAGTATCTTTCTCCTGCGCAATTCTATGAGGCTGGCCGGTCTGACTGGCGGCTGCTTGGGATTTTTACAGGCAAAGATCTGGACAGATTCTCCGACTATACGCTGGAAGAAGCGGCTGATCTGATCGCCGGTCATGAAAATGACGGCATTCAGGTGATTACACCGGATGATGTTCGATATCCGGATAAGCTGCGGGAAATCTATGATTTTCCGGCTGTTCTGTATGTAAAGGGAAATTTGCCGGATTTTGATAATAAGCTGTCTGTTGCTGTGGTTGGAACAAGAAAAGCCATGAGAAGCGGATTGGACGCAGCGAGATTGATCAGCAGTGACCTGGCAAAGCGAGACGTGATCGTTGTCAGCGGCGGCGCTTTGGGTATCGACACAGCGGCCCATAACGGCGTCCTGCAGGTCAACGGAGAAACTGTCTGTGTTCTTGGCTGCGGCATTGGTTATGATTATCTTTCCGGCAGTGCATCTATGCGAGGCGATATTCTGAAGCGAGGTGCACTGATTTCAGAGTATCCGAAAGGTACGCCGCCGCTGAAGGGAAATTTCCCGCTGCGTAATCGAATCATCTCCGGCCTTTGTGACGGAACCCTTGTAGTGGAAGCTGGAATGTCCAGTGGTTCGCTGATTACGGCACGAGATGCAAGAGAGCAGAACCGCGACGTGTTTGCGGTGCCGGGAACGATTACGCAGACATCAGCAGCAGGAACCAATAATCTCATCAAAAGCGGCGCTAAAATGGTAACGGCAGCAGAGGATATCGTGGAAGAGTATTATACACGATATCCTTATCTGCGTCCGGCAAAAGCGATATCCTTTTCCATGCCTGCTGTAAAAAAACAGGCACAGACGGCAATGAAACCGGAAGAAAAAAGAGCAGAACTGCCTGTGGCGGAATCGGTTGAAAAAAGGATGGAGAAATCTGTTCCTGCAACGCTGTCAAAAGAAGAATTTGACAGAATGCGCAGGGAGAAAAAATGGACGTTCGATCTGTCCAATCTGCCGTCTGAGGCAGAGGTGGCAGCAGTGAAGAAATCTCCTGATGCACCGGCTGCGAAAATTGCCGAAAAACCGGTGATGAAAGCAGAATTTATGCCGAAACCGGCTGCTCCAAAGCCGATCGTTCCGATATCTATGCCGGAAACGGATGTTTATTTTTCACCAAAACCGGTGAAAAAACAGGAAATTCCGTCTGACCTTTCACCGGAAGCAAAGGCGATCCTGCAGGTTCTCACAGAAGAACCGATGCATATTGCGGAAATCAGCGAAAAAACAGGCATTCCGTCGGGCATGATCATGTCTTTTGGAACGGAACTGGAGATGGAAGGTCTGGCAGAAAGCTGCTCCGGATGCTGTTATAGGCTGGTTGGAATGGGAAAATTCTAAAATTAATGGATTATTCAAACAAATTGTTTTGTAAAATATGCTGTTTTGCGGTATAATAGATTGGATAGTTTTATTTTTTAAAAGCATAAAGCACGGCGCAGATGCCGTGAGTATGATAAAGGTGGTGCGGCAATGTCAAAGCTGGTGATCGTAGAGTCTCCTGCGAAGGCTAAGACAATTAAAAAATATCTGGGATCTGACTATGAGGTCGTTGCCTCCATGGGTCACGTTCGTGACCTTCCGGAAAAACGTTTGAGTGTCGACGTGAAGAAAAACTTCATGCCAAAGTACGACATTATCAAAGGAAAGGAAAAGCTGGTGCAGGAGCTGAAAGATGCTGCGGCAGAAAGCGACATGGTTTACCTGGCAACTGACCCGGACCGTGAGGGTGAAGCGATTTCCTGGCACCTGGCATATATTCTGGGTCTCAGCACAGAAGCGGAAAACCGCGTGACTTTTAACGAGATTACAAAAACCGGTGTTACAATCGGTATGGAAAATCCAAGAGCCATTGACCTGGATCTTGTAAATGCACAGCAGGCAAGAAGAATTCTGGACAGACTGGTTGGTTACAAGCTGAGCCCGTTCCTGTCTCAGAAGATTCGCCGCGGTCTCTCCGCAGGCCGTGTGCAGTCTGTTGCTATGCGCATTATTGTAGACAGAGAAGAAGAGATCCGTAAGTTTGTGCCGGAAGAGTACTGGACCATTGACGGTAAGTTTATTCCGCGCGGCGCAAAGAAAATGTTCCCGGCTTCCTTCTATGGTGATCTGGAAGGCAACAAGATCAAGATCACAAACCAGGAGCAGGCAGACGCCATTCTGGAGGAGCTGAAAGATGCCGAGTTCAAGGTGATCAAAGTGAAGAAGGGCACACGCCGCAAATCTCCGGCACCGCCATTCATCACATCTACTCTGCAGCAGGAAGCATCCCGTAAGCTGGGTTTCCAGGCACGCAGAACCATGAAGGCAGCCCAGGAGCTGTACGAAGGTGTGGAAGTAGCCGGCATGGGCGCAATCGGTCTCATCACTTACATGAGAACCGACTCCCTGCGTATCTCTGAAGACGCGATCCGCGATGCCGGTGAGTACATCAAAGAGCGCTGGGGCAGCAAGTACCTGCCAAACGAGCCGCGCCACTTTAAAAGTAAGGCGAATGCACAGGACGGTCACGAAGCGATCCGTCCGACTGTGATCAATCTGGCGCCGGAACAGGTAAAGGACAGCCTGACTAACGACCAGTACAAGCTCTATAAGCTGATCTGGGAGCGCTTTATTGCCTGCCAGATGTCCAACTGCCTGCAGGCAACAACCCAGGCAGATATTCAGGGCGGCAATTACCTGTTCAAGGCTTCCGGTTATACCGTAACCTTTGATGGTTTTACCATCCTGTACGTAGAAGGCAAAGATGAGGACGAGGCAGCTGGCGGTGCATTGCCGCCGCTGGAGGTGGATCTGGTGCTGCGCTGCAAGGATATTACAGGCAACCAGCACTTTACACAGCCGCCGCCGCGCTATACAGAAGCGTCCCTCATCAAGGCGCTGGAAGAAAACGGCATTGGCCGTCCATCTACTTATGCGGCGACTATCTCTACTATTACCGGCAGAGAATACGTGACCCGCGAAAACAAAACACTGAAACCAACCGAGCTGGGCGAGGTTTCCACCAAGCTGATGAAAGAACGCTTCCCAAAGGTAGTAAACGTAAAGTTTACCGCTAACGTGGAAACAGAACTGGACAGCATCCAGAACGGTGACGTGGAATGGACTGACGTACTTCACCACTTCTATGACGATTTTGAGAAGACACTCAAAAAAGCAAAGGAAGAGATGGAAGGTATCAAGATCCAGCTGGAAGAAGATAAAACAGACCTGATCTGCGAGCTTTGCGGCCGCCAGATGGTTATTAAAACAGGCCGTTACGGCAGATTCATTGCCTGCCCTGGTTATCCGGAGTGCAAGAACATCAAGAAGATCGTTCATGAAACAGGCGCTGAGTGTCCAAAGTGCGGCGGTAAGGTTGTCATGAAGAAAACAAAGAAAGGCCGTGTTTTCTACGGCTGTGACCAGTATCCGAACTGTGACTTTGTTTCCTGGGATGAGCCAACTATGGAAAAGTGCCCGAAGTGCGGCAAGACACTGCTGAAGAAGAAGGGCAAAACCGGTAAGATCTACTGTATCACCGAAGAATGCGGATTTGAAAAGGCGGCGGAAGAAAAATGAGCATCAAAGTAATTGGCGCCGGCCTTGCCGGCTGTGAAGCCGCGTGGCAGATCGCCCAGGCAGGCGAAGCGGTAACACTCTATGAGATGAAGCCGCAGAAATACTCCCCGGCACACCAGAGTCCGAATTTTGCGGAGCTGATCTGCTCCAACTCTTTAAAGGCAGACCGCGTGGAAAGTGCGGCCGGTCTGCTGAAAGAAGAGATGCGCCGTATGGGCTCTCTGCTGATGGAGTGTGCAGATCAGTGCAGAGTGCCGGCTGGCGGTGCGTTGGCAGTAGACAGAGATCAGTTCTCTGCTATGGCAACGGAGAAAATTAAAAATCATCCGCTGATTACCGTGGTAGAGGGCGAGCTGACCGAAATCCCGACAGAAGGTATCGTGGTGATTGCCACAGGTCCGCTGACCTCCGACGCACTGGCAGACCAGATCTTCGCCATGTGCGGCGGCAGACTGAGCTTTTTCGATGCGGCGGCGCCGATCGTGACAGCGGAAAGCCTGAATATGGAACGATGCTTCCCGGCTTCCCGTTATGACAAAGGCGAGGGCGATGACTACATCAACTGCCCGATGAACAAGGAAGAGTATGAGGCGTTTTACGAAGCGCTGATTGCAGCAGAGCGTGCGCCTGTGCATGATTTTGACGTACAGAACCCGAAGGTGTACGAAGGCTGTATGCCGGTGGAAGTACTGGCCCAGCGCGGTAAAGATACCATGCGATTCGGTCCGCTGAAGCCGGTTGGCCTGACCGACCCGAGAACAGGCCGCCGTCCGTGGGCGGTGGTACAGCTCCGCAAGGAGAATGTAGACGGCACATTGCTGAATCTGGTAGGCTTCCAGACAAACCTGAAATTTGGCGAGCAGGCCAGAGTATTCCGGATGATCCCGGGCCTGGAAAATGCGGAGTTCATGCGTTACGGTGTTATGCACCGCAACACTTTCCTCAATTCCCCACAGATCCTGGATGCAGATTACAGCCTGCGTCAGAATCCAAATCTGTTCTTTGCAGGACAGATCACCGGTGTGGAAGGCTATATGGAATCGGCATCTTCCGGTATTCTGGCCGGCATCAATGCGGTGCGCCGCCTCCGCGGACAGAAAACAAGAGTTCTCCCGGTGGAGACTATGTGCGGCGCACTGAGCCATCATGTGGCAGAAAGTGTCAGCAAGGATTTCCAGCCGATGGGCGCTAATTTTGGCGTATTACCGCCGCTGGATGTACATATCAGAGATAAAAAAGAACGCTACAAAGCACTGGCACAGCGCGGTCTCCTGAAACTGGAAGAGACGCTGCGGCAGGAAGAAAATGGATTGTAATTGAACCTTAAAAGCGAAAGGCTGTGTAGAATATGATGAAAATTATCGTAGATGCTTTTGGTGGAGATAACGCGCCTCTGGAAATTATTAAGGGTTGTGTTGAGGCAGCGCAGGAATATAAAGACGTACAGATCATCATGACCGGTAACGAGAACATCATCCGTCATGTAGCAAAGCAGAACAACATCTGCCTGGATGGTCTGCAGATCGTAACTACAAACAGCGTGATTTCCATGCATGATGCTCCAAACTGCGTACTGAAGGAAAAAGCAGATTCCTCCATGGCAGTTGGCCTGCAGATGGTGGCAAAGGGCGAGGCTGATGGCTTTGTTTCCGCAGGCAACAGCGGTGCGCTCACATTTGGTGCTTCCATGATCGTTAAGAGAATCAAGGGTATCAAGCGCGCTGCATTTGCAGCTTCTGTGCCAAAAATGAACGGCCACATGCTCCTGCTGGACAGCGGTGCAAACGTAGACTGCCGTCCGGAAATGCTGTATCAGTTCGGCATCATGGGCGCTGTTTACATGGAAAAAGTTATGGGCATTCAGAACCCGAGAGTTGGCCTTGCAAACGTTGGTGAGGAAGAACATAAGGGCACTGAGCTGTATCAGGAAACATACCAGATGCTGAAGGCTGACCCACGCATCAACTTTGTTGGCAACGTAGAAGCAAGAGATATGCCAAACGACGTAGCAGACGTTATTGTAGCAGACGGCTTTACCGGCAACATGATCCTCAAAACATACGAGGGCGTTGGTATGTTCGTTCTGAAGATGATGAAGGACGTTTTCTACAAGAACGCCAAAAATAAGCTGGCAGGCGCAATGATCAAGGGCGACCTGGATGGTATGAAGAAGACCATGAACTACCATGAAACAGGCGGCGCACCGGTTATGGGCGCAACAAAGCCGATCTTCAAGGCACATGGCAGCTCCAAGGCAGTGACCGTGAAAAACGCGATCCGTCTGACAAGAGATTACATTGCGAACGACGTTGTTGGTGTGATCACAGAGGCTGTAAAGCGTGAAAAGAGATCTTTGGAAAAGCACGAAGATTAAGCAATATCCATACGAAAGAAAGGAAACATCATGTTACTGAGTCAACTGGAAGAAAAACTGGAATATCAATTTAAAAATCGACAGCTGCTTTCCACAGCGCTGACCCACTCCTCCTATGCAAATGAGAGCAAGGGTCGTGCAGTGTGCAACGAACGGCTGGAGTTTTTGGGCGACTCCGTACTGGGTATTGTCGTAGCAGATTATCTGTATAAAAATCATCCGGAAATGCCGGAAGGTGACCTGACCAAAACAAGAGCGGCGCTGGTATGCGAAAAAGCGCTGTGCAAGTTTTCCACCCAGCTTGGCATAGGCGATCACCTGCTGCTGAGCAACGGTGAAAAGCATTCCGGCGGCCGCACCAGACCATCCATTCTGGCAGACGCTTTTGAAGCGATCATTGCTGCAATTTACATGGACAGCGGCATGGAAGAAGCAAGAAAATTCATTCTTCGCTTCATCATTCCAGCTATTCAGACACAGAAGCAGCATACTTTTAAAGACTACAAAACCATGCTGCAGGAAATTGTGCAGCAGAACCCTGGTGAGCAGATTTCTTATGTGCTGGTTGGCGAAAGCGGACCGGACCACAAGAAGCACTTCACCGTGGAAGTTCGCCTCAACAACAACGTCATCGGCAGAGGCGGCGGCAAGAGCAAAAAGGAAGCGGAACAGCAGTCCGCAAGAGAAGCACTGGAGCTGATGGGCTATTGAGTCACGCAAATATTGCGCTGTTCATTCCCCATCAGGGCTGCCCGCACCAGTGCAGCTTCTGTAATCAGAAGCGGATCACCGGGCAGCATACACAGCCAACGGCCGCAGACGTAAAAGCGGCAGTGGAGACCGCACTGGCCTCCGGCAAATGCAGTTCGGCAAATACGGAAATCGCCTTTTTCGGCGGAAGTTTTACAGCAGTCGCGCAGTCCTGTCAGGAGGAACTGCTGTCTGCTGCTTTTGCCTATATAAAGGGCGGTTTTGTCAGCGGTGTACGCATCTCTACAAGGCCGGACTGCATTGATGAGGGCATCCTGCGTTTTCTGAAAAATTACGGTGTATCCGCCATTGAACTGGGTGCCCAGAGCATGGTGGACAGCGTTCTTGCTGTAAATCATCGTGGCCACACTGCAGCGCAGGTGGAAGAAGCTTCCCGACTGATTCGAGAGCATGGATTCTCCCTTGGACTGCAGATGATGACCGGTCTTTACGGTAGCACAGCGGCAGATGACCGCCTGACTGCGGAAAAACTGGCCGCTCTGCAGCCGGATACCATGCGGATCTATCCGACAATCGTCATGGCGGATACACCGCTGGCTGATTTATACCGGGCGGGGAACTACACGCCGCCGTCACTGGAAGAGACCGTGTCTCTCTGCAGTGATCTGCTGGATTTTTTTGAACAGCAGAACATCAAAGTAATTCGTCTGGGGCTCCACAGCTCCGACGAATTGGAACATCGCATGGCAGGGCCATATCACCCTGCCTTTGCAGAATTATGCTACAGTCATCGTTTTTTACAGGCGCTGACTGCTTTTTTGCAGAAGGAGAAAATTCCAAAAGGAGCAATTTCCGTCTGCGTAGCGCCGAAATTTCTATCAAAAGCCATCGGACAGGGCAAATGTAATCTGCATTCCCTTGCAGCCCTTGGCTATGATTGTAAATTTTCCGGCGATGCAGCTCTTGCGCCGGGTGCATTCCGGCTGGCGCAGTAAAACCAGAACAGAAAAGAGGTGAGCAGATGCTTTTAAAATCATTGGAACTGCAGGGTTTCAAAACGTTTCCGGATAAAACAAAATTGACGTTCGAAGATGGTATTTCTGCGGTTGTCGGGCCAAACGGCAGCGGCAAAAGTAACATCAGCGACGCTATGCGGTGGGTATTGGGCGAGCAGTCGGCCAAGTCTCTCCGATGTGTGAAAATGGAAGACGTGATCTTCAGTGGTACTACAAGCCGAAAGGCACAGGGCTTTGCTGAAGTAACCCTGACCATTGACAATACCAGCCGCCACCTTCCGTATGACGGCGATACCGTTGCCATTACCCGCCGGTATTACCGCTCCGGCGATAGTGAATATCTCATCAATAAAGCAACTGTTCGCCTTAAAGATATCCATGAACTGTTCATGGATACCGGTCTGGGCCGTGATGGTTATTCCATGATCGGTCAGGGTAAAATCGACAGCATTATTTCTGCCAAGTCAGAAGAACGCCGCGAGATTTTTGAAGAAGCTGCCGGTATTTCCCGCTTCCGTTACCGCAAAGAAGAATCGGAGCGAAAACTGGCAAAGGCAGAAGAAAATCTGGTGCGTCTCCAGGATATTCTTGGTGAGCTGCAGGATCGTGTTGGTCCGCTGCAGCAGCAGGCAGAAAAAGCAAAAGAGTACCTGACCCTTTATACCGAAAAGCGCCAGCTGGAGATCGGCCTGTGGCTGTATACCTTAAATCAGTCCGGCCGTACTTTGCAGGAGCATGAGCATAAAATCACCATTGCCCGCAATCAGCACGACGAAGCGGCAGCAGCGGCAGCGGCGCTGGATGCGGAAATCGAGCAGGTATTCCAGCAGACAAACCTGTGCCTTGCCCAGGCAGAGCAGGCGAGAAACGCTGCGGCCAAGGCAGAAGCAGAGGCTGCTGCAAAAGACGGTGAAATTTCTGTTCTGCAGAATGACATTCACCACAACATGGAAACCATTGGCCGTTTAACAGCGGAGCAGGCACGGTTTGACAACAACGAAAAACAGAACCGGGATACACTGGCGCAGAAGCAATCACTCCTTGCAGACTGCGAAGAAGTGATCCGGACAAGGGAAGAACAGTGCAGGGAAGCAGAAGCAAAGCTCGGTCAGCTGCGAAAGAGTATGGATATTTCTGACAGTCAGCTGGAAATTGCCAACAAACAGCTGCAGCTGCTGGTGGAAGAAAGCGCCAATGCGAAACTGGAAGCCATGCAGGCATCCTCCACATCAGAGGAAATCGGTCTGCGCCTCTCTGCGATTGAAGAAAGTGCTGCCCAGCGAATTGCACAGCAGCAGGAGCTGGAAGGACAGATCACAGGACAGAAGCAGAAAGCCGCTGCAGCACTGCAGGCAGAACAGACACTGCAGGCTGCCATTACGGAAGCAGAAGGTGCGCTTTCTGCACAGATGGCAAGCAGCGAAGATGTGAAGGCAGAACGTGATAAGTTATATCTGGATCTGCAGGAAACAAAGCGCCGCGCAAAGATTCTGGAGGATCTGGAGCGGAACATGGAAGGCTTTATGCACAGTGTTAAAACCGTGATGCGTATGGCAGAAAACGGCGAGCTGGCCGGTGTTCATGGCCCTGTTTCCAAACTTCTTACCGTACCAAATGAATACGCTGTTGCCATTGAAATTGCCCTTGGCGGCGCGGCCCAGCATATTGTTGTTTCCAATGAAGAAAATGCGAAAGCAGCCATTGCACTGCTGAAGCGCAGAGACGGCGGACGAGCAACCTTCCTGCCGATTTCTACCATCCGCGGCAAAACGCTGACAGAGCCGAACCTGCAGAACTGTGCCGGTTATATTGGTATTGCCGGTGACCTTTGCCAGTGCGGCTATCAATATGAAAATATTCTCCAGTCTCTGCTGGGACGCATTGTCGTAGCAGAGACACTGGATCACGCAGTGGCTATTGCAAAGCAGTTCCGCTACCAGTTTAAGGTAGTGACCCTGGATGGTCAGGTGGTGAACGCCGGCGGTTCTATGACCGGTGGTTCTCTCACAAGAAAAAACGGTCTCCTCAGCAGAGCGGCAGAAATTTCCGCACTGCATGAGCGCGGCAATGCCCTGCACGTGCAGTACACGGAGAAAAACCGGCAGTTTGCTGAGGCCGGCGCTGCGGTAATCCATCTGCAGGACAGACTGCAGACACTGCGCCAGCAGCGAACCGATGCAGCCGAAACAAGACTGCAGGAAGAAGCAGCGCTCCATCGTCTGGAGTCTGAGCTGACTTCCGGCAATCATCAGTTAACAGAGCTGATGACAGAGAAAACCTTTACCCAGCAGCGCCGGGATGACTTGATGGCAGTGCAGTCCAAAGCGGAAGCACAGCTGCAGCAGGTGGCAGCCCAGATGCTGCAGGTGCAGGAAGAACTGGGGAAGATCAGCGGCGGCCGCACAGAACTGCAGCAGGAAGCAGAAACACTGACCATGAATCTGCAGGATCTGCGCATGGTGACGCTGACGGTACAGAAAGACCGGGAAGTGCTCCAGAGCACCATCTCCGATCTGGAAGAAAAGCTGCGGGAAGGCAGCGAGCAGGCTCGCCACATTGCAGAAGAGCTGGCATGGACCCATGAGAAAAATCAGCAGTTAGAGCAAAATATTGAAGCAGCAAAAACCGAAGCAAGAGCGCTGCGGGAAGAAGCTGACGCACAGAAAAAGCAGGCAGAACAGCTGCAGACAGACCGCATGGATCTGGAAAAGAAAACCATGGAACTGCGCAGCATGGAAAAAGAACGCTCTGCAGCAAAAGAGCTGATCGGACAGGAACTGTCCCGACTGGAAGAGCGGAAGATCGGCCTGCAGAGACGCTACGATGAGATCATTGAACAGCTGTGGAATGAGTATGAGTTAACACGCAGAGAAGCAGAACTGGAGGCCGACCCGGTTGCCGATGAGGCACAGTCTGCACGACGTCTGCGAGAGCTGAAATCAAAGATCAAAGCATTGGGCAGCGTCAACGTTTCTGCCATCGAAGAATACGCGGAAGTTTCTGAACGATATGAATTTTTAACAGCGCAGGTAGCCGACGTTGAAAAATCCAGAACAGAACTGTACAAACTGATCCGGGAGCTGACCCAGCAGATGACGGAGATCTTCACGGAACGGTTTGCACAGATCAACGATTATTTCCAGACTACTTTTTCTGAGCTCTTTGGCGGCGGTAAAGCCCACCTGGAGCTGTCCGATCCGGAGGACGTACTGAACTCCGGTATCGTGATTTTGGCACAGCCTCCGGGCAAAATCGTCAGGAATCTGGAACTGCTTTCCGGCGGTGAAAAAGCGCTGGTTGCAGTATCACTGTATTTTTCCATCATGAAAGTGAATCCGCCGCCGTTCTGTATGCTGGACGAAATTGAAGCGGCACTGGACGACGTAAACGTGGCGCGTTTTGCAGATTACCTGCGGCGCATGAATGAAAATACACAGTTTATTGTAATTACCCACAGACGCGGCACCATGGAAGAGGCCGACGTATTATACGGCGTTACCATGCAGCAGGAGGGTATCTCCAAACTGCTGAAGCTGGATCCGTCTGAGGTTGGCAGCAAACTGGATATGAAATAAATAAAGAACATAGCTACCATTGAAAAGGGGGCGTTACTATGGGACTTTTTAATAAAATCAAAGCCGGTCTGAAAAAGACCAGAGAAAGTATCAGCGGCTCTATTGAGAGCATGCTTCACGGCTTTACAAAAATTGACGAAGAGCTGTTTGAAGAACTGGAAGAACTGCTGGTTATGGGCGACGTTGGCGTACATACTGCAGGCAGAATCTGTGAAGAGCTCCGTGTGCGCGTAAAGAAAGAAGGCATTACAGACCCGAAGGAAGTAATGGGCCAGATCAAGGAAATCGTTGCGGACATGCTCAGCGGCGGCGAAGAGCTGAACCTGAACGGCAAGCCAACAGCGATCCTTGTGATTGGTGTAAACGGTGTTGGTAAAACAACAACCATCGGTAAAATTGCATCCCGTCTTAAGAGCGAAGGCAACAAGATCGTTCTTGGTGCAGCGGATACATTCCGTGCGGCGGCGATCGATCAGCTGGAAGTATGGGCACAGAGAGCAGGCGTTGACATTGTAAAGCGTCCGGAAGGCTCTGACCCGGCATCTGTTGTATTTGATACCATTGCGAAGGCAAAGTCCATCGGCGCAGACATTCTCATCTGCGATACAGCAGGCCGTCTGCACAATAAGAAAAACCTGATGGATGAGCTGAGCAAGATCAGCCGTATTATTGACCGTGAACTGCCGGAAAATGAAAAGGAAGTACTCCTTGTTCTTGACGCAACAACCGGTCAGAACGCTGTAAACCAGGCAAGAGAATTTAAGAATGCAGCAGGCATCACCGGTATTGTACTGACAAAGCTGGACGGTACTGCAAAGGGCGGCGTTGTGCTGGCAATTCGTGAAGAACTGCAGCTGCCGGTTAAGTTCATCGGTGTTGGTGAAAAGATCGACGATCTGCAGCCATTTGATGCAAGAGGCTTTGCAGAGGCACTCTTTGATACAGACAGCCGTGTTGACGAAGATACACTGGCACGTATCGAGGCACAGAATGCCCGTTACGATGAGTACGGCAACCCAATCGATGAAATTGACGACGAGTGGGCAGAGTGGGAAGCACAGAACCAGGCTGACCGTGAAGAAGCCGAGGAAGCTGCAGAAGAACTGGAAGAACTTGTTGGCGACGTAATCCGCGTTGCAAGAGAAGAAGCTCTCAAGCCAGACGTGGAAGAGGAAGAAGAAGAGATTTCGGTACAGAAGGAAACAAGAGCAGCTCGCAAAAAGCGCCAGAAGGAAGAGCAGAAAGCAAAGCTCAAGCAGCAGCAGGCAGAAGCAGCTGCACTGGCAGCATCCATTACAAGCGGCCTGACAGCAACAGAGGAAGAGGAACTTCCATCTGCAGAGTTTGAGGACGAGGCAGCAGCAGAATTTGACTGGAAGGGTGAATTCCAGAAGATTATTGATGCTGGCGAAGAAATGGATGAGGAGCCTGCAGAAACTGCAGAAGAGCCGGCAGCGGCTCCTGCACAGCAGACAGAATCCAAGAGCAGCCGCAACAAGAAGCGCAAGAACAAGCACAAGCAGCATCAGCAGCAGGTTCAGGAAGAGCCAGCTGCAGCTGTTGAGCCGGTTGTAGAAGAAACTCCTGTTGTGGAAGAAATCATCGAGGAGCCTGTATACGAAGCACCTGTTGAAGAGCCTGTATACGAGGAGCCTGCAGTTGAGGAAATTGCAGAAGAAGCAGCTCCAGTGGAAGAGGCAGTAGAAGAACTTGTTGCAGAAGCAGCACCGGCTGCAGAACAGCAGGCAGAATCTAAGAACAGCCGCCGCAACAAGAAGCGCAAGAATAAGCACAAGGGCCAGCAGGCAGCACAGGAAACTGTGGCTGCTGCAGAGCCAGTTGCTGAAGAAGCATCTGTTGTGGAAGAAATCATCGAGGAACCAGTATACGAAGCACCAGCAGCAGAGCCTGTATATGAGGAGCCTGCAGTGGAAGAAATCGTAGAAGAGGTTATCGAAGAGCCTGTAAGAGCACGCAGATGGCGCGACGAAGAACCGGAAGAGGTTCAGGAAGAAGTTTCCGTTGGCCGCAGATGGCGTGACGAGGAGCCGGAAGAAGAGACCGTTTCCTATCAGTATGCAGAAGAAGAGATCAACGAAGAGGAGACCTTCAACTGGAGAGAAGAAATGGCAAAGCAGCAGGCTGAAAGCAGCGTAGAAGAGCCGGAACAGCAGGATGAGGAAGAAGAACATCATGGCTGGGGCTGGAGACGCCGCAAGAAGAAGGAAGAAAAGGCAGCAGCAAGACTGCGTGAGCAGGAAGCTTACGAGCAGGAGCAGGCTGCTGAAGCATATAACGAACCTGTGGAAGAAGAGCACTGGGTAGAAGAAGAGTACCAGGGCGAACTGGAACAGGAAGTAGAAGAATACCATAAGGAAACACGCGAGGAGCGCAAGGCTCGTAAGGAGCGCGAAAAGGAAGAAAAGCGTGCAGCAAAAGAAGCACGCAAGGAAGAACGCCGCAACAGACGTGGATGGTAATTTGAAGGAGCGGGAATCATGACATTTATTATGGCAACCCACAATAAGAAAAAACTCCGGGAAATGGAGCGTATTCTGCAGCCGCTGAACATTAAGGTGGAAACAGCAGATCTGCCGGAAGTGGACGAAACAGGTACTACTTTTGCAGAAAATGCATTTCTCAAGGCAGAATCTGCCTGTAAGCATACCGGTCTGCCGGCTGTTGCAGATGACTCCGGCATTGTTGTAGACGCGCTTGGGGGCGCGCCTGGCGTTTACTCTGCCCGTTACGGCGGAGAAGGCCTGGACGACGAGGGACGCACAGCAAAACTGCTTGCAGACATGGAAGGCGTTCCGGAAGCAGAGCGGACAGCACGCTATGTGTGCTCCATCTGCTGTGTATTCCCGGATGGTACTGTACTTCGCGCAGAAGATACCTGCGAGGGTACCATCGGCTATGCACCTGTGGGTGACCATGGTTTTGGTTATGACCCGATCTTTATGCGGGGAGAACGGTCCTTTGCACAGTATACCGACGATGAAAAAGATGAAGTCAGTCATCGCGGCAAGGCACTGCGCACTTTTTTCCTGCAGCTCAGTGAGTATTATAAAAAGTAGGGATTATTTTAGGATGGAATTTAAAATCAGAAGGGGCAGCCGTTCTGACCAGGAGCCGATTATGGATCTCTGGCTGCGCGGCAACCAGCAGGCACACGAATTTGTGAAGCCTGATTTTTGGGAGGCAAATTATAATAATATGCGCGACCTGCTGTGGGACGCAAAAGTATACGTTGCGGAAAACGAAAACATGGAGATTGTTGGTTTCGTTGGTATGCTGGACCACAGCGTTGCAGGATTGTTTGTTGGAGAAGAATATCGCAGCCAGGGTATCGGCAGAGCACTGCTGGATCGCTGCAAATGGGAGCATTCTTACCTGACACTGCAGGTTTACGCAAAGAATGAGCGGGCATTTCAGTTTTATCAGAGAGAAGGATTTCTTCTCACACAGGCAATGGTGGATAAAGAAGCCGGCGCAATGGAATATCAGATGGCATGGACAGCGAAATTTGAACGCATGAGAGAAAGGAAAGAGGTTCAATGTTAACAAGTAAGCAGAGAGCATATCTCAAAGGTGAAGCAAACCAGATGGCAACCATTCTGATGGTTGGCAAGGGCGGCGTTGGCGACGACGTTGTGCAGCAGGCAGCAGATGCTCTGCGCAAGCGCGAGATGATCAAGGGCAAGGTACTGGAGACATCTCCAACATCCCCAAGAGAAACAGCAGAAGAAATTGCAGCAAGAACAGGCGCTGAGGTAGTACAGGTAATCGGCACAAAGTTCATTCTGTACAAAGAAAATCCAAAGGAGCCGATCTACAAGCTTCCAAAGGCATAAGATCGAGCAGAGAAAGGCGGCGCAGCGGTGAAGAAAATCGGTGTATTTGGCGGAACATTCAACCCGATCCACAACGGACATCTGCATATTGCCCGCAGTTTTGCAGCGGATCTGGAACTGGACAGCGTACTGCTGATCCCATCGAAAAAGCCGACCCATAAGCCATCGCCAGATCTTGCAGAGGCGGAAGACCGGCTGGCCATGTGCAGTCTGGCTGTGGAAGGCACCGATTTTCTTGTGTCCGATCTGGAGATCACACGGGAGCAGGAAAGCTACACCGTTTACACACTGGAGCAGCTGAAGGAACAGTATCCGGAAGATGAGCTGTACCTGCTGATGGGTGAGGATATGTTCCTGACCTTGCTGCAGTGGAAGGCGCCGGAACGGCTCAGTGAGCTTGCAGTGTTCTGTGTGGCGCCCCGCAGCCATGACGGCAGAGAGCGGCTGGAAGCTTACGGCGAAAAGCTCTCCGCTATCGGCGGCAGATATCACATTACGGAGTTTCCGTTTCTGCCGGTTTCCTCTACGGAGATCCGGGAGAAACTGCGGGCAGGCGAGACTGTGGATGATCTGGTGCCGGAAAGCGTGGCGCAATATCTGAAGGAAAAACAACTCTATAAGCAGGAGGGAATCCCCCAATGACAAGAGAAGAATATAAGGCGATCGTTAAGCCGTTTCTCTCTGATAAGCGTATGCACCACAGTGTCTGCGTGGCAGAAGAAGCGGAAAGCCTGGCAAAAAAGTACGGCGCAGATCCGGAAAAAGCATGGATCGGCGGTATTCTCCACGACATTATGAAGGAGATGCCAGCTGACGAGCAGTTGAAAAAAATGAATGAATTTGGTATAATACTGACTGATCTGGAGCAGGGCGCACAGAAGCTGTGGCACGCGATCCTTGGCGCAGAATATGTGCGTCAGGAGCTGAAGATCGACGATCCGGATATTGTGGATCCGATTTATTACCACACAACTGCCCGAGCAGACATGACACTGATGGAAAAGATCATTTTCATGGCAGACTACGTTTCTGCAGACCGTAAATTTGACGGTGTGAAGGAACTGCGCAAAACTGCATATCAGGATCTGGATAAAGCTGTACTGATTGGCTGTGCGTTCAGCATTCAGGACCTTGCAGAGCGCCACCTGAGCATTCACCCGAATACCATGGCAGCGTACAACTGGTATGCAATGCATCAGAAAGATTCCAAATAAACTGGACAACATAAACACGGGAGCACCCATCCGGCAGGTGTTTCTCAAAGAGATTTGCCGGAGGATTGGACGGAATAAAATGACAGCATTAGAAATGGCAAAAGAAGCCGCAAAAACACTCAATGAAAAGAAGGGTATGGACATCCGTATTCTCCGTATCAACGATATTTCTTCCATCGCAGATTACTTTGTATTTGCGACCGGTACCAGCAACACACACGTAAATGCGCTGGCAGATGAGACTGAGTTCCATCTCAAGCAGATCGGCATCACACCGCACCACATGGAAGGCTACCGTGCAAACTCCTGGGTGCTCATCGATTACGGTGAAGTGATCGTTCATGTGTTTACAGATGAGTCCAGACAGTACTATGACCTGGATCGTCTCTGGCAGGACGGCGAGCAGATCGATACAAGTTTTCTGAAATAATTAGGGGGAGAACATCCGTGAAATATCAACATAAAGACATTGAGGGAAAATGGCAGCAGCGCTGGGAAGAAGCTGGCGTGTTCCATGCTTCCAACAGCACAGATAAGCCAAAATACATGGCACTGGTCGAGTTTCCATATCCATCCGGCCAGGGTCTCCACGTAGGCCACCCACGTTCCTACACAGCGCTGGACATCGTTTCCCGTAAACGCCGTATGCAGGCCTACAATGTTCTGTATCCAATCGGCTGGGACGCATTTGGTCTGCCGACAGAGAACTTTGCAATCAAGAACCATATTCATCCGGCAATCGTTACAGAGAAGAACATTGCACGCTTTAAGCAGCAGCTGATCTCTCTGGGTATCTCTTTTGACTGGTCCCGCGAGATCGACACAACAGATCCTGCGTACTTCAAGTGGACACAGTGGATTTTCCTGCAGCTGTTCAAGAAGGGCCTTGCTTACAAGAAGGAAATGGCAGTTAACTGGTGCACATCCTGTAAGTGCGTTCTGGCAAACGAAGAAGTTGTAAACGGCGGCTGTGAGCGCTGCGGCAGCGAAGTTGTTCGTAAGGTTAAGTCCCAGTGGATGCTGAAGATCACAGAGTACGCACAGCGTCTTATCGATGATCTGGATCTGGTAGATTATCCGGACCGCGTTCGCGCACAGCAGAAGAACTGGATCGGCCGTTCCACAGGTGCTGAGGTGGCATTCTCCACAACAGCAGGCGACGACATCCTCATCTACACAACACGTCCTGACACCATCTACGGCGCAACCTACATGGTTATGTCTCCGGAGCATGCACTCATTGAGAAGTGGAGCGACCGCCTGACAAACATGGATGCAATCCGTGCATACCAGGAAGAGGCTTCCAAGAAGTCTGACTTTGAGCGTACAGAAGTTGCAAAGGATAAGACCGGTGTTCCTCTGGAAGGCGTTTGCGCAATCAATCCGCTGACAGGCACAGAGATTCCGATCTTCATTTCCGACTACGTTCTCGTTTCCTACGGTACAGGCGCAATCATGGCTGTTCCTGCACACGATACACGTGACTGGGAGTTCGCAAAGAAGTTCGAACTGCCGATCATTGAGGTTGTACAGGGCGGCAACGTGCAGGAAGAAGCATTTACAGACTGCGCAACAGGCATTATGGTAAACTCCGGTATTCTGGATGGTCTCAGCGTAGAAGAAGCAAAGAAGAAGATCATCGAGCACATGACAGAGAAGGGCATCGGCGAGGCAAAGGTAAACTTCAAGCTTCGTGACTGGGTATTCTCCCGTCAGCGTTACTGGGGTGAGCCAATTCCGATCGTTCACTGCGACAAGTGCGGCGCAGTGCCTGTACCGGAAGAACAGCTTCCACTGGAGCTGCCAATGGTTGACTCCTATGAGCCAACAGAAACAGGTGAATCTCCGCTGGCAAAGATCGACGAGTGGGTAAACACCACCTGTCCATGCTGCGGCGGCCCTGCAAAGCGTGAAACAGATACCATGCCGCAGTGGGCAGGTTCCTCCTGGTACTTCCTCCGCTACATGGATCCACACAACAACGAGGCACTGGCAAGCAAGGAAGCACTGGCATACTGGGATCAGGTAGACTGGTACAATGGCGGTATGGAGCACACAACACTCCACCTGCTGTACAGCCGTTTCTGGAACAAGTTCCTCTATGATATCGGCGTAGTGCCATCTCCAGAACCATATGCAAAGCGTACAAGCCACGGTATGATCCTGGGCGAAAACGGCGAGAAGATGAGTAAGTCCAGAGGCAACGTTGTGAACCCGGACGACATCGTAAACGAGTACGGCGCAGATACCATGCGTATGTACGAGATGTTCATCGGTGACTTTGAAAAGGCTGCACCATGGAGCACCTCCGGCATTAAGGGCTGCCGCCGCTTCCTGGAGCGCTACTGGAATCTGCAGGATCTCCTCTGCAATGAGAAGGGCATCCGCGAGCAGCTGGAAGTTTCCTTCCACAAAACCATCAAGAAGGTTGGCGAGGACATTGAGCACCTGAAGTTCAATACAGCAATCGCTGCACTGATGGCGCTGATGAACGACGTTTACGAAGTTGGCTCCATCACAAGAGATGAGCTGGCAATCGTAACTATGCTGCTGAACGTATTTGCACCACATATCGCAGAAGAAGTATGGGACGTACAGCACCTGGGCAAGGGCATGGTTTGCACACAGCCATGGCCTACATACGAAGAGAGCAAGTGCACAGAGTCTACTGTTGAAATCGTAGTACAGGTAAACGGTAAAGTTCGCGCACGCCTCAACGTAGCACTGGATATTACAGCACCAGATGCAATCGCACTGGCAAAGGCTGACGAGAGAATCGCAGCAGAGCTGGCAGGCATGACCATCGTGAAGGAACTCTATGTTCCAGGCAGACTGGTAAACCTGGTTGTTAAGAAATAAATGATTGAAATGGGACAGGCTTCGGGCTTTGTCCCATTTTTATTTGCCTTCTTTTCTTCGCAGTGGTATGATAAAAGAAAAAGATGGAAGAAAGGAGGCGTACGATGGAGAAAAAACAGCGCAAATTTACCCAGATTTCCGATTCTTTCCTGGCGACAGGACTGCTTTCGCTGGCAGGCGGTCTGGTAGCGGCTTATACATATGTGTGCCGCGGTGAGGTATTTGCCAATGCGCAGACAGGCAACATGATCCAGATGGCGTTTGCGATTGTGCAGGGCAACTGGATGCTGATGCTGCACTGCCTGATTTTGATTGTTACATTTATTGCAGGCATTTTCTTTTCTAAAATACTGGAGCAGAAGCTGAAATTCTGCGGCGGCCTCCACTGGCGGCAGATCATTTTACTGCTGGAGATCGGACTGCTGACCGGTGTTGCATTTATTCCAGGCGGTGATCTGAATATTCTGGTAAACACCATGATTGCCTTTGCATGTGCCATGCAGGTGACCTGTTTCCGGAAAATCCGCGGTGTCAATGCGGCTACAACCATGTGCACCGGCAACCTGCGCAGCGGTACAGAGCATCTGTGCGCTTTTTTCCACACAAAAGAGAAGCAGCGGCTATACCATGCTTTAAAATATTACGGCTCTATTTTTCTGTTTATTTCCGGTGTTGTCATTGGCTATCTTCTGACGATCTGGCTGATGGAGTGGGCTGTTCTTTTCGCCGCCGGGCTTCTTGCTGTTGTATTTGTTTTGTTGTTTGTAAAATTAATTCCATGAGAAAAGCTCCCGATTTGCACGTCGGGAGCTCTTTCATTTTGTATGGATTCATCGTATAATATAAAAAGTTACATAGAGGAGGCGGCTGTTATGGCAGAGGAAAAGAAAAAATCGAAAATTTCATTGGAAAGTGTGTTTGGAACGATCATCCGGATTCCCGGCGTAAAGGTGCGCCGCCGCCCGTTTCTGCGCAAGCAGTTTGATAAGGAAGCTACTATCCGACAGCAGGAGGTGCTCCTGAAAGGACCGGTGGAAACTGGTTACCGCCGCGAGGAACTGATGAAGCGAAGCAAAAAGCTGCTGACCCAGCGTTCTCTTGTTTCCACTGCTGTATCGGTGGGAACAGGTATCCCGGTTGGTCTGGCAGCGGCGATCCCAGCTGATTTTGTCCAGTTTTACGGCATTGCTCTGCGCCTGGCACAGGAGATCGCCTACCTTTACGGCGAACCGGATCTGTGGGATCTGACAGATCTGGACCACGGCAAGGTGAAGGAGCAGCTGCTGCTCTATCTTGGCGTAATGCTTGGTGTTCGCGGCGCAAAAGAAACACTGCAGATGATGACAGCCCAGCGAATTGGTCACACCATCGATGAGCCGCTGGAGAAGATCCAGTATCGGAATGTGTTCGGCAGCATTGCAAAAAATCTCGGTGTGGAACTGACAAAAGAACTGGTGGAACAGGGTGTGCGCAAGTTGGTTCCAATCGTAGGCAGCATTATTTCCGGCGGCATCACCTTTGTTTCCATGCGTTCCATGGGCATGAAGCTGATCAATGCGCTGGACAAAGGCTGTTTTGACTACACAGCCGAAGACTATAAAAAAGATATCCGCGAA
>JAZUBL010000001.1:0-26279 GCA_045638545.1 Acutalibacteraceae bacterium | reverse complement strand
TCTTCGCCGCCAAGTGCTACAACCTGGAAGCTAACCTCTGCGTTTTCTTCTGCTGCAAGCTTCTCTACATAAATGACATCGCCATTCTGTACTTTGTACTGCTTGCCGCCTGTTTCGATTACTGCAAACATTCTAAAGGTCCTACCTTCTATTATAATCTCGCTACGATGGGTGGAACGTATCACTTAATACCCATAATATGCGGCTTCTATAGCATAACACAAACTATCGTGTATGTCAAATGTTTTTTCTGATTTTCGGCCAAAATACACAAGATATATGTTTCGACTAACAAAGTTCATCAATTCATATTGTGGATTTAGTCAATTGACCAATAAAAATCAGCATTTTTTATTTTTTACGCACTGCAAGATATTTCGCAAGTGCAATAACGTCATTTTTTACAGCACCATCCGGGAATACATCCAGCGCCTGAATTGCTTCTTCAGTCAAAGAATCTGCCAGTTCCTGCGCTTTTTCCAGGCCAAGCTCCGTTACGTATGTGGACTTTTCGTTCTGCGCATCACTGCCCACTTTCTTGCCCAGCTCTTCTGTTGTGCTGGTCACATCCAGAATATCATCTACCACCTGGAATGCAAGGCCGATATTCGCTGCAAAAAGACGCGCTGCCTCGATCTGCTCTGCTGACGCACCGCCGATGATACAGCCCATTTCACAGGCCGCAGAAATCAGAGCGCCTGTCTTGCAGGCGTGCATCTGCTTCAGAATGTCCACAGAAACTTTTTTGCCTTCGGAAGCAAGGTCAATCACCTGACCGCCTACCATGCCGTAAGCACCTGCTGCTTTTGCAAGACAAAAAGCCGCTCTGGCTGCGCGGTCACCGCTAACTTTTGCGATGACTTCATCTGACAGCATTGTTGCAAAAGCGTGTGCCTGCAGCGCATCACCGGCAAGGAGAGCGGTGTCTTCTTCGTACACTTTATGGTTAGATGGTCTGCCGCGGCGCATATCGTCATCGTCCATACACGGCAGATCATCGTGAATCAGAGAATAAGTGTGGATCATTTCCAATGCACAGCCAAACGGCATCGCATCCTCTGCATTGCCGCCGCTGAGCGCACAGAACTCCAGTGTCAGCAGCGGACGAATGCGCTTGCCGCCATCCAGCAGACTGTAGCGCATAGAATCGATCAGCTTCTGATACAGTGGATTGCCTGCCGGTACATAAGCGTCCAGGCTTGCTTCTACCTTGTTTAATAAAGCCAATTGGCGTTCTGATAAACTACTCATACGCTTTCTCCAATTCATCAATTTCCCGGATTTTCTGCTCTGCCTGCTCCAGCTTGCCGTAGCAATGAGCAGACAGCGCTGTTCCCTCTTCAAACAGCTTCAGCGACTCCTCCAGAGAAAGGGAGCCGCTTTCCAGCTTGGCTACAATCTCCTGCAGCTTCTGCATTGCTGTTTCAAATGTCATTTTTTTATTCATGATGATCACCAGCCTTTTCTACTACATCTACCGTACAATGGGCAATTCCATTTTTCATCTGCAGGCAGATTGCATCGCCCGCCGTTAGCTGTTCTGCATCTGCAATCAGTCTTCCCTTATTGTCAGATGCATAAACAAAACCGCGTTCCAGTACTTTCAACGGACTTAACCCATCCAGCTTCCCTGCAAATGCTGCAAGTCTGCTCTTCTGCTCGCTGACCTGCATCTTCATTGTGGCCTTCAGCCGCTCTGCAAGCACATCCAGCCGCTGATGCCGCTCTGTGATCCAGAAAGTTGGATCAGACAGATAACGGCAGGCGGAAAGCTCGTCCAGCTGCTGCTTTTGATACCGCAGCTGTGTCCGCATCAGATGAGAAATCGTATAGCGATAGCTCAGCAGTACATCTTTCAGTTCCTCCTGATCCGGTGTTGCCAGTTCCGCTGCTGCAGATGGTGTTGGTGCACGAAGGTCCGCTGCAAAATCGCAGATGGTAAAATCTGTCTCGTGACCTACTGCAGAAATAACAGGGATCTGAGAGGCAGCGACAGCACGGGCTACGATTTCTTCATTGAACGCCCACAGATCTTCCATGGAGCCGCCGCCGCGGCCAACAATCAGCACATCGGCACACTGCAGACGATTAAACTTTTCAATCGCCTCCGCAATCTGCAGCGCCGCGCCATCGCCCTGTACCAGTACCGGCGCGAGAATGACCTCTGCCAGCGGATACCGGCGAGCAAGAATCTGTTTAATATCCTGTACTGCCGCACCGGTTGGAGATGTGACAACACCGATTCTCTGCGGAAACTTTGGGATCGGTTTCTTTTTCTCCGGTGCAAATAATCCTTCCTTTTCCAGCTTAGCTTTCAGCTGTTCATAGGCAAGATTCAGCGCACCAACACCGTCCGGCTGCATGTCATCCACATAAAGCTGATATTGGCCGGTAGCTTCGTAAACAGAAACACGGCCTCGAACAATCACTTTCATGCCGTCTTTTGGCAGAAAGCGCAGACGGGACGCCGCTGAAGAAAACATCACAGCTTTTATAGCAGCAGTTTCGTCTTTCAGGGAAAAATACAGATGACCTGATTTATAATGATTGGTAAAATTGGAAATCTCACCGCTGAGAAATACAGCAGAGAGATTTCCATCTTCCTCAAATTTTGCTTTGATATAACGGTTCAGCTGAGAAACAGTCAGCAGAACTGGTTTTCTGATCATACGCTTTCACCGTGCTTTACTGCGGTCAGAATTGCTACACCGGCCGCATTGTCAGTGGAGAACTCCGGCGCAGCAAAATAAGCGCCGAACTTCTTTGTCAGCTTTTCCCGAATAATAGAGTTGGACATTACACCGCCTGCAAACACAACCGGCAGGTTGCCATGTTGCTCCAACAGAAGTGCACAGGATTTCTCCAGCGCAATAGCAATCGCCTCCAGGCAATAGCGGGAAATCTTCTCCTTTGGTTCCCCCTGCTGGAGCATTTTCTGGCACTGGTTCTCCAGACCGGACAGACAGAAGTCATTGCCTTTCATGGTTGCGCGGACAGAAACCTTCTCTGTCCATTGCAGCGCCAGTTTTTCCAGCTCTTTACCGCATGGAAACTGCAGGCCAAGCTGCAGACCAACACGGTCGACTGCCTGTCCGCCTTTCAGATCCATAGACTGAGAAAGGATCTCGCAGTGGAGTACATGCTCTTCGTCCGGTGTTACAAGAACAGCTTCTGTTGTACCGCCGGAAACGTGGTATGCAATAAACTTTTCTTTCATCAGTTCCAGTTTGCCTGCAGAATACAACGCCGCCGCAATATGGCCTGCCTGATGAGAAAAGTCATAGAGCGGCACATGAAGCGCATCGGAAAGGCTTTTGGCCAGACCCCAGCCAACACTGAAGCATGGCATATAAGAGCCTTCCTGATCTCTTGGGCGAGCGGAAACACCGATTGCAGTGATCGGCTCTTCTTTCTGCAGAAGCGGCGCGGCAATTTCCGGCAGCTGCTGCACGTGATGATATACTGCATCACTCTGGCGCAGGCCAAGCTGGCCTTCCTTTACCGGAAGGAGCTTTTTATTCTGCTCTACCACGCCATCTGCATAAACAGCAGCAGAGGTGGTGTAGTTACTGGTATCAATGCCAAAAAACTTACGCATCCGCTTCCATACCCTTTGCAATACCGCCGAGAACACCGTTCAGGAAAGATGCGTCCTCACTGCCAGCGTACATTTTTGCAAGCTCAACTGCTTCGTTGATGGATACCTTTACCGGGATGTCGTTCATAAATTTCATCTCGTAAATTGCCAGGTGCAGCAGTGCAACTGTTACCTTGGAAAGACGGTTTCTCTTCCAGCCGGAAGACAGATTTGCTTCGATCATAGCCTCGATTTCTTCTTCGTGCTCTTCTACACCGTATGCAATTGTCTGAATGAATTCTGTAACTTCGCAGTCTCTTGCAAGGCCTGCATTTTCAATGACTTCTTCTACAGTATTCTGGTTTACCAGTCGCTCAAACAGCAGGGCAAAAGCCTGTTCGCGTTCTTCTCGTCTGCTCATAAGTGCCTCCTATAATCAAAAAAGCCTCCACAGGTGGAGGCTTTTGTTTGTATTTCTAAAATTTCAAACTTCCACAAATCCAGTATACCATAAAATTTGTCATTAGAAAACAATTGTTGAAAAATATTTTGCTATCATGACGTGATATGATCTACAATTTTGATATTTTCATAAGTAACCTCACATTGCCCTACCACAATATCTTTGATAATTGCAGCATCCTCTGCCGTAAACTCCGTATTTTTGCCTACAACAATACTGCATTCCCCATTCTGAATAAAGACAACGCAGTCTGTGTAGCCTTTCGATTGAATCAGGTTTTCGATGTTGCTTTCACTGAGCATATTTTTTGCAATGGCCGCCGATTCCTCCACGGCGTGCTGAATTTCTTCCTGGCTGGCTTCGCTGTCATTTAAAATCCGGTTCAGCACTTCCATTGCTTCATCCCTGGTTTTCTGTCGTGTTAAAGCTGCCTGCGCAAAGTAATCTTCCGATGCTTCAGCCGCTGTTTCTTCTATCTGTTCCGATGCTTCCGGTTCAGAACTATGTTCTGCTTCTGAAAATTCCGGCGGTGCTTCGGTCAGCACGTCAGAACCATTGACAAGCTGTGCAGCACCCAGTTCTTTTTCCGAAACAGCTGCATCAACGGCAACCGGTTCCAGGCCGCCATCACCGGAAAACTGCCAGTTCAGATAAACTGCTGCGCCAAGAGATACAACAAGCGCAGCTAAAATCAGTTGTCTTTTTCCAAAACTCATACTGTTCACTCCTGCATTGCAATTTATTTTGCGCTGACAACACAGACTTTTGCGGAAGAAATATCCAGCGCTGTCGTTACTGCATTGATGATTTTCTGCTCTGTCTGAATATTGTCACCACCATCACAGACAACCACCACACCTTTCACAACCGGCTGAATCTGTGTGACAGAGATCGCTTTTTGTCCACCGTCTGCATCCTTCACAAGAATATACGTGGTTTCCGTTTGATCCTGTTCCTGATTTTTTCTGTCAAAATCAGCGCTTTGGTCATTGGTTATCTGCTTGCTGGATTTCTGTTCTGTGGCATAGATATTCTCCACCCCCTTCTCGATCGTCACCATTACCTGCACGTTTCCAACACCTTTTATATGGCTGATCATCTCTGCCAGCTCTGCTTCTAAACCGGCGGCATAGTCTTCAATGGTCTGGCCTGTTGCAATAGCGATGGGCTCGTTTTCTTTTGCCGGCGTTTTCTCCAGAAAGCTGGAAAGAAAAATCACCGCAATCAATCCAAGGCCAACCATTATTAAAATCCTGCGGTATTTTTTCTGCTCCGTTAGTCTTGTCAGCAGTTTTTGTATCATCTTTTTGTCATCTGCCATCTATTACAACCTCCGCTTTGATTCCCAGCACAGACCATAGTTTTTCTTCTACCGCTGCCATCCGCTCTGCATCTGCTAATGCCAGCGTAATCACTGCTTTTTTAATAACTATGCAGTTGTCCTCGTTACTATCCATTGTTACTGTAATCTTTTTCGCGCTGAGATTCATTTTCTGCAGGGTTTCGGCAATCAGTGTCTCTATATTGCTCTGCGCCAATTCCAGAATTCTCTCGTTGGCATGCTCCGCATATTCCTCTGTCACAG
Organism: Acutalibacteraceae bacterium; assembly: GCA_045638545.1. GTDB lineage: Bacteria > Bacillota > Clostridia > Oscillospirales > Acutalibacteraceae > UMGS1071. Next base: position 20,654 of record JAZUBL010000001.1, on the reverse strand, counting down.
CAACGTCTTCCTGAATTTCAAAGTTCCATTCCGTATTCCGCACCAGATCTGCAAATGGAATAATCAGACTAAGTACCACAAAACCACCCAGTACCAGACGCATGGAGCGTTCCATAACACCGCTGGGAACCAGATACTGAATCACTGCAGCAATCAGAATCAGAATACATAACGCGCCTGCCCACTGCTGTATCTGCGACATTATACGCTCCCCCCTGTCATAACTACAATCTGCAGGGAGATGATCAGCATCACAGCGCAGCACAGCAGAATGGCAATGAGCATAGATAACACTTTCGATGATGCTCGAAGCAGCCCACTAACCTCTTTTAACTCAAAAACATCACCAATGCCTGCTGCCACAGTAAGCGAAAACACCCAGAGAATACATTGAATCAAAATAGGCAGAAAAATAAATACGATTGCAAGAATACCAAATGCGCCAACACCGGATTTCAGAACCTTTGCACAACTATGAACGGTGCCGATCGCTTCCCCCAGCGCACTGCCTACAACCGGCACAAAACTGGAAACCACAAACCGCAGAGATTTATTGGTTGCAGCATCCACAGCGCCGCCCAGCAGGCTTTGCATGGTAAGCAGACCAGAGAAAATTGTCATGCCAAAACCAAGAATCCACTTTGCAATTGTATAAAAACTTTTGCAGATACCGTTCAGATTGAGATTGGGAGAGACAGAAGATACAACGGAAAAGCCAAGAAAAATATGCAGTACAGGCACAATGCAATGGGATGCAAGAAAAGAAATTACATTGCAGAGCATCAATAAGATACCACTGAAAGAAGCAGTTGCCGCCTGCCCCCCTGCAGCAAGAAAACCAATCATGACCGGAATGCAGCCAAGCATAAAATAAGCACCGCCGCTGATAACAGAAGCAGCCTCTGCAATACAGGATACAATCGGCACAATTACAACTCCAACTATGCACAACATGCTGACAAGATTAATTACACCGCCAACAGGCTGCTCTCCCAGAGAGAGTTTCATGGAATTTACAAAAGCGGAAATCAATATCACCGCCAGCATCGCAAAAAAGACACGCAGAACTGATGGCAGTTTCCCTGTGAAATTGCGCAGAAGATTGGTAATCACATCACCGGCAGAAACATCTGCAAGCTGCTCCAGATCTATACCATCTATCCCAAGTTCTTCAAACTCTTCCTGCGTTTCCTGCGGAAGTCTGTTCGGCAGCTCCTGCGCACCGGAATCCTCCAGCTGCTCCTCTAATTCCTCTTCTGCAGGTGTATATGCTTCCTGCGCAGATACCGTTACAGGAGAAATACAGAGAATTATAAAACAGAAAAAAGTCAGCAGTATGCACCGTTTCATAGCGTGCCTCCTGTCAGAGATAACGCTGTAGAGGCAATTGATTGAAACAGCGGCAGCGCAATCAGTACAACTGAGACTTTCCCCGCCAGTTCCACTTTAGAGGCCAATGCACTTTCGCCGGCATCTTTGCAGGTATCCGAGGCAAACTGTGTTAAAAAGCAAATTCCCATAGACTTCAGGAGTATGACAAGGTCACTGCTGATAACTCCAATGGAATCAAACCAATCCTTCAGCTGCTCTATTACAGGATGCATCATGGTTATTATCATAAGCAGCAGAACACCGCCGCCAATCATTGCCGCAATCATACCGTATTCTTTATGGTAGCGATTCAGCAGCAACACCAGAATCACCGTGATTATTGCCGTACCGACAATGGAAAACAGCACCATAACTATAACCCGAATACAGACTTGATCGTGTCGAACAATGTGCTGATTTCCTGTATGATCATCATCAATACCACAATCAATCCTGCAAGTGTTGTCATCATTGCCTGCTCCTCACGGCCTGAGCGAATCAACAGCTGATTCAGTACTGCAACAATAATGCCGATTGCTGCAATTTTGAAAATCAGTTCAATTTCCAATGGAATCCCCCCTGCTCCTTTGTTTTACACTGCCGCCAGTAAAATTCCTGCACTGCTTAGTACGCCCAGCGAACGATACAGTTTTGCTTTTTGTTCCACATCTTTTTTTGCTGCAGTCAGCTGAAAATTCAGCCGCTCTTCTGTTAACCTGCAGGCATTGATCTGTCCCTCTCGATCCATGCTCCCAAAACCAGTACCAAACTCCAGCAGATACTGCCTGTCTGCTTTTGTAAGACGGGTACCCTCAACTTCAATGGCACTTCGCCATGCTTCCGTAAAGTTTTTCCCACTGCCCAGTTCTCGAAAACAGAAATCCAGTATCTCCATCTTCTCCTTATGGGTATCGATAATTTCTGCAATAGGGTTTGCCGTGTAGCGGATTTCCTCCTCCATTTGCTGTAAAAACAGTAAAACTCTTTCCAGTTGCTTCACTCTCAATCGCAGCCGCCAGCTTTCTGTAACACCAATCAGAAATGCAGCAGCCATTGCACCGAAAATACAGAAAACTTTAATCATACAGATTCTGCAGATCGTAAATTGCCCGTATGCTGCCAAAAGAGCGGCCACTCTCCAGAATTGCCGCAAAACGAAAGGCACCCGTCTGCAGCAGAAGTCTCCCCTGCGGACGTTTCTGCAGATCCTGCAGCGAATCAGCATGTATGGTCGTTATGATGCTGACGCCAGCATGAAGTCCTTCTTGAATTGCCGCTGCATCTTCTGCGGATCCAAGCTCATCGCACAGAATAAATTTGGGAGAAAAACAGCGCAGTGCCTGAAGAATCCCTTCTCCTTTGGGATAGCCATCGAACACATCGCAGCAAACGCCTACGTCATTCTGCGCTTCTCCCTGCACAACACCGGCTACCTCGCCCCGCTCATCAATCAGCGCCGTTTTTTCCATCCTGCCTAAAACACCGGAGGCAATCTGGCGGCACAGATCACGCAGCACCGTTGTTTTTCCACTGCCCGGTTTACCGAGAATCAACAGACCATTTTCCAAAAATGTACCCAATTGTTCTATAATCGGGTCTGCGATACCATGGCACTCTCTTGCAATGCGCACATTAATCGAAGATATTTCGCGAACAGCCGATACCACGCCATTTTCAGAAACGGCTGTGCCGCAAATACCAACACGATGTCCGCTCAGATAAGTTACAAAACCATTTCTGATTTCATCCTGGTGCGCATAAACAGAATAACCGCACAACGCGCGGAAACTTTCCCGAAGATCTGCCTTTGCCGCATATAGAACGTCTGAAGTCAGGTGTTCTGTGGTGATACCGTTCCGACGAAGAAATAACAGATTCTGATTGGTATGTAAACACACAGGTTTGTTTGCGCGAATGCGGATCTCGCAGATTCGTTCCTTTATTTCTGGCGGCAGCCTGTAGAGCGGATCGCTGATTGGTTTACTCAGCGCAGAAAGCGCCGTATCAAATCGATTGTTCATTCTGATCTTGTCCCCTTTCTAAGTAATCTTATGGACAATCACCGGGAATTAGAACAAAAAACCTCCGCAGAAAATCTGCAGAGGCTTTACAGCATACAACACAGCAAAAGACTGCCGGGAAATTTCTCCGGCAGTCTTTCACTACATCGTCGTTATGAAAATTATTTTTGGAGTAAAAGGTCGAGTAATTGACGAATGTTCTTTTTGCCGAAGGCGGTTCTCTCTTCATTGATTACAAGGCAAGGAACACTCATGACGTTATACTGCTCTTTCAGATGTGGGAAGTGATTGAGGTCATACACTTCCGCAATAACATTTGGATTTTCTGCAGCAAGGCGCTGGGCTGCTACTACAAGCTCAGGGCACATGGTGCAGGAGAGGGAAATAAACACCTGCAGTTTTGTTGGTGCAGTGATCTTGCCAATGTCCGCTCTGTCAGCGTCATCCATGGCCTGACCAGGACCTGCAGCGTTATAGAGACCAAGAACAAAGGAAGTAAATTCATGGCCGCCTGGCACACCGTGGAAAGACAGCCCAGTCCAGTCATCGTTCGCTCTGCACACACGTACACATGGCAGCTCTGTCACTGCAGGATCATTTACAAGCTCAACAGTCAGCTTTTCTGTACGGGCTGCCATTGCTTCCGTATAAGCGCGCAGTTCCTGCGATACAGCGCGATCATCGAGATACAGCTTCAGTTTTAATGGGGATGCCATGCGGGAGAACACGGTATCCAGCTGTGCTTTTACTTCGTTAGAAAACAGTTCATTGTTATTTTCTGCAGGAGCAGCCGCTTTTGGCTGCTCTGCCGACTTTTCCTCTGCCACAGGAGGCTCCGGACGGAGACCTGTCTTTTTCTGCATTGCTGCTGCGTAACGTTCCAGTTCTGTTGCGGCGATCGCACCATCACCCACAGCCGTTACAACCTGGCGCAGATTCTTGACACAAACGTCGCCGGCTGCATAGAGGCCGTCCACGCTTGTTTTCTGGTCGCGGTCTGTGATCACGTAACCCTGATGATCCAGTTCCGCAATACCCTGCAGCAGTTTTGTTGCCGGTGCATAGCCAGCGAACACGAACACACCAAAGGTGTCGCCGTTCTCTGCGTGATATTCTGTCACTTCACCTGTTTCGTTATTGCGATAGCGAATAGTACGGAGTGCAGTATCACCAGCTACAAACTCAACTTCTGTATTGTACTTTACAGTGATTTTTTCATGCTTCTTTGTTTCCTCTGCTACGGCTGCTGCACAGGTGAAATCCGGTTCACGGACAAGCACTGTTACGTGCTTTGCATATTTTGTCAAGAATACGCTTTCCTCTGCTGCTGCGAAGCCGCCGCCGATTACAAAGACTTCTTTCCCTGCGAAGAACTCGCCGTCACAGGTTGCGCAGTAGGCAACGCCGTGGCCTCTGAATTCTTCCTCACCCTGGAATCCAATCATTCTTGGGTGTGCACCTGTCGCGTACAGCACGCCGAATGCGTGCACATCGCCGCGGCTGGTGTGGACTGTCTTCACATCACCGTTCAAATCCAATCCGGTAACTTCTGCCAGCATAAACTCTGCACCAAAGGACTGCGCCTGGCGGCGCATGGTTTCTGTCAGTTCTTTACCGCTTGTTTTCATTACGCCTGGGTAGTTTACTACTTCAGAGGTAATGGTAATCTGACCGCCGAAGTTTTCTTTTTCCAAAACGAGCACACGATACCTGGCCCGTGCAAGATAAAGTGCTGCAGTGAGACCGGCCGGGCCGCCACCGATCACAACAGCGTCATAAAACTTTTTTGCATCCATAGCTGTATCTCTCTTTCCGGGAAATTTTATTCTTAGAGCTGACCAATCAGGTCGAGGCTTGGCTTAAGTGTTTCTGCACCTGGCTGCCACTTTGCAGGGCAAACTTCGTCACCGTGCTCTGCTACGAACTGGAGAGCCTGCAGCTTACGGAAGAGCTCATCTGCGTTTCTGCCAACGTTGCCTGCGCTTACTTCGTAGGAAACGATCTTACCTTCCGGGTTTACGATGAAGCTGCCGCGCTCTGCAAGGCCGTTCTCTTCGATGTATACTTCAAAATCATTGGAGAGAACGTGTGTTGGGTCTGCCAGCATTACATATTCGATCTTCTTGATTCTGTCAGAAGCATCGTGCCATGCCTTGTGAACGAAGTGTGTATCTGTGGATACGGAGTAGATTTCGCAGCCAGCTGCCTTGAACTCCGGATACTTGTTAGCCAGGTCTTCCAGCTCTGTTGGGCAAACAAATGTGAAGTCTGCCGGATAGAAGAAGAATACGCTCCATTTACCAAGAACGTCTTCCTTTGTTACTGTGCGGAAACCGCCATTTACATAAGCCTGTACTTCGAATGCGGAAATTTCTTTGTTAATGAGGGACATAATCAATTCTCCTTTTTAGTTAAAATATTTTGAATAAGTTTACTTGGTTATTGTGGTTCAGAACCTCAGAGGAAGTTTTTGTTTGTTTCTGTGTTTTTTGTCCTCTGTTGTTTCTGTGACCATAGTATAACACATGATTTTTCAAAAATCAATAATGATTCTTATTATTATTTTTAATAAACTGTTAATATTCTGTGAACAAAACAGGTTATTTTTCTAATAACTCATAAAAACACTATGAATTAAGAAAAATGATACTTTTTCCAAAAAAAAATAAAAGCAGAACGCAAAGAAAAGTTTCTTCCCTTCTCTTTGTTTTCTGCTTTTATTATGTGTCATTTTTTTAAATTTATTTCAGCATTTCCAGAAAAGCCGCTTCATCCAGCACCGGAATGCCCAGGCTGTTTGCTTTATCCAGCTTACTGCCTGCTTCTTCACCGGCAAGTACATAGGTGGTTTTCTTCGATACACTGGAAGATACCTTTCCACCATATTGTTCTACCAATGCACCAGCCTCAGAGCGTTTCATGGTTGGCAGCGTACCAGTCAGCACAAAAGTCATACCCTGGAAGCGGTGATCAACCACAACGCTGTTGGATTCCATATTCAGGCCTGCTGCTTTCAGCTGATCCAAAATCTCCAGTGTGTGCGGCAGGCGGAAGAAACTTGCCACACTCTCTGCCATGATCATGCCGAAGCCTTCAATAGCAGCAATTTCCTCTGCTTCTGCGGCAACAATAGCGTCCATGGTATGGAAGTGATCAGCCAGAAGCTTTGCCGCTTTGGAACCAATGTGCGGAATACCAAAACCAAACAGCAGTTTGCTCAGGTCATTTTCTTTAGACTTTGCAATAGCCTTGATCAGATTTTCTGCTGACTTTTTACCCATACGCTCCAGATCTTTTACGTCATCTACTGTGAGGCTGTAAAGATCTGCAGAAGAGCGGATCTTATCATTTGCCACCAGCTGCTCTACCACAGCCGGGCCCATGCCTTCAATATCCATGGCATCACGGCAGGCAAAATGAATGAGTCGGCGACGGAACTGGGCCGGACAGTCCAGATTGGTACAGCGGGTAGCTGCTTCTTCTTTATCACGAAGCACTTGCTGGCCGCAGGATGGACACTGAGATGGCAGTTGGAACGGTTTGCTATTTTCTGCGTGCTCCGCAACAGAGACAACTTCCGGAATAATATCACCGGCTTTGCGGAGAACAACTGTATCACCGATACCAACGCCTTTTTCCAGGATAAAGTCCTGATTGTGGAGCGTTGCGCGGCTGACGGTGGTTCCTGCCAGTGTCACCGGTTCAAACACACCGATTGGTGTCAGAACACCGGTACGGCCAACATTTACTTCAATATCCAGCAGCTTTGTTGTTTTCTCCTCCGGCGGATATTTATATGCCTCTGCCCACTTTGGGTATTTAGCAGTACTGCCAAGGGCTTCTCTCTGCGCAAAATCATTGACTTTAATCACAGCGCCGTCAATGGCAAAATCAAGACTGCCGCGCTTGTCACCAATCTCCTGCACGCTGTCCAGAACGTCTGTAATAGAATCACAGGTATAGTAAAACGGCAGGATCGGGAATCCCAGTCTCTTTAAATATTCCAGCGATTCGTCATGCTTTGTGATTTCCACACCTTCAATCTGCTGAATATTAAAAATAAACACATCCAACGAACGCTTTGCGGTAATTGCCGCATTCTTCTGACGGAGAGAGCCTGCTGCCGCGTTGCGCGGGTTCTTGAATGGTTTCTCATCATTATTTTCCTGCTCAGCGCAGAGGCGGAGAAATGTTTCGTTAGACATATACACTTCGCCGCGGACTTCAATGGTCACAGGCTCTGCCAGCACCTTTGGCAGGCTTTTGATGGTGCGGATATTTTCAGTTACATCCTCACCTACCCTGCCGTCACCGCGGGTGGAACCGCGGAAAAACACGCCATCCCGATACTCGATGGCAACAGAGAGACCGTCGATCTTCGGCTCTACAATGTAAGCAGGATCAGACACAACGTCTGTGACACGGCGGTTGAAATCACGCAGCTCTTCTGTATTAAAGGAGTCGTGGAGACTTTCCATCGGTACCTGATGCTCCACAGGAGAAAACAGATTGATGGCTGCACCGCCAACCTTCTGGGTTGGAGAGTCTGCAGTCAGAAGCTCCGGATAAGATGTCTCCAGATCCTGCAGTTCTTTATAGAGCATATCATATTCAAAATCGTCGATTTCTGGACTATCCTCCACATAATACTTCTGATTATGATAGTTGATCAACGATTTCAATTCTTCGCAACGAGCTCTCTCTATGAGAGTTGCTTCCTGTTTCATGTTGTTTCCTCCTGCTTCTTTTATGGGGTTCCTGCCGCACCGGCAAAGCCGGCCAGCTGTTCCATGCCGGATCCCTGTGATAAATTCGCATACATTTGCGGTACTTCACCTACAATGACGGTTTCCGCCACAGGGATAGTTGTAGTTACGTGATCTGTTGCCGAAACACCTGTTATGTAAGAATACACACCGGTGGTGATTTCCAGATAAATCTGATGCCGTGTCTGATTGATCCCTGCGGAATCAAACGTGCTTTTCAGATCTACCGATATGTTGCCCAAAACGGAAATTTTTAATGGAATCTCCGGACCATGGCCGCGCAGCAAATCTGCGCCCAGCAATGTGCCAAGAGGCACACCGGTCTGCTTCTGAGAATCTCCCAGCTCCTGCTGGATTGTCAGTGCAATATTAGACTTCAGCGTATTGACGTTTACCATATTCAGCGAAATGGTGCGGATATTTCCGTCAAGATCACGCTGAACATTGACGAAATCATCATACTGGTATTGTTTTTCATCCAGTTCGTTTAATACAACTTCGTGAATAGACGAAACCATCATCTGCTTTGCAATGCCGCTGGTTACAGTCTGCACCATGGGCTTCAGTTTCATGCTGATAAAAACAAAAAGCATAATTGCAAGGCTGAAAAAAATCAGCAGCCTTATAATCCATCTAATGCGGATCTGCTTTTTTGTACGGGGACGAACACGTCTTCTCACCGGCTCACCTCACTATTGCTGCAAAATCATGCAATGCTCCATGATTAGAAATAGTGCGGCTGCGGAAAAAATATGACACAATTAGAAAAAGGACACAGGATTGATTCCTGTGTCCTTCCTGTTATCTTAACTCAGAGATTCTGATTCAGATTATTCAGCTGCTTCTTCTGCTGCTTCCTGTGGCAGTGTTGCACGGATGGAGAGGCTTACACGCTTCTTATCAAAGTCGATCTCTGTAACCTTTGCCTGTACAACATCGTCGATCTTGAGAACGTCCTGTGGCTTCTCAATTCTCTGGTTAGCAATCTGAGAAATGTGGATGAGGCCATCGATGCCTGGGATGATTCTAGCAAATGCACCGAATGTTGTCATGCCAACGATTGTAACGTCTGTTACTGTGCCAACTGGGTACTGCTCCTTGAGGATCTCCCATGGATTGTCTTCAGCCTTCTTGTAGCCGAGGGAAATCTTGCCGTTTTCGCGGTCGAGCTTCTTGATGTAAACCTTTACGGAATCGCCAACTGCTACAACCTCGGATGGGTGCTTGATTCTGTTCCAGGACAGCTCGGAGATATGTACCATACCGTCGATGCCGCCGAGGTCTACGAATGCGCCGTAGTTTGTGATGGACTTAACTGTACCATCATACTCCTTGCCTTCCTCTGCCTCTGTCCAGAACTTCTCAGCCTCTTCCTTCTTAACTTCCTTAAGAACGGAACGGATGGAACCTACTGCACGACGACGGGAACGGTTAACCTCGATGATGCGGAAGGAAACTTCCTTCTTGAGGAGCTCGTCCAGGGAATCGCCGCGGGATGCTGTTGCCTGGGATGCTGGGATGAATACACGAACGCCGTTTGTTACAGCGATGATGCCGCCCTTGATAACCTCTGTTACAACACCTGTTACGATTTCGCCGTCTTCTTCAGCCTGAGCAATTACTTCCCAGCCCTTCTGAGCGTCGAGACGCTTCTTGGAGAGCATGATTGTGCCTTCCTGGTCGTTTGTGCGCATGATGAGCAGATCCAGCTCGTCGCCAACCTTAACAAGGTCTTCTGGCTTAGCGTTTGGATCGGAAGAAAGCTCGTTTGCAGGGATGAAGCCAGCCTGCTTTCTGCCAACGTCTACGGTTACTTCGTTTGGATAAACGCCAACAACTACTCCTCTTACTTTATCGTTAGTATTGAAGTCCTTCAGGGATTCCTCCAGAAGTTCTGCAAAACTCATTTCTTCAAATTTCTCTACTGACATGATATTCAGTGCCTCCTTTATGATTGCCGCAGGTGTGGACGCACCTGCTGTAATGCTAACGTTATTTGCTGCCCGGACCTTATCCATAGGCAGCTCGTCGGCTGATTCGATCAGAACCGTATCGCACAGATTTTTACAGACATCGTACAATTTTACGGTGTTTGAGCTGTGACGCCCGCCGATAATGACCATAAGGTCCGATTTTTCGGCCAAAGCAATGGCTTCTGACTGCCGACTAACAGTCGCATTACATATTGTATCAAAAATTGTTGCATTTGTATATACCTTTTTCAGGATTTTCAAACAATTTTTAAATTCTGCCACATTAAATGTGGTTTGCACCACAATTGTGACTGCTTTATTTTTCCATTCCGGGCAATTATTAGTAAAATCGTCGAACTCTGAATGATCGCGAAAAATGAAACATTCTCCAAAACAATGGCCTTTAATACCGATCACTTCCGGATGTTTTGGATCGCCAAAAATAAACACAGCATCTCCATTTTTGCCGGCTGTCTCCACTTTGGAATGAATTTTAGACACAAACGGGCAGGTTGCATCTACAAAACTGTAGCCTTCTGCCTGCAGTTTATCTGTAATTTCCCGGGGAATACCATGGGCACGGATGACGATGGTGCCATCCTTCGGCGCATTGTCAACGCTTTCGATGATCTCAACGCCTCTGGACTCCAGCTCCGCAATCATCTGCGGATTGTGGATGATCGGCCCCAGTGTGTAAACCTTCTTGCCTTCATCCAGCAGAGAGTACACCACGTTCACGGCGCGGTCTACACCGAAGCAGAAGCCTGCCGATTTTGCAACAGTCACATTTTTCATTTACATTCCTCCCAGCGTATGCATCACCTCCGTGAGATACGCCGTCATTTCCCGTATCTTATTTTCCGATAACGATGACAATTTCTTATAAGGGATCAGCTTTCCGATCCGGATCTGTACCGGCTGCCGGAAGCCGCTCTTCTGTCCATATTCAATCCAGACTGGCAGGATCGGTGCCTGCGCTTTTCTGGCGAGCATCACTACCCCGGCTTTCGCTGCGAAGGGTGTTCCCGGCTTTACGATTCCGCCTTCCGGAAAGATACCCACCACCTGTTCCTTCTTCAGCAGCGAAACAGCTGTGTTCAGAGAAGCTCTGTCTGCGCTGTCCCGCTTTACCGGAAAAGCACCGAACTTCTTTAAAAAGAAAGCTGCCGCTCTGCCGTGATCTGTAAACAGCTCCGACTTTGCCATAAAGCGGATCGGCCTGCGTAGGACACAGCCAAGGATCGGCGGATCTGATAGTCGCCGATGATTGCTGCACAGGATCACTCTTCCCTGCTTTGGCATATGTTCTAATCCAGTGACTCGAATAGAAAACTTGCACCGCAGCAGCGGACGGCAGAAAACTCTGCACCCGGAATAGAACGTCATCCCATCACACTTCTTTCAGTGGAATTTAGAAAGCGTCAACGATTGGCTGGTCGTGCTCGCGCATCTCTGCAATTTTGCTCATGATCAGACGGCTTGCATCACGGATCTCAGAGCTGGAGCCTTCTACAAAGCCAAGCTCTTCGTATGGAATTACTTCGCCGTAGCTGATAACAACACGCTCAAACAGCTTTGGTGCCTTGCCGCTCTTTGTTGTGATACATACAGGAATAACCGGTGCCTTATTCTGGAAAGCCAGCATTGCTGCGCCGTTTCTTGGGCGGCCAAGCTGACCATCCTTGGAACGGGTGCCTTCAATGAAGATTGCCAGAGCGCCTCTGTCCTCCAGTACCTTTGCTGCAAGATTGATGGACTCAGTATCACCGGAACCGCGGTCTACAGGGAATGCACCCATCTGGCTGATGAACCAGCCTGCAAACTTATTCTTGAACAGTTCTTTCTTTGCCATGTAGCGCAGCTGGCGCTTTGGTGGTGTGGAAAGGTACAGTGGGTCAAAGTTACTGATGTGGTTACTGCAAACGATAACTTTACCCTTTTCCGGGAAGTTTTCCAGACCCTGAATTCTGGATGGGAATGCCCATCTGCACAGGTGGCGGCCAGGGATCTGCAGCAGGCGGAACACCATAGATTTTTTACGTAAATTCTTTTCTGTCTTACTCATTCGTTTCTTCAATCCTCCATTAGATTATGTATATTCGCTCAAATTATGCATTGTTTTTCAGATAATTGGTAATCAGGTCAGAAACTGCCTGAATAGATTCTTCCAGTGTCATGTGGGAAGTATCCAGCAGAACTGCATCGTCTGCCTGCTTCAGCGGCGCAATTTCACGGTTGTAATCCTGATAGTCGCGCTGCTCAATATCAGCCAGCACTTCTTCAAATGTGGTCGCGACCTGCTTTTCCTGCAGCTCTTTAAAGCGGCGCTTTGCGCGCTCCTCTGCAGAAGCAGTGAGGAAAATTTTCACCTGTGCATTTGGCAGCACAACAGTGCCGATATCACGGCCATCCATCAGGATGTTATTATGGTTTGCCATATCCTTCTGCAGGTCCAGCAAAAATGCACGAACTGCAGGGATCGCGGAAATTTTAGAAGTAACCATGGAAACTTCCGGTGTACGGATCTGTGCGGAAACATCTTCACCGCACAGAATCACGTGCTGCTCACCGTTCTCAAAGGCAAGCTGCACAGTTACTTTTGGCAGGTTTGCCGCTACTGCTTCTGCATCAGCTACGTCTACACCGTTCTTCAGCATAAACAGGCTGATGGCACGGTACATTGCACCGGTATCTACATAAATAAAGCCGAGGGTTTTCGCCGCATGGCGGGCGATGGTGCTTTTGCCTGCTCCTGCAGGTCCGTCAATCGCTACGGAAATCATATTCGCAGCCTCCTTGAATATTATTGATAAACCGAATCGCCTGCCAGCTTTCCGGTAGAAAATGCAATCTGTAAATTAAAACCGCCGGTATATGCGTCTACGTCAATGACTTCACCGGCAAAGTACAGACCGGAAACCAGCTTGGATGCCATGGTTTTCGGGCTGATCTCTTTTGTGGAAACACCGCCGGATGTAATGATCGCCTCATCAATCGGGCGGAAGCCTTTGATAAGAACAGTAAAGTTCTTCAGCTGATTTAAAAGCTCACGGCGCTGTTCTCTGGTGATCTGGTTGCACTTGGTGTCCGGTGCAATGCCGGAATACTTTACCATAACAGGAATCATCTTTCTTGGCAGCAGTTCATTCAGTGCATTAATAAAGTCTTTGTTCAGGTTCTTCTCAAAATCACGCTGCAGACGCAGGTCCAGCTGCTCCTCGCTGAGGGCCGGTTTCAGGTCGATAGAAAGCTCGTACTTGCCGGCTTCCATGTCCTGCATATGGCTGCTTGCGCTTAAAATAACAGGACCGGAAAGGCCAAAGTGTGTAAAGAGCATTTCACCGAAATCTTCAAACACAACAGTTTTCTTTTCTGCATGGCGCACTTTCACACTGATGTTTTTCAGCGCCAGACCCTGCATGGCGCTGCAGTCTGTGCCGTAAGCTACCAGCGGTACAAGAGATGGTCTTGTTGGTACAATCGTATGGCCAGCCTGCATTGCAAGGCGATAGCCATCACCAGTAGAGCCGGTACCCGGATAAGAAACACCGCCGCAGCAGATGATCACGTTATCTGCGTGAATTACTCTGCCGTCTTTCAGCTCTACACCCTTTACTGCGCCGTCCTCAATAAGCAGCTGGTCAGCTTCTCCCTGGAGGATTTTTGCACCGCTGTGCTTTACGTAAGAGGTCAGCGTATCTACCACGTCCATGGCTCTGTCAGACTGTGGGAACACACGGTTTCCGCGTTCTGTTTTCAGCGGGAGGCCAAGATCTTCAAAAAATTCAATGACCTCTCTCGGTGGGAATTTTGCAAGAGCACTATATAAAAATCTAGGGTTTGTCGGTACATTTTCAATTACAGTATTTACATCGCAGTTGTTGCAGATGTTGCAGCGGCCTTTGCCTGTAACCAGAACTTTTCTGCCAAGGCGGCTGTTTTTCTCCAGCAGTGCTGTGCGATATCCATTTTCTGCGCTTGTACCAGCAGCAATGGTGCCTGCTGCACCGCCGCCGATTACTAATACATCATATTGCATATCCATCAATTTAACCGTTCTTCCACCTTTTCGTAAACTTCATAAGCATCCCAGATATCTTCCAGCTTCTGGAACAGGTCTGCTACTTCTTCTTTTTTCTTAATTGCAATTGCAACGATCAATGCATTGATCAGACTCAGCGGCGCCACCAGTGTGTCAACAAAAGAAGCCATATCGCTGCGGGCAAGGAGCAGATAGTCTGCCGACTCGCTCAGCGGAGACACTGCGCTGTCTGTAATAGCAACCACCTTCGCACCGCGGGAGGATGCAAAATCCAGTGCCTTAACTGCTTTTGTGGAGTAACGCGGGAAGCTGATGCCAATTACAGCGTCGCGGCTGTCAATGCGGATCATCTGTTCAAAAATTTCCTCTTCACTTGTTACGTTGATCGGCACAACGTTATCTACAATGAAATTGAGATAATAAGAAAGGAATGCTGCCAGAGCCTGTGAGCTTCTCGCACCGATTACATATACTTTTCTCGCCTCTGCAATTGCCTCTGCGGCACGGTAAAACGAATGCTGACAGGTTTCTTCCATTGTCTGACGGATCATTTCAATATCATTGCTCAGAATAGAGTTGAGAACTTTGTCAGAATCTCCCATGTTCGCTGCCATTTCCAGTCTTTGCAGGGAGGTCATTTTGTTGCGGATCATCTCCTGCACTGCTTTCTGCAGTTCCGGATAACCGGCATACCCAACCTCTGTAGCAAAGCGGACAACCGTAGACTCACTGACACCGACTGTTGCGCCCAGCTTGGAAGCAGTCATAAACGCTACTTTGTCATAATGTTCTAAAATATACTGTGCAATCAACTTCTGTCCTTTGGAAAAAGTTGCCATCTTTCGTTTAATTCGTACTGTTAACAGGCTATTCATACAGAAACTACCTCTTTGCTCTTCAAAATGTCAAAATATATACTCTTTCATTGTAATGCCTTTTCCTGCAAAAAGCAAGGGACAGAATGACGATTTCTCCCATTTTCTGCAAGTCAATGTCCGTTGTATTGCATTTTAATTCCATAGAAAAAAGTCCCTGCATATACAGGGACTTACTTTTCAGCAAAAATTATTTAGAAAGACGCTCCACCATATAGTGATGGGCTGCTTTTTCAAACTTATCTTCCAGCGGCTGCAGTTCCAGCCCCGGATATTTTGCATCGATTGCCAGCTTCAGCAGCAGATCGCAGAGAGCCGGATTCTTCGGCAGCAGAGAACCGTGGCCGTAAGTACCGAATACATTCTTATAGCGAACGCCTTCTGTACCGTCCTGACCGTTGTTGCCCTTACCGGAGAGTACCTTGCCCAGCGGCTTAACGCCCTGACCAAGGAAGGTGCGGCTTGCGTGGTTTTCGAATGCAACCACTTTATTGCCGTTTGCCATCTGGAACATGTAGTTGCCTACCAGACGCTCTTTGCCGCCCTTAACATGCATATCAATGGCGCCGATGAGGTTCAGCTTCTTTCCTTCCGGGCTGATGTAATCTTTTGCCAGCAGCTGATAACCGCCGCAGACTGTCAGGAATACTTTGCCTGCTTCAATCGCTGCTTTGATCGCATCGCCTTTACCGGAGTGAATATCATCCAGCAGCGCCTTCTGCTCAAACTCCTGGCCGCCGCCGATGAAGAAAATGTCGTAATCCTGCCAGTTGAGCGGATCACCGATGCTGACCTCTGTTACATTGGCACGGATGCCGCGCCATTCCAGTCTGCGCTGCATGGCGATGATGTTGCCTCTGTCACCATAAAGATTCATGAGATCCGGATACAGATGACAAATGTTAATTTCAAAATTGCTCATTGCCGCTCCTCCTTATTCCCAGATATCTTTAATATCTGTCAGCTTGCTCATCTTGCCGCGCATTTCCAGCATTGCGCTGTAGGTTGGGAGAATGCACACGTTGCCCTTCTCTGCTACAAGACGCTGGAACAGACGGTCGTAGTCTCTTTCGCGAATGATCTTATTTTCCGGAATGCCTGCATACTTGAGACGCACTGCCATATCATCAATACGGCTGCCGGAAACATAGATCTTCTTCAGGTTGTCCCCCATGCTGAGGATCTTCTCGTAATCTGTATCCCAGATCCAGGAGATATCGGTACCGTCACCCTCTTTATCATTAAGAGAGAATACCAGTGTTGTTGGCTCCTGCACGTTTGTTACGAAGTTCAGTGCCTGATTGCAGCCGGTTGGGTTCTTAACAAGGATCATACGGATATCAGTACCGTTGACAGAAACCTTTTCCATACGGCCAAAACCGCAGCTGAAAGAACCAAGCGCATCAACGGTCACTTTATCCGGAATACCGATCACCTTGCAGGCTGCTGCTGCAGAAACAGCATTGTAGATGTTATAGCCGCCCGGAAGATTGATCCGGCAGTCATAAGTGTTCTTGAAAATCTTCAGCTGGATGTCGGAGTGATCCAGATCGGAACCAAGCACAGCGGAAGCCGCTACGCCGGTTGGCTGGCGTCTGTAGCCGCAGTTTTCGCAGTAGAAGCCGCCAAGATGGCCGTAAGTAATGTAATCGTACTTGTATTCGTGGCCGCAGTGGAGGCAGTATGGCGCCTCGGATGCTTCTGTTGGTGTGTTCTGATAAATCGGTGTATCGAGACCGAAATAAACAATTTTATTGTCAACACGCTCCGCAATAGAAGCAGTGAGAGAGCAGTCTGCGTTGAGGCAGACAACGGCATTTGGAGAATTCTTAATGCCGGCTGTGATCAGGTCGATGGTGTTGTTTACGTCACCAAAACGGTCCTGCTGATCACGGAATACGTTGGTTACAACGATGCACTGCGGATTGAGATATTTGCTTACCAGACGGAATGCTGCTTCGTCGCATTCAATCAGCGCATGTGTATGCTTGCGCTTGCCGGTAAAAGATGCGTTCTCGCTGAACACAGTAACGATACCTGGCAGCAGGTTTGCGCCGGAACGGTTTGCAAAGTAGCGAAGACCAGCTTTTTCCATGGCAGCATCGATCATGCGGGCAGTGGTAGTTTTGCCGTTGGTACCGGTTACCACAGTTACCTTCATTCCTTTTGCAAGCTCGCGCAGAACAGTCGGGTTGATTTTCATTGCAATCTTACCCGGTGTGGTGGTGCCGCCTTTTTTCATTTTTCTCAGCAGTGAACAACTTGCCTTGCAGGCTGATACTGACAGCGCAGTTTTCAGACTCATCGTATTCCCCCAAATAAATTCAATTATTTTTTCATCATCCATCTTGAAAAAATCGGATGCAGTCGTTTATAGTATGCCACTACCAGGCCGGAAAGGGCAAAATCATAAACAATAAAAATCGCATTTGCGATAATCAGCAGTACCCATGGAATGCTGATGCCGAAAATCACAAGGGTTTCCGGTTTCAATGCCAGCAACCAGATGGCAATAAAATATGCGCCGATAGCCGCTGCATTGAATACCGCAAACTTTAACAGGTAAGCGATAACCTTCACTTTGATTCGCTCAAAAATCGCTTTTAAAATCGGGTAGAACCCGAAGAATATAATGTATAGCAGCGCTGCGCTCTTATCTGGTACGATCAGCGCTGAAATAATAGACGAAACCACAAAAGAGGCAAATGCCCAGCCAACATTCAGCTCGATGACGATGGCAATTGCAAAAACGCCGGCCAGAGCCGGCAGTGCATAGCTGGCTGTCGGCACAAAGCCGGCAATCAGCATAATTACAGTGCTAAGCGCTGCTGTGATACCGCAAAATGCTACTTGAATGGAACGATTCATAGGTGCCCCCTTTTAGCAGCCGCGGATACAGTCGCCGCCAAAGCACTCGCAGCAGCAGTCAGCACACAGCAAACCAGAACAAACGTCACAGCCGGTGCAGCCTCTCTGCTGCATCTGCATATTCGGGTTGTAACCGCCATATGCACCATTGCGGGAATTGTTCAGCTGATTAAACAGCATACGGTACTCCGCATTGTTCGGGTCCATCTGTACTGCAGTGGAAACGTAACGGAATGCATCGTCATACCAGCCGCGCTTTGCAGAAACAGCGCCTTTCAGAAAGTGCCACTCAGCGTTTCTGCGATCCTGTGGAACGCCGTTGAGAATCTGCTCAGCATCTGCAATTCTGTTACTGTTAATCAGGTTACGGACGTCATTAAAGTTAGAGCTGCCGGCATAACCGCCTGCGGAGCCGCCATAGCCATAACCATAATTATAAGAACCAGAGCTGCCGCCGGCATTGCCGGTGCTGCCGGAACTGGAGCCGGAGCCTGCATTTCTTGCCTGCTTACGATCGTTTAAAATCTTATCATAAGCCTCATTGACTTCCTTCATTTTTTCATTGGCCAGATCCGCTAATGGGCTCCCCGCATAGTTATCCGGATGGTATTTTTTTGCCATCTTACGATAAGCTTCTTTTACCTCATCGTCGGTTGCATTCGGGGAAATTTCAAGAATTTTATATGGGTCGGTCATGTATTTTTCTCCTTTTCAAACAGCAGCTTTTTTTGCATCTCCGGCAACCCTTTTTCCACAATGTTCTCAATAATCGAACCAAAGTGATAAAAATGGATTAAATTCACCGATGCAATGATTTGCGACAGGCACATATTCAGCACACCGTTGCAATACTCTTTCGCTTTCTGTATCTCTTCTTTTGGGGAATCTTTTGTCAGCTGCATCATCCCGATCAGCGGATTGAAAGAACCATCTTTCAGGTCATCTTCCAGGTCATCTGCAGCATCGATCACATAAATCCACTTGCCTGCAAAATAGCCGATTGTTTCATAAATCAGCTTTGCCTGCGGATCGTTTGCTGTCAGAGCAAATACCTGCTTCAGCATCTGCGCCGAAGGTTCTGCACAGCGATCCAGAGACGGCTCCTTCGTGCTCTGCTCCACCAGTTTCTGCGCCTCTGTCATTTCATCCAGAATCTTCGCCAGCTCCGGATAATCTCTGCTGGCCTTTTTGTAAGGCCGTTTTGCCAGCGGCATCAGTGCATAGGAACGCATTTTGCTGAGGAACCCACCGTCTGCAATGTCGTCTTTCAGCTTGTGATACATAGAAATCACAGACAATGCCGACGGCAATTGCAGCACCTCTGTATGCCCGGTGCAGAAGGTACACTTCTTCAACGGATTTACCACACAGCGGCCTTTATGAAACTTTGTACATTCCGGCTGCACACCAAGCAAAAACAGCGAGAGAAACGTGCAGTCGTAACTGAGCGTCATCCGCGAAATGCGTCCGTAATACTTACCCAGCGCTTTGCAGAGACCACAGTAAACGCCCTTATATTGTTCATATTCTTTTACAAGGAGTTCACCGTGCTCCGGTTTGATATAGCCAAACAAATAACAACATCCTCAAAATGATATATACATTCATTGTACTACATTTGCATCATATAAGTAATTAATAGAATGTGAACAATTGACGCTTTTACCATATTAACAGCAAAAAATTCGCTTATTCGTACAAATTACAGAAGTTTCTTTAAATACTGACCTGTATAAGAGCCTTCTACAGCCGCAACTTCCTCCGGTGTGCCAGCTGCAACAATGGTACCGCCTTTGTTTCCGCCCTCCGGGCCAAGATCAATAATGTGGTCCGCAGTCTTGATCAGATCCAGATTATGCTCGATCACTACTACCGTATTGCCGGTATCCACCAGCTTCTGCAGCACATCGATAAGGCGATGAACGTCTGCTATATGCAGACCAGTGGTAGGCTCGTCCAGAATGTAGATGGTCTTTCCTGTCGGCCGCTTGGAAAGCTCTGTTGCCAGTTTTACGCGCTGCGCTTCGCCGCCGGAGAGTGTTGTAGATGCCTGACCAATTTTGATATAGTTGAGACCAACGTCATAGAGCGTCTGCAGCTTGCGCTTGATTTTCGGCAGATTGGAGAAAAATTCCAGACCTTCTTCCACTGTCATATCCAGCACATCGCTGATGCTCTTACCTTTATATTTTACTTCCAGCGTCTCTCTGTTATACCGTTTACCCTTGCAAAGATCACATGGTACATACACGTCCGGCAGGAAATGCATTTCAATTTTCAGAATGCCATCACCCTGACAGGCTTCGCAGCGTCCGCCTTTGACGTTGAAGGAAAATCTGCCCGGCGCAAAGCCGCGGATCTTTGCTTCCTGTGTTGATGCAAACAGGTCACGAATATCGGTAAACAGGCCGGTATAGGTTGCCGGATTGGAACGCGGTGTGCGGCCGATCGGTGACTGGTTGATCTGAATTACTTTATCCAGATGCTCCAGTCCCTGAATTTCCTTAAATTTGCCAGGGCGCGGTCTGGCACCGTTCAGCTCCGAGGCAAGATGCTTATAAAGAACCTCGTTAATCAGAGAAGACTTACCCGATCCGGAGATACCAGTGATACAGGTCAATGTTCCCAATGGGATCTGGACTGTTACGTTCTGCAGATTATTTTCTTTTGCGCCGACGATTTTCAGGAATTTTCCATTGCCAAGACGACGCTGTGCCGGCACCTCTAAGTCGGATCGT